>NZ_KI421511.1:8220414-8520414 GCF_000473265.1 Amycolatopsis thermoflava N1165
CCCGGTGCTGTCGCGCCCGGTGCTGTCGCGCCCGGTGCTGTCGCGCCCGGTGCTGTCGCGCCCGGTGCTGTCGCGCCCGGCGCTGTCGCGCCCGGCGCTGCCCGCCCGCGCCCCCACATCACCGCGCCGCCCGCCTCCGCATCACCCGGATCGCAGCGCCGCGCCCAGTACGTCCCTGTTCAGGCGGCCGATGGTGTCCAGTGGGATCCCCTTCGGGCACACCGCCGTGCACTCGCCGCTGTTCGTGCAGCCTCCGAAGCCCTCCGCGTCCTGCGCGGCGACCATTGACACCGCCCGCGCCGGGCGCTCCGGCTCGCCCTGCGGGAGGACCCCCAGGTGCGTCGCCTTGGCGGCGGTGAACAGCATGGCCGAACCGTTCGGGCACGCAGCGACACATGCGCCGCAGCCGATGCAGGCCGCCGCTTCGAAAGCGACGTCCGCCGCCGGTTTCGGCACCGGCGTCGCGTGGGCGTCGGGCGCACTGCCGGTCGGCGCCGTGATGTACCCGCCCGCTTCGATGATCCGGTCCAGCGCCCCACGATCGACCACCAAGTCCTTGACCACCGGGAAAGCCCGCGCCCGCCACGGCTCCACCGTCACGGTCTGCCCGTCCGCGAAGTGCCGCAGGTGCAGCTGGCACGTGGTGGTCGCCGCCTGCGGGCCGTGCGCCGTGCCGTCGATCACGACCCCGCACGCCCCGCAAATGCCTTCCCGGCAGTCGTGGTCGAACGCCACCGGTTCGTCGCCCGCGGCGGTGAGGCGCTCGTTCAGCACGTCGAGCACCTCCAGGAACGACATGTCCGGCGACAGGCCGTCCACCTCGTACCGCACCAGCCCGCCGCGGTCCGCCGCGTCCTTCTGCCGCCAGATCTTCAACACGAGTTTCACGAGTAGCTCCGCTGACTGGGGGTGACATGGTCGAACGACAACGCCTCGCGGTGCAGCACCGGCGGCTGACCCACCCCGGTGAACTCCCACGCGGCCACGTACGAGAACGCCGCGTCGTCGCGCCGCGCCTCGCCGTCGGCGGTCTGACTCTCCTCCCGGAAGTGCCCGCCGCAGGATTCGGTGCGGTGCAACGCATCCAGGCACATCAGCTCCGCCAGTTCCAGGAAGTCCGCGACCCGCCCGGCCTTCTCCAGCGACTGGTTCAGCGCAGCCCCCGAACCGGGCACCCGCAGCCGCGACCAGAACTCCTCGCGCAGCGCCGGGATCAGCTCCAGCGCCTTCCGCAGCCCGGTCTCGTTGCGGCTCATCCCGCAGTGCTCCCACAGCACCGCGCCCAGCTCGCGGTGGAAGTCCTCCGCGGACCGGTCCCCGTCCACGGACAGCAGCCGCGCGATCCGGTCCTCGACCTCCGCCTGCGCCCCGGACACGTCGCCGACCGCCGGGAACGGGCCGTCGGCCAGGTAGTCGCCGATCGTCGTGGGCAGCACGAAGTACCCGTCCGCGAGCCCCTGCATCAGCGCGCTCGCCCCGAGCCGGTTGGCGCCGTGGTCGGAGAAGTTCGCCTCGCCGATCACGAACAGGCCGGGGATGGTGCTGTGCAGGTCGTAGTCCACCCACAGCCCGCCCATCGTGTAGTGCACGGCCGGGTAGATGCGCATCGGCACCCGGTACGGATCGTCCCCGGTGATCCGCTCGTACATCGCGAACAGGTTGCCGTAGCGGGACTCCACACCGTCCCGGCCGAGCCGCTCCAGCGCGTCCGCGAAGTCCAGGTACACCCCGAGCCCGCCGGGCCCGACCCCGCGGCCCGCGTCGCACACGCTCTTCACCGCGCGGGAGGCGATGTCGCGCGGCACGAGGTTCCCGAACGCCGGGTACCGGCGCTCCAGGAAGTAGTCCCGCTCCGCCTCCGGAATCTGCGACGGCGGCCGCGTGTCGCCCGCCGCGACGGGCACCCACACCCGCCCGTCGTTGCGCAGCGATTCGCTCATCAACGTCAGCTTCGACTGGTGCCCGCCGCTGACCGGGATGCACGTCGGGTGGATCTGCGTGAAGCACGGGTTCGCGAACAGCGCGCCCCGCCGGTGCGCGCGCCAGATCGCGGTCGCGTTGCAGCCCTTGGCGTTCGTGGACAGATGGAACGCGTTGCCGTACCCGCCGGTGGCCAGCACCACCGCGTCCGCGACATGCGTGGAGACCTCGCCGGTGACCAGGTTGCGCACCACGACCCCACGTGCGCGGCCGTCCACCACGACGAGATCGAGCATTTCGGTGCGCGGGTGCATCGCGATCCGTCCAAGGTGGATCTGCCGCGCCATCGCCTGGTAGGCGCCGAGCAGGAGTTGCTGCCCGGTCTGCCCCCGGGCGTAGAAGGTGCGGGACACCTGCGCGCCGCCGAACGACCGCGTGTCCAGCAACCCGCCGTACTCCCGCGCGAAGGGCACGCCCTGCGCGACGGCCTGGTCGATGATCCGCACGCTCAGCTCCGCCAGACGGTGCACATTGGACTCCCGAGCCCGGAAGTCGCCGCCCTTGACGGTGTCGTAGAAGAGGCGGTGGACGCTGTCGCCGTCGCCGCGGTAGTTCTTGGCCGCGTTGATCCCGCCCTGCGCGGCGATGCTGTGCGCGCGGCGCGGGCTGTCCTGGTAGCAGAACGAGCGGACCTGGTAGCCCAGTTCGGCCAGGGTGGCCGCGGCGGACGCGCCGGCCAGGCCGGTGCCGACGACGATGACCGAGAGCCGGCGCCGGTTGGCGGGGTTGACCAGGCGGGCGGTGAACCGCCGCCGCTCCCAGCGCTGTTCGAGCGGGACGTCCGGCGCGCGGGTGTCGGAGATCGGGGTTCCTTCGACGAACACAGTGCTCACCCGGCCAATCCGGTGACGACGGCGAACGGGACGGACAGGTACCCGGCGGTCACGGCGACCGCGACGCCGAGCGCGACGCCCTGCGCGGTGCGCCGCGCGGCGCCGGACGTGCCGAGGCTCTGCAGTGCGCTCCACAGCCCGTGCCGGATGTGGAACCCGAGCGCGACCACGGCCAGCGTGTAGACCAGCGTCACGTACCAGAGCCGGAAGTCGGCGACGACGTTGTCGTGCACGGCGCCCGGCACGCCGTTCGGGTTGAGGTGCCCGGTGGTCAGGTCGAGCACGTGGTAGACGACGAACAACGCGAGGATCACCCCGCCCCAGCGCATGGTGCGCGCCGCGTAGTCGCCTTGGACGCGCCCGCGGTGGGCGTACCGGACCGGCCGGGCGGCGCGAGCGCGGCGCGCCAGACGAGCCGCGGTGACGGCGTGCAGGACGACGCAGACGACCAGGCCGGCGCGGAGCAACCAGAGGAACCCGGAGTGCCCGAGGACGCTGTCCAGGATCGTGCGCAGCCAGGCCGCGTAGTGGTCGAAGCTCGCCGCGGACACGAAGAACTTCAGGTTGCCCAGCATGTGCGCGACGACGAAGAGCAGCAGGAGCAGGCCGGTCACGGCCATGATCGCCTTCTGCCCGACGGTCGAGGACCACAGCCGGCGTGGTGGTGCGGAACGTTCGAGAAGGGCCACGTGGGCAGCGTGCGGCCCGCGGCGACGAGTCGTCCAATATATCGAAGCGCTCGAGACGATAGCCTCAAGCTATGACTCTGCAGCAGCTGCTGTACTTCCTGGCCGTGGCCGAGACGCGGCACTTCACGCGAGCCGCGGAGCGCACGTATGTGGCGCAGCCCTCACTGAGCAAGCAGGTCCGCGCGCTGGAGGACGAACTCGGCGCGCCGTTGTTCAGCCGGGCGCGGGGCAACGTCACGCTGACCCCGGCCGGCGAGGCGCTGCTGCCGATCGCGCGGCGCATCGTCGCCGACGTGGACACGGCGCGGCTGGAGGTCGCCGAGCTGGTCGGACTGCGCCGTGGCCGGGTCCGGGTGGGCGCGACGCCGAGCCTGTGCGTCACGGTGTTCGCCGACGTGCTGCACCGCTTCCACCGCGACTACCCGGGCATCGAGCTGGTGGTGGAGGAGAGCGGTTCGAAGGATCTCGTGCGGGCGCTGACGCACGGCGAGCTGGACCTGGCGGTGCTGATCGCGGCGGGGGAGGAGGCGGCGCTGACGTTGGTGCCCCTGCTGCGCGAGCGGCTGGTGGTGGCCTCGCCCGCCGGGGTGGACCTGGGCGCGGAGGTCCGGCTGACGGAGCTGCGCGACCGGCCGCTGGTGATGTTCCGGGAGGGCTACGACCTGCGGGACACCACCCTGCAGGCCTGCCGCGCCGCCGGGTTCACGCCGGTGTTCGCGGCGCAGGGTGGGGAGATGGACGCCGTGCTGAGGTTCGTCGAGGTGGGGCTCGGGGTCGCGGTGGTGCCGAGCCTGGTGCTCGCCGGGCGGCCTGCGCTGCGCGGGACGCCGCTGACCGCGCCGGAGATCACCCGCACCATCGCGCTGGCCCAGCGGACGGACGTGGCGCCGACCAACGCGGCGCGCGCGTTCCGGGAGACGCTGCTCACGCACCTCGAGGAGCTGCACCGGGCCGGGACGCTGCCGGCCGGGGTGGAGCTGGCCGGGCGGTGATGCGCCGGGCGGGGGAGGTGCCCCGGGAGCGGAGTGGTGCTGGTGCGGTGAGAGCGTCCGGAGGGTGTCGCGGGGTGCGGCGGTGCGCACGCGGGGCGCGGCCCGTGAGCTGGTCCAATGGGCCCGGCGCCCCGCGCCGCCACCCACATCAGTCTTGATCGGTTCACCAATCCCGTGGCCTGATGTAACGCCACGCCTGGCCGGACCCGATCTCACGGGATGTCACCACGTGCGCACCCCGGTGCGTCATGTCAGTGAGACCGTGTTCACACGGTTGCGGCAGCGGCCGGCACCTTCTCACCGCGTGATCAGTGACCCGGAACGCGCGGGGCGGCCGGAGGACTACGGTTCTCCGTAGACTGACTGGACGCGCCCTGGCGGGCAGGGCGAGGTATCTATGCGGGTGAGGTGGAAAGTGACGCTGCTGGAGTCCGTGCACGGACCGGCCGACCTGAAGCGCATGGGACACGGCCAGCTCGAGCACCTGGCGGGGGAGATCCGCGACTTCCTGGTCGACAAGGTCCGCCGCTCCGGCGGCCACCTCGGCCCCAACCTCGGCGTGGTCGAGCTGACCCTGGCGCTGCACCGGGTGTTCGACTCGCCGAAGGACGCGATCGTCTGGGACGTCGGTCACCAGTGCTACGTGCACAAGATCGTGACCGGCAGGCACACCGAGTTCGACCTGCTGCGCCAGCAGGGCGGGCCGTCGGGCTATCCGTCCCGTGAGGAGAGCGAGCACGACCTGGTGGAGAACAGCCACGCCTCCACCGCGTTGTCCTATGTGGACGGCCTGTCGAAGGCGTTCGAGCTCGCCGGCGGCGGGCGGCACGCGGTCGCGGTCGTCGGGGACGGCGCGCTGACCGGCGGCATGTGCTGGGAGGCGCTGAACAACATCGCCGCCGAGCCGGGTCGTCCCGTGGTGATCGTGGTCAACGACAACGGCCGGTCCTACTCGCCGACGATCGGCGGGTTCGCCGAGCACCTGGCCTCACTGCGGCTGCAGCCGGGCTACGAGCGCATGCTCGACGGCGGGCGCGAGCTGCTGCTCAACACGCCGGTGGTGGGCAAGCCGATCTACGCGGCGCTGCACGCGGCGAAGGCCGGCATCAAGGACGCGCTGAGCCCGCAGGAGATGTTCTCCGACCTCAAGCTGAAGTACCTCGGCCCGGTCGACGGCCACGACATCGCGGCGCTGGAGAAGGCGTTCCAGGCGGCGAAGGCGTTCGGCGGGCCGGTCGTCGTGCACGCGGTCACCGAGAAGGGCCACGGTTACCCGCCCGCGGTGAACCACGAGGCCGACCAGATGCACCAGACCGACCCGATCGACCCGGAAACCGGCCTGCCCAAGCCGAAGGGCCTGAGCTGGACCGCGGTGTTCGGGGACGAGCTGGCGCGCATCGGCGAGGAGCGCGAGGACGTCGTGGCGATCACCGCCGCGATGCTGCGCTCGACGGGGCTGCACGAGTTCGCCGAGCGGCACCCGGACCGCTGGTTCGACGTGGGCATCGCCGAGCAGCACGCCCTGACCTCGGCCGCCGGCCTCGCGATGGGCGGCATGCACCCGGTGGTCGCGGTGTACTCGACGTTCCTCAACCGGGCGTTCGACCAGCTGCTGATGGACGTCGCGCTGCACCGCCAGCCGGTCACGCTGGTGCTGGACCGGGCCGGCATCACCGGGCCGGACGGGCCGAGCCACCACGGCATGTGGGACCTGTCGCTGCTGGGCATGGTGCCCGGCATCCGGGTCGCCGCGCCGCGCGACGCGCAGACGCTGCGTGAGGAGCTGCGCGAGGCGGTGGCGGTGTCCGACGGGCCGACCGCGCTGCGGTTCTCCAAGGGCAGCGTCACCGAGTCGGTGCCCGCGGTGGAGCGGATCGGCGTGATCGACGTGCTGCGGCGGCCGCGGGAAGGCGCGGGCGCCGACGTGCTGCTGGTCGCGGTGGGTGCGTTCGCGCCGCTCGGGCTGGCCGCCGCCGAACGGCTGGCCGACCAGGGCATCGGCGTCACCGTCGTCGACCCGCGATGGGTGCTGCCGGTGCCGCGCGAGCTGGTCGGCCTGGCGAGTGAGCACCGGCTGGTCGTGACGGTCGAGGACAGCGGCAGGCACGGCGGTTTCGGCAGCGCGCTGGCATCCGTGCTGCGGGACGCCGAGTGCGACGTGCCGCTGCGCGACCTGGCCGTGCCGCAGGAGTTCCTGCCGCACGCTTCGCGCGAAGAGGTGCTCGCCAGCGTGGGCCTGACGGCGCAAGACGTCGCGCGGCGCGTGACGGAGTGGGCGTCGAACCTGATCGGCGAGGCGCAGCCGGCCGCGGCGGAGGCCCCGACCGAGTGACACCGCGCGGGCCGCGATCCGGATGGGCGCGGCCCGCAGCGGTGGATTCATCGGTGGAGGAGCACCGGCCCGGTGCCGGTGAGTGGCCCCGCGTAATCGCGGCTTGGTGGCCCCGCGTGAGCGCGGCCGCCAAATGGGGCCACGGCTGTTTCCAGGGCGCAGGCCCGGTAGGCCGCTTCCGGCTGCGCCGCTGCGCGGCGGCGGCACCCCACTGGCCTGGATCAGCGACAGCGCTGGCTCCGTGCGCCCCGCCCAGCCGCGCATGGACTTGGCTAGGCAAGGCAGTGTCCGGTGGCCGTGCTCAGGCGCCGCCACCAAGCGGAGCGCGGCCGTTCCCCGGCACTGGCCGGTCCCGGCTGCGCGGCGGGCGGCACCACACCCGCCTAGACCAGCGACAGCAGCACGAGAGCCCGCGCCCGCTCATTGGGAGCGGACCACGCGGAACCCGACGTCGTCGCTGCGGTAGGACGGGTGGCTGCGGCGCCGGACGGAGGCGCGGCAGCTCCAGTGCTCGTCGAACCAGCCGCCGCCACGCAGGACGCGGTACGGGCCGTACACCTGGGCGTCGTAGACGTCCCAGCACCAGTCCCACGCGTTGCCGATCATGTCGTGCAACCCCCACGCGTTCGGGCGTTTCCCGCCGACATCGTGGATCCGCTCGCCGGAATTGCCGCGGTGCCAAGCGATCTCGTCGAGGTCGCCGTAACGCGGGCCGTCCGTTCCGGCGCGGCAGGCGTGCTCCCACTCCGCCTCGGTGGGCAGGCGGTAGCCGTCCGCGGCCCGGTCCCACTCCACGGCGGCCCCGAACGAGTACACCGGGGACAGTCCCTCGTGGACGGACAACGCGTTGCAGAACCGCGCTGCTTCCGCCCACGTCACGCTCTCCACCGGCAGTTCCGGGCCCCGGGAAGCGCTGGGACTGGAACCGGTCACGGCCGCGTACTGCGCCTGCGTCACGTGGTGCGCCGCCATCCGGAAGGGCGCGACCTCGACGGACCAGCTCCGCTGCGTCCGCCGGTCGGACACCCTCACGCTCCCGCCCGGAACGGCGATCATCTTCACCCGGCGGATGCTACTGCCGGCCGCAGAACCTCCTCGCACCACTGGCGGAACGTCGTCGGCGTGGTGGCTTCCGGCGTGCGTGGTTCCGCGTTGTCCAGGCCCGCGTTCTTGGCCGTCGCCATGTCGATCATGGCCTGTGCCATCGCCTCCGACCAGCCCCGCTGCCGCAGGCTCGCCTTCAGTGCCTCGGCCGAGAGCTGCTCGAACCGCACCGGCCTGCCCAGCACGTCCGACATGATCTCCGCCACCTCCAGGTAGGTCAGGTCCTCCGGCCCGAGCACCGGAACCTCGCCATGCCCGCTCCACGAATCGTCGAGCAGCAGCCGGGCGGCGGCGTCGGCGATGTCCTTCGTCGCGCACAGCGGCCGCCGGTGGTCCGGGACGGCCATCTCGGCGAAGACCCCGTCCCGCGCGATCGACGGCACCTGCCAGAGGAGGTTGTCCATGAAGGTCGGCATCGTCAGCGCGCGGTACCGGACGCCGGTGCTCGCGATCAGGTCGTCCATCGCCAGCGACGCCGACACGTGCCCGGCGTTGACCGCCACGCCGCGGCCGACGGCCGACACCCCGACCACACGCAGGTCCCGGCCGCGGAACACCTCGCACGCGGGCCGGGTGAAGTCCAGGAACGCCGCGTCCAGGCTGTCGGCGGAGTGGTTGGGCGGGAGGAGCCAGAAGACCGCGTCGGCGTCCGCGAACGCCTTGCCGACGACCTCGGGGTCGCCGTGCGACCCGGTGACGACCTCGGCCTTCTCGCGGACCGCCGCGGTGAGCCGGGACGGGTCGCGCACGATGACACGGACCGGCGCGTCCGCGGCGAGCAGGGATTCGGTGAGCTGCCGGCCGATCCGGCCGGTGGGTGCGGTTACCACGATCATGTGGTCCACCCTCCGCCCCGCGCACGCCGATCGTCCAATACCTCTTCGCGGACATTGATACCCTTCCGGTATGGATCTGGACCTGCGCAAGCTGCGGTACTTCACCGCCGTCGCCGAGCACGGGCACTTCGGCCGCGCGGCCGAGCGGCTGCACATCGCGCAGCCGGTGCTGAGCAGGCAGATCCGCGCGCTGGAACGGGAATTGGGCTGCGAGCTGCTGGAGCGCACCACGCGTTCGGTGCGGCTGACGGCGGCCGGTGAGCAGCTGTACGCGGACGCGCCCAGTGTGCTGGCGGCGGCGGTCGCCGCGACGCGCCGGGCGTACGGCGCGGCGCGGGGCGCGCGGCGGCTGGTGCTCGGGTTCGCGCCGGGGCTGACCGTCTCGCCCGCGGTCCGGGCGTTCGCGCAGGCGCACCCGGACGTCGAGGTCGAACTGCTGCACCTCAACTGGTTCGAGCAGGCCGAAGCGATGCGTGACGGCCGCGCCGACGTCGGGTACCTGCGGCAGCCGTTCGACCCCGCCGGTCTGAAGACCCTCCGCGTCGGCAGCGAGCCGAAGGTCGTGTGCCTGCCCGCCGCGCACCCACTGGCCGCGCGGCGACGCGTGCGGCACGCCGACCTGGACGGCGAGCACGTCATCGACGCGCAGACCAGGCGGATCAGCACGATCGAGGAGAAGCTGGAACTCGTCGCGGCCGGTCTCGGCATCACGATGATCCCGCGCAGCGTGGCGCGCTACTACTCGCGGCCGGACGTGATCCACCGGACCATCAGCGACGCCGAGGAGTTCGAGATCTGTCTCGCCGTCGCCGACGGGCACCGGCGCCCGCACCTGGAAGACTTCGTCACGATCGCGGCGCGCGTGCTGTCCGGATAGCTAGGCGGGGAGCACGTGCGTGCCCGTGCGGTCGGTGCTCAGGCACAGCGAGCAGATCGTGCCGCCGGCCGCGCTCGCCGTCATGTCCGGGCGCTCGTAGGGCTCGCCGCACACCGCGCAGTCGTAGCGGGTGCCGCTCGGGTTGCCGTCGGCGTCCAGCAGCGGCTCGGTGATGCCGTCGTCGGTGCGGCGTAGGTAGTACCGGCCGCGGGTCAGGATCGCCACCAGCGGGGTCAGCACCACCGCGATCACCACCGCCACCAGCGGCGAATACGGCTGTATCGCGTCCCCGAACAGTCCGAAGTAGACCCCGATGGACAGGACTGACGAGGCCAGGAAGGACACCACACCGACCGGGTTGACCGCGTAGAGCATGCCGCGCCGGAACTCCGGCTGCTTCGGCGACAGCTTGAGCAGGTACTTGTTGACCCCGATGTCGGTGGCGACCGTGACGACCCAGGCCATCGCGCAGTTGGAGTAGAAGCTGAGCACGTTGTTGAGGAAGCTGAACATGTTCGCCTCCATCAGGACCAGCGCGATCGCGAGGTTGACCAGCACGAAGACCAGGCGCCCCGGGTAGTGCTTGGTGACGCGGGTGAACGAGTTCGTCCACGCCAGCGACCCGGAGTAGGCGTTGGTGACGTTGATCTTCACCTGGCTGAGCACGACCAGCACGAGCGCCAGCGGGACGACCAGCCACGGCGGCATCATCTGCTTGAACACGCCGGTGAACTGCTCGATCGGCTCGACCGCGGCCGCCGCGCCGACGGCGTCGAGGACGTAGACGGCCATGAACACGCCGATCGCCTGCTTGACCGCGCCGAACAGCACCCAGCCGGGCCCGGCCAGCACGACCGACGTCCACCAGGCGCGCCGGTTCTCGGCCGTGCGCGGCGGCATGAAGCGCAGGTAGTCGATCTGCTCGCCGATCTGCCCCATCAGCGACAGGCACACGCCCGCGCCGAGCATCACTGCCGCCGTGCTCAGGCCGGAACCGCCGGTGCCTTCGTGGGACAGCCAGCGCGACACCGAATCCGGGTCCTGGACGATGAGGAACACCAGCGGCGCGACCATCAGCAGCAGCCACAGCGGGTTGGTCCAGCTCTGCAGCTTCGCAAGCGCTTTCATGCCGTAGATCACCAGCGGGATGATGACCAAAGTGGATGCCAGGTACCCCAGCCACAGCGGCAGGCCCAGCGCGAAGCGGAGCCCCTGGGCCATGATCGAGCCCTCGGTGGCGAAGAAGATGAACGTGAAGCTGGCGAAGATGACGCTGGTAATGACCGAGCCGTAGTAGCCGAAGCCGGAGCCGCGGGTGATGAGGTCGAGGTCGATGTTGTAGCGCGCGCCGTAGTAGGCCAGCGGGAAGCCGGTGACGAAGATGACGACCGCCGCCACGCCGATCGCGAGCAGGGCGTTGCCGGTGCCGTGCGTCAGGCCGATGCCTGCGCCGATCGAGAAGTCGGCCATGTAGGCGATGCCGCCGAGCGCGGAGGCCCCGACGACCGCCGGCGTCCACCGGCGGTAGGTCCGCGGCGCGAAGCGAAGGGTGTAGTCCTCCAGGGTTTCCTTGGTGGCCTGACGCTGAACCGGTGGAGCCGTCGTCGCATCCATGCCGGGCGACGCTAGGAAGCCGCTGTTGCCAACGGTTTGTCCCCCGGTGACGACCAGGTTTCCCTGTGTTACCCCGCGGTCGCGCGGGCGCTCGGTGGGACTCGCGCCGGGGAGTGCGGAACTCGCGGCCGCGAGCGTGGGACTCGCGGGTGCGGGTGTTGTGCCTCTGGAGGGGGAGGGCCTCCGGCGCAGCCGGCGGAGCGCCGGAGACCCCCGCGCCCGCTAGCTGTAGTGCCTCGGGAGGTTGTTGACGCGGGTGTTGGGTGGTTGTCCGTTGAGGGCGGTGTGGGTGCGGTGGTGGTTGTAGTGGTGGAGGAAGTCGGGCAGTGCGGCGGTGCGCTGGTGTGAGTTGGTGAAGGGTTGGGCGTAGGTCCATTCTTCGGCGGGGTGCGGTTGAAGCGTTCGGCTTTGCCGTTGGTTGGGGTCGGTAGGCCCGGGTGAAGCGCTGGTGGGCGCCGATCTCGGCGAACGCGGCGCGGAAGGCGTGCGAGCGGCGGTAGGCCAGGGCGTTGTCGGTCATGACTCGTTCGATGGTGGGAATGCCGTGGGCGGCGAACACGGCGGCGGCGCGGCGGAGGAAGTCAGCGCAGGTGGCGGGGTTTCGTCGGGGTGGATCTCGGCGTAGGCCAGCCGGGAGTGATCGTCGAGGGCGCAGTGCACGAACTCAAACCCCACTCGGGGTGCGCGGCGGGCGGCGAATCTGCTCGCCCGTGGGACGGTCCAGCCAGGCCAACTTCGGCATTCGATACCGCACCAGGATGCGGTGCACGGTCGAGGCCGGCACGTCCAGGACCCCGGCGATCCGAGCGGGGCCGAGCCGGCGATCCTGCCGCAAGTGTAGAACCTTGTGCTCCACCTCCGCAGACGTTCGGGTCGGGGAGGTGCGCGGGCGACTCGGGCGGTCGGCCAACTCGGACTAACCTTCCTTCCGAAACCGGCGCCACCACTTGTGTCCGGTCGCCCGCTACTCGCCCATCTTCACCGCCACATGGCCACTGGCCGCCCCGCCGCGACACGCTCAACCAGCAACCGCCGCCCATACTCCGTCAGTCGGGCGTTACGGTGAGACACGAAGACTTCCGTTTGTGCGGGAAGGGCGTCAAGCACCTTCACCCAACACGGAAGTCTTCGCCTTGATCAACCCGACACACCGACCGCACCGTCAACGCCGTCCATGATCCCCACGGCTAGCCCACCGACAGCCATTCGGCCGGGGAGTCCGGCACTCGCTCGGCCTCGACGGGTTCGGGCGCCGGAACCGTCGCCGGGGCAGGCAGCCGGCGGTGCAGTTCCGCGGTCCAGTGCAGCATCGCCCGCGGGCGGTCCCAGCCCGCGGCCCCGACGAGCTTCCCGCCGCGCACGAAACCCGTCACGCCCTGCGCGAGCTGCACCGTGTCGTCCGCCAGCGCGGGCATCCCGACCATCTGCAGCCGCGCGTCGTAGAGGCTCGACCACGCCCGCGGCATCGGCGTGAACGGCTGCGCGGCCCGCCGGCCCGCCATCAGGTTCTCCGCCGCCGCGCGACCGGATTCCACCGCGTTGAGCCAGTGCTCGACCCGCCGCGGCACCTCGTCGAACCGCAGGTTGGGCCAGCACGCGACGTCCCCGGCGACCACGACGTCGTCGGCGTCGACGGCGAACAGCGTCGACTCGCACAGCACCCCGTCGTCGATCACCAGCCCGGACCCGCGCAGCCAGTCGACCGCGGGCACGCTGCCGATCGCCAGGATCACGCAACTGGCCACGACCAGCTTGTTGTTGGTCATGTGCAGCCCGAACGCGTCCTTCGTCTCGATCCAGTGCCGCACCTCCGACCGCATCGCCAGGCTCGCGCGGTGCTTGAGCTGGATGTCGGTGACCGCCTCGGCGATGCGTGTGCCGAACCGGTGCAGCGGCGCCCGCGCGTGCCCGACCAGCGTCACGTCGCGGCCCATCTGCCGCATGCTCGCGGCGAACTCGCACCCGATCAGCCCGCTGCCGATCACCACCGCCGGTTTGTTGCTGGCCGCCAGCGCCTTCCGCACCGCGGCCGCGTCCTCGACGGTGCGCAGCACCCGCACCCGCGGGGCGTGCCGCGGCGAACCGGGCAGGTGCCGCGGCACCACCCCGGTCGCGATGACCAGCCCGTCGTACCACAGCTCCTCGCCGCCGGGCAGGTGCACGACGCGCTGCAGCGTGTCCAGGTGCGTCGCGCGGGTGCCGAGCCGCCAGTGCGCGTCGAGGTCGGTGTAGGTCTGCAACGTCGCGTCGGACGGGCGGACCGTGCCCATCATCAACTGCTTGGACACCATCGGCCGGTGGTAGGGCTTGCGCGCCTCGTCGCCGACGATCACCAGTTCGCCGTCGAAACCCAGTTCCCGCAACCGTTCCGCGGCACGCAGCCCGGCCACGCCCGCCCCCACGATCACGATCCGGTCGCCGTCACTCATCGGAGATCCCCTTGATCTGGATGGCCTGCATGGGGCAGCTGCGGGCGGCGGCGACCGCGGGCTCCCAGTCCTCTTCCGTCAGCCGGCTCCGGTACCGCAGCCGGCCGTTGCGCTCCAGTTCGAACAGTCCCGGCGCCTCCCACTGGCAGGTGCCGAACAACTCGCACCGCTCGTTGTTCACGCTCAGACGTGGTCCCTTGCGCAGCTTCACACCAGCTCCTCGACCAGCCCGATGCGCTCCAGGACCCGCGTCGGCAGGAACCGCAGCACGGCCAGCGTCACCGCGGGCACCAGCAGCGTGATCCCGCCGAGCCACAGCAGCGCGAGGTGCCCGTTGGCGATCGCGCCGAAGAACGAGTGCAGCGCGGTCAGCGCGACCGCCGGGTAGGCCAGCCGGTGCACCCACAGCCAGCGGCGGTAGGCGGTGTAGCGCTGCAGGCCCGCGGTGAGCGCGACGGCGAGCATCAGCTCGATGCCGATGATGCCGAAGCTGTGCCGCGCCAGCCCGTTCAGCGGCACAGTCAGCTGCACCACGGTGAACGCGCCGCTGGTCAGGAACAGGAACGACAGGGCGTGGATCGCGCCGAAGGCCAGTGTCAGCGTGGCCAGCGCGATGTGCCCGCTGCGCAGCGCTTTCCGGCCGGTGATGTTGCGGACCCAGCCGGTCGCGGTCAGCACGCCCCAGCACAGGGTCAGGCACATGAACGCGTACGCCAGCCGCGCGGAGAAGGCCGCGACACCGCGCAAACCGGTGTCGGCCGTCTGCTGCGCGAGCGGCATCAGGGACTCGAGTGTCACGTCTTGTCTCCAGCTTTCAGTCGTCTGGCGGGGTGGCGGATCAGCCACAGCACGAGCACCGTCGCTCCGCACAGCAGCGCGCCCAGCACAACGGTGGTGATGACGTCGGTGGCCGCCAGGTCGAGGGCCGCGCCGGCGGAGGCGGACACCGTGCCGGACTGCGGCTGGGGCAGCTGCGTGTAGTCGACGAGGCCGGTGCTCTCCAGCAGCGTGATGTGCCGGAGCACCACCTGGTTCGCGGCGGCGGCGAACGCGCGGATCTCGTCGTCGCGGGTGTTCGCACGCACCTGCGCGATCACGCCGAACACCACGCCGTGCGCCGCGCGCAGGCGGTTGGCGAAGACCCGCTCGAAGTCGGCGGCCGTCGGCGCGTCGCGCATCTCCACCAGCCACCGCTGCTGGTCGGCCGTCGGCTGGTCGGGCAGGGTCACCCCGCGCCGCCGGGCCAGGTCGCGCACCTGCACGTCGAGCCGCCCGTGGTCGACCATCAGCGTCATGCCGACGTCCTTGACGTGCTCGTCGCGGGCGCGGGTGCGGGCCCAGTCACCCGCGGGCATCTCCCACAGCCCGGCCTGCCGGACGCGGATCAGCAAATCGCGATCGGCGGCGCTCAATTCGGTCTGCGCGGTCACATTCCGTGGTACGGCCAATTGGACGAACAACAGGACCATCAGCATGGTCAGGAATCGTCTAGAGGCCGAACGCATCAGTTCGTCCCGGATCGCTCGCGGCCTGCACTTTGTTCCCGTCCGGGCTGACCGGGAACCACGCGTCGCCGGATCCCAGCCCGCCGGTTTCGCCGGGCATTTCGTCGGGACGGTAGCGGTACAGCGGGTGCCCGGCGAGCGTCACCTGGTCCGTGCCGTCGGCCCGGGTGACGGACCCGACGAGCGCCGGGTCGATGCCGCGCAGCTGCTGCGCCGCGGTCGCGGGCACGGGCTGCCACGTCCGGGTGCACGCGCTGTCACACGCGGACCGCGGCGGGGCGGTGGTGTCCTTGTCGTAGCGGTACAAGGTGAATCCCGCGCCGTCGACCACGATGCGGCCGAGGTCGAAGGCGCGCACGGCGTTGAGCGCCGGCGCGGCCTCCGCCGCGGGAACGGACTGGGGCGGCAGCGGCGCGGGGGAGCCGGTGTCGCACGCGGTGATCACCGCGAGGACCACGCAACCGGTGGTCAGTGGTGTCAGCGCAGGGGATCGGGGCACGTCGGGACGCCTTCCTGGAATCCACAGTGGACGGAAAAGGTCCGGGTCGCGGGGGATCGGCCCGGGAACTGTCAGCGGGGTATACGACGGCGGCGCGGAAGCGGTTCAAAGAATTTTTCCGCGAATTTCGCACTGGACTCCGCGACCGGAATACCGCAAAGATGTCCGCCGTGGGACGCCACAGCCGAATTCTCCGCACCGTGGTCGAGCCGGTGCCCGACCCGGGCCAGGACGACGACCTGGCCACCGCCCTCTACCGGGAGTTCGGCCGCCCCCTGCTCGCGTTCGTGATCACCCTGACCGGGGGTGACCGCCTGTGGGCCGAGGACGTCGTGCAGGAGACCCTGATCAGGGCCTGGCGCAACGCCGACAAGCTCGACCGGGAGCCGGAGATGCTGCGGGCGTGGCTGCACACCGTGGCCCGCCGCATCGTCATCGACGGCTGGCGCAGCCGCCGTGCGCGGCCCCAGGAGGTCGAGGAGCCCGACGCGAACTCCGTCGGGGTGCCGGACGAATCGGACCGGACCCTGGCCGCGATGATGCTGTACGAAGCACTGCAGACCCTGTCCGCGGAGCACCGGGAGGCGGTCCTGCAGACCTACGTCCACGGCCGCACGGTCAACGAGGCGGCCGAGAGGCTCGGGGTGCCACCGGGGACCGTGAAGTCCCGGATCTACCACGCGGTGCGCGCGCTGCGCCGCTCGTTGCGGGAGCGGGGGTGAGCGGCGTGGGCAAGCCGGCGCACACCGACATCGCCGCGTACGTCCTCGGCGTGCTCGACGACGCCGACAACGCGGCGTTCGAGGCGCATCTGCTGGACTGCCCGAACTGCCAGCTCGACCTCCTGGAGATGCACGAGCTGCCGGACCTGCTCGACGAGATCCGCCGCTACTGGCCGGAACCGCCGGTTCCCGCGCCGCGGGTGCTGGCGCCGATGCTCGACGAGGTCGCCGCGATCCGCCGTCGCCGGACCCTGGTGCGCCGGGTGCTGGCCGTCGCGGCCATGCTGCTGATCATCGCCGGGCCGCTGGTGACACTGGCCGTCGTCCCGTCGCAGGCCCCGGCGCCGGTCGCGGCCGTCACGCCACCACCGCCGGCACCGTCCTCGCCGGGCGCGAGCCGGTTCACCGGCAGCGAGACCGGCCAGGCGCTGCGCACCGAGGTGCTGGTGATGCCGACCAGTTGGGGCGCGGCGGTCCGGCTCGACCTCTCCGGGGTCGCCGGCCCGCTGCGCTGCCACCTCGTCGCCGTCGACTGGAGCGGGCACGAGGAGACCGTCGCGAGCTGGACGGTGCCCGCCGGCGCCGTGGACCCGCTGCTCATCTCCGGGGGCACCGCGTTCGGTCCAGGGGACATCGAGAAGTTCCAGATCCGCACCGAGTCCGGCGCGGTGCTCGCCAGCATCGAGCGCTGACCAGTAGTTATAACGGCGCGATAACGCGCGGATCGCGTTTTGAACTCGGCGGGCGCGACGTACGTATCCCCCTGTGACGGGCTCGGGGGAGCCGTTTCGTCCCAATCCCACGCCACAACCCGGCGCGCGCGTGCGCCGCCGGGCTGATTCGAGGTGAGCACATCCATGGCTCGAAACGAAGGCCGGCACCGCGTCGCACGCCGGACCAAGATCGCGACCCTCGCGGTCGGACTGGCGCTCGCGGCCGCGGGCGTCACCGTCGCCACCACGACCGGCGACACCGGTCAGGCCGGCGCCGACGAGGTCGATCCGGCGTTCTTCGTCGACATCACCACGGTCGCGCCGAACGTGACCGAGGTGCGGCCGAACCGCCGCGCCTCCACCGGCACGTTCACGGTCGACTGCGGCCGCAACGAGAACGGCCACTACAACCCCGACAACTTCATCGCCCAGCCGGGCGTGCGCAACGGCGCCCAGCACCTGCACGACTACGTCGGGAACCTGTCCACCAACGCCGACTCCACCAACGAAAGCCTGCTGCGCGCCGGAACCACCTGCCGCAACGGGGACAAGTCCGCCTACTTCTGGCCGGTGGTGCGGATCGACCGCGAGGACGCCGAGGAGGCGAACCCGCCCGAGGACGAGGCCGAGCTCGACGCCCAGCGCGCCGAGGCCGAGCAGACCGAGGACGTCGCGCAGGTCGAGTGCCCGGACGTGGCCAGCCAGCTCGCCGAGGTCCCCGAGCAGGCCATGGCGACCGTGGACACCGAACTGGACGCGCTGGACCAGCAGGAGGCGGCCGCCGACGAGCGGATCGCGGCCGACCCCGCGGCCGAGGCGGCGGTGCTGGAACCCTTGCGGCAGCAGCGGTCCGCGAGCCTGGACCGCATCAGTCAGGCGACCGGGCAGCCCGTCGACCCGGCGCAGGCCACCTGCGCGGTCGAGGACGCCCAGCGCCAGGGAGTCCCCAACGGCGACGAGAACAGCGACGGCGACGACGCGGAGCAACCGCCTGCCGACGACAACAGCGAGATCGGCGGCAATGACGGGGAGATCCAGCTGCCCGAGTCGGTGAACATCACCTTCCGCGGCAGCCCGGTCGGCCCGGTGCGGGCCATGCCGAAGTTCCTGCGCGTGCTCTACGGCGACGCCAAGCAGGGCACGAACGGCCCGCGCAACGCCCGCGCCAGCTGGACGTGCACCGGGTTCGAGGACCGGCTCATCGACAAGTACCCGATCTGCCCGGAAGGCAGCAAGGTCGAGCGCATCCACGACTTCCCGAGTTGCTGGGACGGCCGCAACATCGACAGCGCCAACCACCGCGACCACATCGTCTTCCCCGAGGCCAACGGCCGGTGCAGGCGCGGGTTCGTGGCCGTGCCGCAGCTGCGCATCACGCTGGTCTACGACATCCCACGCGACGTCCAGGTCGCCGGACAGTACAAAGTGGACTCCTTCCCGGAGGAGAGCCACAACCCGCGGTCCGACCACGACGACTTCGCCAACGTGATGTCGCAACGGATCATGAACCGCCTCGTGTGGTGCATCAACCGCGACCGCACCTGCGGTGAGTGAAAGAAGTCTGAACCGCGCGGCGGCGGCGGACGTGTGCATTGCGCCGGAAGCGAATTCCCCGAGAAGGAGACGACCATGACCGCGCGCAACGTCCTGCCCGCTGCCGCACTCGCCGGACTCGCCCTGCTCCCCGCGTGCGGGCAGGGCGAGCGCGGCCAGGCCGCCGCCCCGGTCGTGATCCAGCAGGCGGCCGCCGCCCAGCCCGCCGTCGGGCTGGTCGCGTCCGACGTCGACGGGCTCGGCCCGGTCCTCACCGATTCCAACGGCATGACCCTCTACCGCTTCGACCGCGACACCGCGCGGCCGCCCAAGTCCGCGTGCGCGGGCGAATGCGCCACCACCTGGCCGCCGGTGGTGGCGACCGGGGCGGTGGACGTGCGCGGGGTCGACGCGAAGCTCGTCGGCACGGTCGCGCGCGCCGACGGCACCCAGCAGGTCACGGTCAACGGCTGGCCGGTCTACCGCTACGCCAAGGACACCGTGGCCGGCGACGCCAAGGGCCAGGGCGTCGGCGGCACCTGGGCGGCGATCACGCCGACCGGGGCGAAGGCCGCCACCCCGGAGACCGCGATCCGCACCACGAACATCCCCGGCCTGGACACCGTCCTCACCGACGGCGACGGCCGCACGATCTACCTGTTCACCAAGGACGGCAAGAACCCGCCGAAGCCCACGTGCGAGGGCCAGTGCGCCACCACCTGGCCGCCGGTCGTGGCGCGCGGGGAGACCCGCGTCGAGGGCGTCGACCCGAAGCTGGTCGGCACGGTCACCCGGCCGGACGGGACCGAGCAGGTCACCGTCGGCGGCTGGCCGGTCTACACCTACGCCCAGGACACCGCGCCCGGCCAGGCGAACGGCCACACCGTCGGCGGCACCTGGTTCGCCATCGAGACCAACGGCTGCAAGGTCGCCGCGGAGAAGAAGCCACTCGCGGCCGCGCCGAGCAGTTACTGATCCCCCAGCGAGGAGTGAGTGCGGATGCCGGTGCTACGCGCCGCGAAACGGACGGCGGTCGCCGACGAGGCCCTGATCCGGACGCTGTACGAGGAGCACGGGCGGGCGCTGCTCGCCTACGCCAACCGGCTCACCGGCGACCACGCCGCGGCCGAGGACGCCGTGCAGGAGACCCTGGTGCGGGCGTGGCGGCACCCGGACACGCTCGTCAACGGCAAGGGTTCGGTGCGCGGCTGGCTGCTGACGGTGGTGCGCAACATCGTCGCCGACCGGTTCCGCGCGAAGGCCGCCCGGCCCGCGGAGGTCGCGGAGGCGCCCGCGGCGCCGCCGGTCGCGGCCGACCACTCCGACGCCGTGGTGAACTCGATGGTCGTGCTCGACGCGATGGACCGGCTGTCGCCGGAGCACCGGGACGTGCTGACCGAGATCTACTTCCGCGGCCGCAGCGTCGCCGAAGCGGCGGAGACCCTGGGGGTCCCGCCGGGCACGGTGAAGTCGCGGTCGTACTACGCGCTCAGAGCGATGCGCCAGACGTTCGGCGGCCGCGGGGCCGCGGTCGGAGAGGTGGCCGGATGACGATCCACGATCCCGGAGCGCTCGCCGCCTACCTGCTCGAAGCGCTCGAGCACGAGGAGATGCGAGCGATGCAGCGGCACCTGAACTCCTGCCGTCGTTGCCAGGCCGAGGTGGCGTCCCTGCGGATGGCGCGCGCGGCGCTGGAGGTCGTCCCGCCGGAGGCGATGCTGGACGGGCCGCCCGACGGCGGGGACCTGCTGCTGCAGCGCACGCTCGGCCAGGTCCGCCGCGAACGCGACTCGCGGGTGCGGCGCAACCGGCTGGTGGCCGGGGCGGCGGCGGTCGCGGTCGCGATCGCGCTGGGCGCGGGCGGCGTGGTGCTGGGCCGGACGACGGCGCCGCCCACGGTGACCGCGCAGGAGCCGGGCACGCGGACGGTGTCCGGCACGGACGCGGTGACCGGTGCGACGATGTCCGTGGCGGTGCGGCCCGCCGCCGGGTGGGTCCGGCTGACGGCGTCCGTGGGCGGCATCCCGGCAGGTCAGAAGTGCCGCCTGGTGGTCGTCGCCCGCGACGGTTCGCGCGTCGAGGCGGGCAGCTGGCTCGTGTCCCCGGCAGGCGAACGGGACGGCACTGCCCTGGACGGTTTCGCGCTCGTGGCGCCCGCCGAGGTGACCGCGGTGGTGGTGGAAAACCTCGACGGACGGCGGTTCGTGGAGCTGCCGCTCTGAGGTGGCCGCCGTCCCGGGTGGAGAGGGCTCAGGAGACTCGCGTGTAGACCAGTTCGAAGTCCAGTTCCCAGTCCCCGTCCGGCATCCGCTTCTCCCACGCGCCGTCGATCCGGTCGCTGTCCGCGCTGAACACCCCGGTGAACCGCTGCGCGAAGTCCAGCGGCGTGAAGTCCGCGGTCTCCCGCCGCAGCGTCCACCGCGCGCCGTCGAAGGTCATGGCGTACAGGCGGCTCACCCCGCGCGAGTCGAAGTAGTGCTGGGTGTACCCGCCGTCCGCCGGGCCGACCAGCGACAGGCTGTCCGGCACCTCGGGCAGCGGCACCTCGGTGCGCTGCGCCAGATAGGCACCGTCCAGGATCCACTCGAACACCGACCGGGCGGGCGGCGCGCCGGGGAACCCGACCTCGACCGTCCACTCGCCGACGAAGATCTCCAGATCGCTCATCCGGGCCACCCCCAGCCAGTCGCGAACAGCCAGGGTACCGCCGCCCAGGTAACTCTCAGGAAACTGTGGCACGGTTGTCTGCGTGCGAATTCTGGTTGTCGAGGACGAGGCGCCGCTGGCGGACGCGATCGCGCGCGGGCTGCGCCGGGAAGGCATGGCGGTGGACGTCGCCCTCACCGGCGACGAGGGGCACGAGAAGGCGAGCATCACACGCTACGACGTGGTGCTGCTCGACCGCGACCTGCCCGGGATGTCGGGAGACGAGCTGTGCCGCCAGATCGTCTCCTCCGACGAGCTGACCCGCGTCCTCATGCTGACCGCCAGCGGCACGGTCTCCGACCGCGTCGAGGGCCTGTCCCTCGGCGCCGACGACTACCTGGCCAAGCCGTTCGCCTTCCCGGAGCTGGTCGCCCGCGTCCGCGCGCTCGGCCGCCGCGCCACCCCGGCCGCGCCGCCGCTGCTCACGGTCGGCGACGTCGAGCTCGACCCGGCCAAGCGCACCGTCCGCCGCGCCAGCGGCCCGGTCGACCTGACCCGCAAGGAGTTCGGCGTCCTGGAGGTCCTGATGTCCGCCAAGGGCGCGGTCGTCAGCAGCGAGGAGCTGCTGGAGCGGGTGTGGGACGAGAACGCCGACCCGTTCACCACGACCGTGCGGGTCACGGTGATGACCCTGCGCAAGAAGCTGGGCGAACCTGGAATCATCGAGACCGTGGTGGGATCCGGGTACCGGGCACGCGACACCGGCCCCGCGAAGGGGTGAGTTCGCGCTCGACACGCACGCCGGTGCGCAGCCTGCGGGCGCGCATCACGCTGCTCGCGACCGGGCTGGCGGCCGGCGTGAGCCTCGTGCTGCTCTGGCTGGCCTGGACGCTGGTCGGCGACGCCGTGGCGGCGGTGCCGCAGATGCCGCCGGGCACGGTCGTGCGCGTCGACGGCGTGGACGTGGACGCCGCCGCGCTGGCCACGCACCTGCGCGACCACGCGCGGGACAAGATGCTGCTCGCCGGGACCATCGCGTTCTGCTGCGTGGTGCTGGCCACCGCGATCCTGGCCTGGACGTTCACCTCGCGCGTGCTGCGCCCGCTGCGGGACATCACCGGCACCGCGCGGCGGTTGTCGGTCGAGTCGCTGGGCGAGCGCATCGGCGAGGTCGACGCACGCGGCGAGCTGGCCGAGCTGGCGCAGACCTTCGACGCGATGCTCGACCGGCTGCAGTCGGCGTTCGAGGCGCAGCGGCACTTCGTCGCCAACGCCAGCCACGAGCTGCGCACCCCGCTGTCGGTGATCCGCACCGAACTGGACGTCACGCTCGCCGACGACCAGGCCGACACCGCCGAGCTGCGGCGCATGGCCGGCGTGGTGCGGGACGCGACCGAGCGGGCCAACCAGCTCGTCGGGTCGCTGCTGCTGCTCGCCCGCACCGACGGCGCCGGGCTGGTGGTGACCGAGCCGGTCGACCTCGCCGCGCTGGTCGCGAGCGCGTGGCGGGCGGTGTCCGGGGAGGCCGACCAGCGCGGCCTCAAAACGACCTTCCACGTCGAGCCCGCCTGGACCACGGGCGATCCCGCGCTGCTGGAGCGCATCGCGGGCAACCTGCTGGAGAACGCGGTGCGGCACAACGTCGACGCCGGCTGGATCGAGGTCACGACCCAGGCCGGGGAGCAGTGGGCGACGCTGCGGGTGCGATCCTCCGGCGGGCTGGTCGACCCGCAGGCGGTGGACGAGCTGTTCGAGCCGTTCCGCCGCGCGGGCGTGGCACGCACCGCCCGGCACGGCGCCGGCCTCGGGTTGTCGATCGTGCGCGCGGCGGTCGAGGCGCACGACGGGCTGGTCGCCGCGGAACCGGTGGTCGGCGGCGGGCTGTCCGTCACCGTCCGGCTGCCCGCGACCCGCTGAGTTACGGTGCTGGGCATGGTCCCTTCCATCCGGTTGAACAACGAGATCGAGCTGCCCGCACTCGGGTTCGGCGTGTACAAGCTGCCCGACGACGAGGTCGAGTCCGTGATGCACGTGGCGATGGAGGCCGGCTACCGCAGCTTCGACACAGCGACTCTTTACGGCAACGAGCGCGGCGTCGGCGCTGCGGTGCGGTCGTCCGGCCTGCCGCGCGAGGAGCTGTTCGTCACGACCAAGCTGTGGAACACCGAGCACGGCTACGACCGGGCGCTGAAGGCGTTCGACGGCAGCCTGGAGCTGCTCGGGCTCGACTACGTCGACCTGTACCTGATCCACTGGCCGGTGCCGGGGCAGGACCGCTACGTCGAGACGTGGCGCGCGCTGGAGAAGATCCTCGCCGATGGCAGGGCGAGCGCGATCGGCGTGTCCAACTTCCAGATCCCGCACCTGGAGCGGCTGATGGCCGAGACCGAGGTCGTGCCCGCGGTCAACCAGGTCGAGCTGCACCCGGGCCTGCAGCAGGCGGCGCTGCGCGGCTTCCACGAGGAGCACGGCATCGTGACCGAGGCGTGGAGCCCGCTCGCCCGCGGCAGGCAGCTGGACCACGAGGTGATCACCACGATCGCCCGCAAGCACGGCAAGACCCCGGCTCAGGTGGTGCTGCGCTGGCACATCGAGATGGGGCACATGGTCATTCCGAAGTCGGCCACCCCGAGCCGCATCCGGGAGAACATCGACATCTTCGACTTCGAGCTGGACTCGCACGACATCGCCGGGATGGCGACGCTGGAGGCCGGCGACCGCCACGGCCCCCACCCGGACGCGTGAGGTAATTCGCACCACGAACTGTTAGCCTGGTGGAATGCCCGCACAGGATGACGGCCGGATGGGGATCGTGACCGCGCTGGTGCGGTCCACGTTCCTGGTGAACGCGGTGTATTCCGAATCGGCCAGGGAGTACGGCATCACGATGCCGCAGGGGCAGCTGTTGTGCGTGCTGATGGCGCGGCCCTACGGCATGACCGAGCTGGGCGCGGTGCTGCGGCTGGCGAAGTCGAGCCTCACCGGGCTGGTCGACCGCACCGAACGCAACGGCCTGGTGCGCCGCGAGCCGGATCCGCGGGACACCAGGGCGGTCCTGGTCGCGTTGACGCCGGAGGGGAAGCGGCTGGCGGCGGAGTTCTACGCCGAGACCTGCCGCCGGATCGAACAGCTGCCCGCTGGGCTCGACGCCGCCGACCGCGACCGGCTCGCGGACCTGCTCGGCCGGGTCGTGACGGACAACGAGGTGCCCCCGGTCTTCCTGGACCACTGACCACTTGCAGTTCGTACTGCGAACCGTTATTGTTCGTAGTACGAACTGGAGGGATTCACATGACTGCACCTGACGTGGTTTTCGGGTTCGGCGCGCACACCGGCGTCGACGAGGTGCCGGAGCTGCTGCGCATGGCCCGGCGCGCGGACGCCGACGGGCTCGACCTGGTCTCGCTGTCCGACCACCCCTACTTCGGGAGCCGGCTGGACGCCTACGCGACCATCGGGTTCCTGCTCGGCAACACCGAGCGCATCGCGGGCTTCGCCAACGTCACCAACCTGCCGCTGCGGCCCCCGGCGATGCTGGCCAGGACGGTGACGACCCTGTCGGCGCTGTCCGGTGGCCGGGTCGTGCTCGGGATGGGCGCGGGCGGGCTGCCGGACCGGATCGCCGACATGGGCGGGCGGCGGTTCACCCCGGCCGAGGCGGTGGAGGCCTTCGAGGAGGCGATCCTGCTGGTCAAGAGCCTGGCCGGCGGCGGAGAGCCGGTGACCCACGAGGGGCGGCACTACCGGGTGCGCGACATCGAGCCCGCGCCGGTGGCCGCGCCGCCGGTGTGGACCGGGTCGGTGGGGCGGAAATCGCTCGCCGCGACCGGCCGCGTGGCCGACGGCTGGCTGCCGGGCCACGCGGCGGACTGGCTGAGCGAGCGGTACCGCACGTCGCGGCCGGTGATCGACGAGGCGGCGGCCGCGGCAGGCCGCGACCCGCGCGAGGTCCGCACGATCCTGAACTTCCCCGGCCGGATCACCGACGCGCCGCTGGCGAAGACGCGGGACGACGAGGGCCGCTGGATCGGCGGGTCCGTGGACCAGTGGGTCGAGGAGCTGACCTCGGGCGTGCTCGAACACGGGATGTCCGGCTTCATCCTGTTCCCACCGGGCCACGCCGCCCACGACGACGTGTCCCTCGGCCGCTGGGCCCGCGAGATCGTGCCGGCGGTTCGCGAGATCGTCGCCAAGGAGGCCTAGGCTACGGCGACCCCGACTGGCCTTGCGTGCGCCCCAACCGCGGGTGCCCAAGGCCGGCCGCCCACGACGCCAACAGTGCCAGGCCGTCCGCGGTCGCCGTGCCGGCGGGCGCGGTGTAGATGTTCATGAGCAGGCCGGGTTCGGCGGGCATCTCCATCGACTCGACGTCCAGGTCGAGCCGGCCCACTACCGGGTGGTGCAGACGCTTGCGTCCGGACCGGTGGAGCCGAACGTCCTGGGATGCCCACCGCTGCCGGAAGAGCTCATTGCGTGCCGACAATTCACCGACCAGGGCGATCAGCTCCTCGTCGTGCGGATCGCGGCCGGCTTCCATGCGCAGCTTCGCAGCCACGTCGCAGGCGATTCGGTCGTAGTCGACGAAGAACGCTTTCGCCGCGCCGGGATCCAGATACACGAACCGCGCGGTGTTCGCCGGCCGGCGCGGGCCGGCCAGCACCGGTGAATACAGCGCGCGGGCAAGGTGATTCACGGCCAGCACGTCATAACGGCCATTGCAAATCCAAGCCGGCGCATCGGTGATGGCGTCGAGCACCTGCTGAAGGGCCGGACGCACCGTCACGGCGCGTGGACCAACGGGCGCCCTGGGCTGCCGCGCGAGGTGGAACAGGTGATCGCGCTCGGCCTCGTCGAGTTGCAGGGCAGCGGCCAACGCGTCGAGCACCCCGTCGGAGGCGCCCGTGAGGCTGCCGCGCTCCAAGCGCACGTAGTAGTCGACCGACACCCCCGCCAGCAGAGCCACCTCTTCGCGACGCAGGCCTTCGACCCGGCGGTTGCCGCCGTAGGCGGGCAGGCCGGCCCGCTCCGGCGTGATCCGCGCGCGACGCGAACTCAGGAATTCCTTGATCTCGGTGCGCAGATCGATCTTGGCCACCACTTGACCGTAGGCCCTGTCCGCGGGCGAAGGGAGGTTCTGCTGGTACCCCCGTCGCCTCGCGCCGACGCCTAGGTACCCGTTGCGGTCGTGGCGATGCCGCCGTCGACCGGGACGATGGCGCCCGTCAGGTAGGACCCGGCCCGGCTGGCGAGGAACACGGCGACACCTGCCATGTCGTCGTCGCGGCCGAGCCGGCGCAGCGGGGCCTTCGCCGCGATCTTGTCGCCGATCGCATCGAGCGTGGACGCCATCATCTGCGACGGGAACGGTCCTGGGGCCACCGCGTTCACCGTGACGTGCTGGGGGCCCAGTTCCCTGGCGAGCACCCTGGTGAGTTGGTGGAGCGCGGCTTTGCTGCCGGCGTACGAGTAGTTGGGCGACTCGGCGACGTGGATGGCGGCGATACTGCCGATGTTGATGATCCGCGCGGGATCGTCGGCGGTGCCCGCCCGGCGAAGTGCGGGGAGCAGCGCCTGCACCAGCCAGAACGGCGACTTGAGGTTGAGGTCGATCACCGTGTCCCAGGCCTCGGCCGGGAATGTCTCGAGGGGCTCGCGCCACATCGCTCCCGCGTTGTTGACGAGGATGTCCACGCGATCCGAGTCGCCTTTGACGAGATCAGCGAGGCGCTGGCACTCGTCGTACCTGGACAGGTCGGCGGGGAACGCTCGGACGTCGCCGAACTCGGAGAGTAGATGCTGTGCCTCCGCGCACGCGTCCGCCTTGCGTGAGCTGATGACGACGCGGGCGCCCGCCTGCAGCAGGCCCCGCGCGATCATCATCCCGATGCCCCTGGTGCCACCAGTGACAAGTGCGTACTTCCCGCTCAGATCGAAGAGATCCGCGTGGGTGGTGAACTGGTTGTCCGCCATGGGTCATCGTCCCTTTTGTCGTGACTGCATGTAGCTGGCTGGGAGCCGGCTCAACCAAACTGACACGCGTCCTGGACGTCCGGGAGACCCTGGTGATGCATGTACTGGGAGACCCCTCGTCTCCCAAGGGGCGCAGGCCTAGATGAGTGATGCGTAACTCGGTCAGTGGTCGTAGGCGGTCAGGGATCGGGTGGTGGGTTGGCCGGTGGTGCGGTTGTGCCGGATGGCGGCGGTGAGGGCCAGGAGGCGTTGGGCGATGCGGACGCCGACGCCTTCGATGGTGCGTCCGCCGTGCTGTTCTAGGTTTAGTTGGCCTTTGAGGGTGTCGTTGACCGACTCGATGAGCTGGCGGATGGACTTGAGCAGCGGCTCACCGGGATGGGGCTTGCGGTTGCGGTAGGACGGCCGGATCAGCCGGACGCCGCGCTCGGTGAGGTAGTGGTCGAGTTCGCGGGCCCCAGAACCAGCGGGAGTGTGAGCGGCAGAAGCCGTATTTGGCCCAGCCGGCTAACTCCGAACGCTTGACCGTCGGCCGGGAGCGGCCGCATTCGACCGGGGTGGAGTCGACGATCCAGGTGGCGTCGGTCCACAGGTGGGTATCGGCTGCGAGCCAGCGCATCACGTGCTTGATCAGCGGCAATGCGGCACGCAGCCGGCGGTTGTAGCCGGACTGGCCGGGCAAGTACCGGAACGCGCCGGGCATCCGCACGGGCAGGAACCGCAACCAGCGCGCCTCGGAGGTGAACCCCAGCAACGCCTGAGCCACGGCCAGGGTGACCAACTCGGCGTCGGTCAGCTTCGGTGGCCGGCCCAGCCGACGCCAGCCTGCCAGGTGGTCGTCGATCTTGACGTAGAGTGCGGTGAGAAGGGTGTTCAGGTCTGTCGTCACAAACGGATCTTGAACACCCTTCGTCCGTCTCCAGACACCACCCAGACTTCCGCATTACTCGTCTAGGGCCGGATCGCCGCCGCGAGGTGCTTCGCCAGCACCTCCGGCCCCTGGGCGTGCGCGAGGTGCCCCTGGCCGGGCAGGACGACCCGCCGGGCCTGGGGCAGCGCCCGCTCGAACGCCTCGAACGCCGTGCCGTACGGCTCGGCGCCTGCGTTCAGCTCGCCCAGCAGCAACGTGACCGGCACGTCGAGGTCGCGGTAGCGGTCGAAGGCCGGCTCGTGCGCGTTCAGCGCGGCGAGTTCGGCCGCGAGCGGATGGGCCAGCGGGCGCAGCACCGGCCACACCGGGCTCTCCCGCAGCGCCGCCACGTACTCCGCGGAGAACCCGGACACGTCGCGGTTCACGATCTCCACCGCGCGGTCCAGATCGCCCTCGGCCGCCCGCAACGGCTCCAGCGCGTGGACCCCGAACGGGCTCGACACCGGTTCGTAGGCCACGACGGACCGCAGATCGCGCCGCTGCACAGCGGTTTCCAGCGCGATCAGCCCGCCGTAGCTCCAGCCGAACAGTTCCACGTCGCCGCCGAGGGCGTCGAGCACGCGGTGCAGGTCGTCGATCTCGGTGCGCAGCGAGTACCCGTCGCCGAGCGGGCCGCTGGGCGCCCGGCCACGCCGGTTCAGCACGACGACCGGGTTGGGCAGCGAAAGGGCGTCGACCACCGGCCGCCACGACGCGGCGTCGGCCATCACGCCGGGCACCACGACCACCGGCGGCCCGTCACCGTCGCGCCGCTCGGCGGTCAACGTCGTGCCGTCGCGGTCGAACCGCAGGATCTCCATCGGTTGTCCTTTCACAGAACGAGGTCCAGCAGGGGAACGAGGACGCCGGTGCACACCGTCATGGCGAACATGTTGCCCGCGCAGGGATGCACGCCGAGCGGGATGTGCCGGGACGCGAACGCGGCCAGCGGGGGAGCGGCCAGCGCGCCGAGCACCGCGCCGCTCAGCACGGCGGGCCACGTCGGCCCGTAGGTGAGCACCACCGCGGGCGCGACGGACACGACCGGTACGAACGTCGGGTACCAGCCGTGCCGCGCCCACTGCCGCCGGTACACCAGCACGCCGAGCGTGGCGGTGAGCACCTGCGCGGTGAGCAGGGCGGGCAGCAGACCGCTGCCGTAGACCGGGGTCAGCGGGTTGAGCAGGTAGGTCAGCACCGTGCCGGCGAGCAGCCCGAGCGAGGCGATCTCGTTGCCGTGGAAGGGAGCCTCGGTGAAGTCGGCGAGCACGCGCCGCACCACCCAGGCCGGCCCTTGCCGCGGCACGGTGCGCTGCGCGGCGGGCGGCGGGACCGGCCGCGGAAGCCACGGCAGGCGACGGCACAGCGGGAACGCGATCAGCGCGCTGACCCACATCGCGGTCACCGAGCCCAGCACCGCGGGCTGCCCCAGCGGCACGCACACGAGGTTGACCAGCAGCAACGCGGCGGGCGTGGTCAGCGCCGCGCCGAGGACCGCGCCGGTGACGGCGACCCGCCAGCCCGCGCCGTAGGTCAGGACCACCATGGGTGGCACCGACACGAACGCCACGAACGTCGGCTGCCACGCGCCGGTCGCGGGGATCGTCCACCCGCAGGCCAGGTTGGACAGCAGCAGCCCGAGCAGAGCCGCGGCGGTGACCCACGGCCACAACCCGGTGCCCCCGCTGACCGCGAACCCGGCCCAGCGGCGGCCCCGCCGCCACCCCACGTGCGCGATCCAGCCACCGGCCAGCAGACCGAGGCCGCCGAGCGCGGTTTTGTAGAACTGCGCCTCGGTGGTGTCGCCCAGGACCCAGCGCAGGAACTGCGGGATGCGGTGGTAGGCCTGCTCCTGCCACTCGTCGTACGCGGACAGGACGTGCGGCAGCGAACCGGTGACGCGGGCCAGCAGCAGGGCGAGGCCCGCGGTGACCCCGAACAACGCGGCGCCGGTCAGCCATCGGCCGAACGCGCCGGCGGGCTTCGTCGCCCGGCGGGTCGTGGTGAGCACCGGGATCACCGCGGGTAGGCCTGGCCGCCGCGGTATCCCAGCAGGGGATCGTAGAGGTCGGTGCGGCGGTCGCGCGGCAGGTCGTTGAGCTCGTTCCAGATCGCCGCGGACCGGGTGGCCATCAGGTCGAGTCCGCTGTAGACGATCGTGTCGCCCTCGGGCGCGGCGACCTCGCTCGCGGGCCAGCCGTTGGTCCCGGTGATCAGCGAGCACCCGAGGAACTTCGCGTCGCGCTCCTCGCCGACCCGGTTCGCCGCGACGATCGGCACACCGTTGACGTGCGAAGCGGTCATGGTCAGGTAGGCGGCCATGCACCGGCCGGCGTCGTCGAACAGCGGCGGCGGCGTCCACACCCAGTTGTTCACGCTGCAGATGACGTCCGCGCCCTGCACCGCGAGCAGGCGCGCGACCTCCGGGAACCAGATGTCCCAGCAGATCAGCAGGCCGATCCGGCCGATCCGGGTCTCGAACACCGGGAACCCGAGGTCGCCGGGGGTGAAGACGAGCTTCTCCCGGTGCCACAGGTGGGTTTTGCGGTAGTGCCCGATCAGGCCGTCCGGTCCGATGAGGACAGCCGTGTCGAACAGGCGCACCCCGTCGAGTTCGGTGATCCCGCCGACGAGGTGGATGCCGCGGCTGCGGGCCAGCTCGGTCCACGCCTGCACCGTCGGGCCGGTCAGCTCCTCGGCGTGTGCGTAGGCCTCCTCGCGCGTGGCGAAGGAGTAGCCGGTGTTGACCAGTTCGGGCAGCACGACCAGGTTCGCGCCCTGGTCGGCGGCCTCGGTGACCAGTTCGAGGGTCCGCTCGAGGTTCTTGTCCTTGTTCTCCAGCCCGACCTGGGGGTCGCACTGCACGGCAGCGGCGGTGATGGCGCTCGTCGACATTCGGCTGTTCCCTTCAGAGGTGTTCGGCGATCGTCAGGAGGTCGTGCTCGGAGCCGGGTGGGCCGACGAGCTGCAGTCCCACCGGCAGCTCGCCGGCGAGACCGGCGGGGACGGACAGGGCGGGCAGCCCGAGAACGCTCCACGGGCTGGTCAGCGACAGCAGTGCGGCTCGCACGTCGCCGACGTCGGAGGTGCGGGCGTCGATCGGCGGGGCGGGCAGCGGGGTCGTGGGCAGCGCGAGGATCCCGTGTTCGCGCAGCAGGTCCAGCACTTCGCCGCGGACCCGGTCGCGCAGCTCGCGGGCGCGGACGCACTCCCAGCCGCGGACTTCGCCACCGGCCCGGAGGCGGTCGCGGACCTCGTCGCCGAACAGGTCCGGCCGGTCGGCGAGCCGCTCCGCGTGCACGGCGTAGGCCTCGCTGCCCTGGATCGCCGCGTACGCGGCGCGGAGGGATTCCGCCTGCAGGACAACGACTTCGTCGAGGTCAGGCAGGCGCTCGCGGACCGTGTCGGTCACTTCCGGCGCGGTCGGGTGGATCGTGTCCGGTGGCAGCCACGCGGCGCGGGGCGCGGTGCGGCGGTGTTCGGTTCCACTCAGGACGGTCCACAGCAGACGCACGTCCGCGGTCGTGCGGGCCAGCGGGCCGACGGTGTCCAGCGACGGCGCCAACGGCAGGACGCCCTGTGTGCTCAGCGCGCCGTGCGTCGGTTTCAGGCCGACGATCCCGCAGCACGCGGCGGGGATCCGGACGGAGCCGCCGGTGTCGGTGCCGAGGGCGAGCGGGACGACACCTGCCGCGACCGCCGCCGCCGAGCCGCTGCTCGACCCGCCGGTCATCCGGCGCGGGTCGTACGGGTTGCGGGCCGGGCCGTTCGCGGCGCGGTCACCGGTCGGCCCGAACGCGATTTCGTGGGTGGCGGTTTTGCCGAGGACGATCGCGCCCGCCGCGCGGAGCCGTCGCACGCAGTCGGCGTCCGCGGCGGCGACGTGGCCCGCGAACTGGCGGGAACCGGCGGTGGTCGGCAGCCCGCGCACGTCGATCACGTCCTTGACCGCGACCGGGACGCCGTGCAGCGGCCCGCGGTCCACGCCCGCCGCCAGCTCGCGCCCCGCCTGGTCGGCGGCGGCCCGGGCGCCGGCGTCGTCCACGGTGACGAACGCGTTGATCACCGGCTCCCACCTGGCGAGTTCGGCGAGCGCGGTCTCGATCAGGTCGCGTGGCGTGAGCCGTCCGGCGCGCAGGTCCGCGGCCAGGCCGGCCACCGGCCGGTGCGCGAACCACCCCGCGCCGGGCGGCGGGGCAAGCCTGGTCCCGAGGGATGACGACACGGCGTTCCTCTCCTTGCGCAAACGTTTGGGTCCGTGTTGTGCGTGAACCCAAACGTTTGGGAAAATCGTTTGGGTAGTATCAAGGAGCCCGGGAGCCGCCGTCAAGGGGTGGCCGGGTGGAAGGCTGGGAAGTGGGTCGAGCGGAGCGCAAGCGGCCGGCCACGTTGCGGACCGTCGCGCAGAGCGCCGGGGTCGACATCTCCACGGTGTCCCGCGTGCTCAACGGGTCGCCGGAGGACGCCGCGCGCGCGGCCTCACGCGAGACGGCCGACGCGATCCGGGAGTGGGCGGCCCGGCTCGACTACCGGCCCAACCCGCACGCGAAGAGCCTGCGCACCCAGCGCAGCAACCTCGTCGGGGTGCTGGTGCCGCGGCTGTCCGACGTCGTCCTCGCCACGATCTACGAGGGCATCGAGGACGCGGCGGCGGGGCACGGGCTGGCGACGTTCGTGATGAACAGCCACGACCGGCCGGCCGAGCAGCGGGCGCGCACCGAGCTGGCGTTGTCGCGCCGCGTGGACGGCCTCATCCTGGGCGATGCGCACCACGACGGGGAGTTCACCGGTGAGCTGGCCGAGCGACGTGTGCCGTTCGTGCTGGTCAGCCGCCATGCGGGCGAGCACCTGTCGGTCACCTGCGACGACTACCTCGGCGGCAGGCTGGTGGCGGAGCACTTCCTGGAGCTGGGACACCGGCGGACCGGGGTGATCGCCGGGGAGCCGTTCGCGAGCACCGGCATCGACCGGACGGCCGGGTTCGCCGACCGGTACCGCGAGGAGGGGCTCGACGTCGCGACTGTCCACTCGGGATTCGACACCGCGGGCGGCCACCGGGCGGCCGAGCGGCTGCTGACGGAGACCGGCCCGACGGCGATCTTCGCCGTCAACGACTTCGCGGCGATCGGCGCGCTCGGCGCCGTGCGGGACGCCGGCCTGCGCCCCGGGGTCGACGTCGCCGTGGCGGGTTTCAACGACACCCCGCTGGCGGCCGAACTGCCGGTCCCGCTGACCAGCGTCCGCTCCCCGATGCACGAGATGGGACGGCGCGCGCTCGAACTGCTGATCACCGTCCTCAACGGACAGTCGCCGGAGTCGGAGCGCCTGGAGCCGGAGTTGTTCGTCCGGGCGTCCACGACCGGTCAGGCGATCCAGACCGCGTAGGGCGCGATCAGCATACCGACCGCCAACGGCCAGTACACCCGCTTGTCCACGCTGGACTTCCGCGGCAACCCACCCCAAGGCCGCACCTCGCAGACGTGGAAAGGCCCCCTCGCGCGGTGGTAGGACGCGCGAGGGGGCCGTCAGGTTCGGCGGTTACGCGGGTACCGAGGCCACACCCGGCGCCAGGAACGGCTTGCCGGTCACCTTCTGCGAAACGCCGGTCCGGTCCAGGTACGGCGTGATGCCGCCGAGCCAGAACGGCCAGCCCGCGCCGAGGATCAGGCACAGGTCGATGTCCTGCGCTTCCGCGACCACGCCCTCGTCGAGCATGATCCGGATCTCCTCGGCGATCGCGGCCAGCGCCCGCTCGCGCAGCTGCTCCGCGGTCGAGGGCTGGTCACCCTGCTGCCACAGCGCCGCGACCTCCGGGTCGACGCTCGGGTTGCCCTTGTCGTCCCACTGCCACACCGCGGTCTTGCCCGACGCGACGAACTTCTTCAGGTTCTCGCTCACCGGGAACCGGTCCGGGAACGCGCCGTGCAGCGTCTCGCCCACGTGCAGCGCGATCGCCGGGCCGACCAGCTGCATCAGCGTCAGCGGCGACATCGGCAGGCCCAGCGGCTCCAGCGCCCGGTCGGCCACGTCGAACGGGGTGCCCTCGTCGACCGCGGTCAGCACCTCGCCGAGGAAGCGCAGCAGCAGCCGGTTCACCACGAACGCCGGGGCGTCGGAGACCAGCACGCTGGACTTCTTCAGCTGCTTGCCGACCGCGAACGCCGTCGCCAGCGCCGCGTCGTCGGTCTGCTCGCCGCGCACGATCTCCAGCAGCGGCAGCACGGCCACCGGGTTGAAGAAGTGGAACCCGACGACCCGCTCCGGGTGCTGCAGCTTCGACGCCATCTCCGACACCGACAGCGACGAGGTGTTCGTCGCCAGGATCGCCTCGGGCTTGACGTAGTTCTCCAGGTCGCCGAAGACCTGCTGCTTGACACCCATCTCCTCGAACACGGCCTCGATCACGAAGTCCGCGTCCGCGAAGGCGGCCTTGTCCAGCGAGCCGCTGACCAGCGCCTTGAGCCGGTTCGCCTCGTCCGGCGAGATCCGCTTCTTGCCGAGCAGCTTGTCGATCTCACCGTGCACATAGGACACGCCCTTGTCGACGCGCGCCTGGTCCACGTCGGTCAGCACGACCGGGACCTTCAGGCGCCGCACGAACAGCAGCGCCAGCTGGCTCGCCATCAGGCCCGCGCCGACCACGCCGACCTTGGTCACCTTGCGTGCCAGCGACTTGTCCGGCGCGCCTGCCGGGCGCTTGGCCCGCTTGTTGACCAGGTTGAACGAGTACAGCCCGGCGCGCAGCGTGTCGTCCATCAGCAGCTGCGCCAGCGCCTGCGTCTCGGCCGCGTACCCGGCGTCGAGGTCGTTCGCGCGGGCGAGTTCGAGCAGCTCGACGGCCTTGGTCGCGCCCGGCGACGCGCCCTTGGTCTTGCCGTCCACGATGGCCTTGGCGCGGGCGATCGCCGCGTCCCAGCCTGCGCCGCGGTCGATCTCCTTGCGCTGCGGGGTGACCTGGCCGTTGACGACCTTCGCCAGCCACAGCAGGGACTGCTCGAGGAAGTCCGCGCTGCCCAGCAGCTCGTCCACGATGCCCAGCTGCGCGGCCTGCGCCGGCTTGAGCATCTTGTTCTGGTTCAGCGCGTTCTCGATGATCACGGTGACCGCGGCGTCCGGCCCGATCAGGTTCGGCAGCAGCTGCGTGCCGCCCCAGCCCGGGAACAGGCCGAGGAACACCTCGGGGAACGAGATCGCCGCGGCGGACTCCGACAGCGTGCGGTAGTGGCAGGACAGGGCCAGTTCGAGCCCGCCGCCCATGACCGCGCCGTTGACGAACGCGAAGGTCGGGATCGTCGAGTCGGTCAGGCGGCGGAACACCGCGTGGCCGGTCTCGGCGATCTCGTGCGCCAGGTTCGGGTCGCTGATCGCCTCGACGCCGGACAGGTCCGCGCCGACCGCGAAGATGAACGGCTTGCCGGTGACCGCGATGGCGGCCGGCTCCGCCGCGAACGCCTCGTCCAGCGCGGCGTTCAGGCTCACCAGGCCCTGCGGGCCGAACGTGGACGGGCGGGTGTGGTCGTGCCCGTTGTCCAACGTGATCAGCGCGACCTGCTTGTCCAGGCCGGGGACCCGGATCAGGCGCGTGGTGGCGCGGGTGACCACCTCGTCCGGGAAGGCGGCCTTGGCCTGCTCAACCGTGAACGTCACTTGTCACTCCCGTCGTACGCAGGGTTCTCCCAGATCACGGTGCCGCCCATGCCGAGGCCGATGCACATCGTGGTGATGCCGTAGCGGACCTCGGGGTGCTCGGCGAACTGGCGGGACAGCTGGGTCATCAGCCGCACGCCGGAGGAGGCCAGCGGGTGGCCGCAGGCGATCGCGCCGCCCCACGGGTTGACGCGCGGGTCGGTCTGCTCGATGCCGAAGTGGTCCAGGAAGGCCAGGACCTGCACGGCGAACGCCTCGTTGATCTCGAACAGGCCGATGTCGTCGATGGACAGCCCGGTCCGCTTGAGGAGCTTCTCGGTGGCCGGCACCGGGCCGACGCCCATGACCTCGGGGTCGACGCCGGCGAAGGAGTAGCCGACCATCCGCATCGCGACGGGCAGGCCCAGCTCGCGGGCGGTCTCCTCGTCGGCGAGGATCGCGCCGGTCGCGCCGTCGTTGAGGCCCGCGGCGTTGCCTGCGGTGACCCGGCCGTGCGGGCGGAACGGGGTCTTCAGGTTGGCCAGGGTTTCCACGGTGGTGCCCGGGCGGGGCGGCTCGTCCTCGGTGGCCAGGCCCCAGCCCAGCTCGGAGCGGATCGCGACCGGGACGAGCTCGGGGCCGATCTTGCCGGCCTTGACCGCGTCGGCGTAGCGCTCCTGGCTCTGCGCGGCGTACTCGTCCGCGCGGCGCTTGGTGATCGCCGGGAAGCGGTCGTGCAGGTTCTCCGCGGTCTGGCCCATGACGAGCGCGGACGGGTCGACGAGCTTGTCGGCGACGATGCGCGGGTTGGGGTCGACCCCTTCGCCCATCGGGTGGCGGCCCATGTGCTCGACACCGCCCGCGATGGCGATGTCGTAGGCGCCGAAGCCGATGCCGCCCGCGACCGTGGTGACCGCGGTCATCGCGCCGGCGCACATGCGGTCGATCGCGTAGCCCGGAACGGACCGCGGCAGGCCGGCCAGGAGGGCGGCCGTGCGGCCGATCGTCAGGCCCTGGTCGCCGGTCTGGGTCGTGGCGGCGATGGCGACGTCGTCGACCCGCTCCGGCGGCAGTTCCGGATGGCGGCGCAGCAGTTCGCGGATGACCTTGACCACGAGGTCGTCGGCCCTGGTGTTGGCGTAGATGCCCTTGTCACCCGCCTTGCCGAACGGGGTGCGGACCCCCTCGACGAAGGCCACGGTGCGCACCGCCCGCGCGGTCGGCGCAAGGGGGGTTGCAGCCACGATGTGCTCCCTCTGTCAGCTCTGGGACCGCCGGTTACCCGGCGGTAATGACGCCACTCTAGCCCCGGTTACCGATGGGTAACCAGTGTGGTGGGTAGGACCACCTTTTCGAGCGCCGCGAGAGCTGATCTTTGAACACAAGGTAGCTGGGTGGTCATCCCGTCGCCTGACACTGGACGATCACCTTGAGCCAGGGCCGCAACCCGGGCTCTCTCCGGCGGCCGAACATGCCAACCTTGCGGCCCTGGCTCAAGGTGATATGCACAAACCGGAAGGCGACGGGATGACCACCCAGCGACCACCTCGCCAAGGTGAGGTGAAGTGCTTTTCTGTCATCCCGGAGCCTGCCCGTCCGGCGAGGACTATCTTTTGATCTTTTCCGCCCTTCGGGCGGTGCGCCTCACGGCGCGCCGAAAGGTCACCTTCCGACCACCCCCGCCCCCGATGCCTGATTGTGTTTCAGTCGCCGAGCAGGCGTGTCAAGGCGGGAAAGCGTGCCTTGACACGCCTGGTCGGCGACTAAAGATCGGCTGTGGATCGGGGGCGGGGGAGGTCTGGTGCGTGGTCGGTCTTGTTCCGTTGCCGGCTTCCGGTTTGTCGGTTGTCGACAGAAAAAGCTGCCTTGCTCAGGCAGTCGCTTGCAACGCCTCGACCAGCACCGGTGCCGTCAGCTCCACCTGCCATGGGCGTGCCCCACCCGCGGCCAGCGCTGCCGAGACGGCCTCGAGGGTCCTGTCCTCGGGCGGGCGCCAGCAGGTGCGGCGCAACAGGTCCGGCAGCAGCAGGTTCTCCACCGGCAGCTGGTGGTGCTCGGCGATCTTCGCCAGGCCGGCACGGGCCGCGGCCAGGCGAGCCGCCGCGTCGGGGTCCTTGTCCGCCCATCGGTTCGCCGGGGGAGGGCCGTCGTTCGGTTGTGCCGGGTTGGGCAGCTGGTCGCGCGGCAGTTGGCGCGCCGCCTGGAGGTGGCGGAACCAGTTGCCCGTGTAGCGCCGCTGGACGCGGCCGCCGAAGACCGGCAGCGCCTGCAGCTCGGCCACGGACTTCGGCTCCGCCAGCACCGCGTTCACGATCGCGCTGTCGGGCAGCACCCGGCTCGGCGCGCGATCACGCTTGCGGGCCAGCTCGTCGCGGGCCTCCCACAGCGCGCGCACCGCCGCCAGGCCTCGCGCGGTGCGGACCTTGTGGATCCCCGACGTGCGCCGCCACGGCTCGGTCCGCGGCGGGGGCTGCGGGGCGGTCCGCACGGCCTCGAACTCCTGGCGCGCCCAGTCCAGCTTGCCCTGGGCATCCAGCTCGGCCTCGAGCTTCTCCCGCAGCGGGATCAGCAGCTCGACGTCCAGCGCCGCGTAGTTGAGCCAGTCCACCGGCAGCGGCCGCTTCGACCAGTCGGCCGCGCTGTGCCCCTTCTCCAGGTGGTAGCCCAGCAGCTTCTCCACCAGGGTGCCCAGCGCCACCCGCTCGTAGCCGGCCAGCCGCCCGGCCAGCTCGGTGTCGAACAGGCTGCCCGGAACCAGGTCCAGCTCCGCCAGGCACGGCAAGTCCTGCGAGGCGGCGTGCAGCACCCACTCCTCGCCGTTCAGCACGTCCTGCAACGGCCCCAGCCTGCCCTCCAGGGCGATGGGGTCCACGAGAACCGTGCCGGAGCCCTCCCGGCGCAACTGCACCAGGTAGGCCTTGGGCCAGTAGCGGTAGCCGGACGCGCGCTCGGTGTCCACCGCGATCGCGCCCGTGCCCGCCGCCAGCCGTTCACAGGCGCGCGCCAGCGCCGGCTCGTCCGCCACCACGTCCGGCGTTCCGTCGGCCGGCTCCTTGAGCGTGACCGGGACGTCCGGTTCGCTGGTATCAGGCACTTGATCTGCGGTTTCCACGTCGGTCAACCCTACGGGACGGGCGCACCGTCACCGGTACGCCCGTCCGTTGGGTCGTGTTATCGGCTGGGGATCAGCGGATGACGCCGGCTCGCATCGCCAGCGCCACCATCTGCGCCCGGTCCCCGGTGCCGAGCTTGCGCCCGATCCGGGACAGGTGCGACTTGACGGTGAGCGCCGACGAGGCTGAGCTCCTCGCCGATCTCCTTGTTGGACTGGCCGTCGGCGACCAGCTGCAGCACCTCCACCTCGCGCGCGGACAGCTCCCGCGGCGTGTTGTCGGTGCCCGGCACCCGCGTGCCGGTCGCCAGGACCGGGGCCACGCTCGGGTCCGCGTACACCCCGCCGTCCAGCACCCGGCGCACCCCGTCGGTCACCACCATGGGCGAGGCCGACTTCAGCAGATACGCCTGGGCGCCGGCCTGGAAAGCCGAGCGCACGGCATACGGGTCGTCGGACGAGGCGAGCACCACGATGCGGGGCCAGCCCTGGCTGCGGAGTTCCGTGACCAGGTCGATCCCGCTCCCGTCCGGCAGCCCGAGGTCAAGGATGGCCAGGTCGCACGGACCCGTCGCGGTCGCCCGCGCCCTCGCCTCCGCTACCGAGGCAGCTTCGTGTACGGTGCCCGCACCCATCTGTGCGAGTCGTGCGGCAATCGCCTCCCTCAGGAGCGGGTGGTCGTCGACCACCAGCACCGAAAACAGCTCTTCCCGCGGGTGCGGGACCATGCTCGCCGGCAAAGCACCGGCTGGCGTGGATCTGACGGCCTGCGACAAGCCGACGGCAGCCACGTCACTACCTCCCTGGAGTCGGTCGTGCCCCCCGACCGGCACCGGGTACTTTCGGCCGATCAGCCGCGCCAGCTCTAGACCGAAAGTGGTGTCGTCGAAGAGGCACTCTAGCCGCCGATCGCCTTCCGCGGGGGGATCGAACGGGTATCTATCTCGATCGGGTAGTTACTAGCTGGCATCGTTGTACCACGTTCGGAGTAATAAACTGCCCGTGGCTAACGCGTCGCAGAGTGCCAGCGATATGACCTTTTTGGGGGCAGGCTGCTGCGCGTGCATACGGACCGTGCATCTGCTCACGAACTGTGTTCTACGGTGTTCACCGGTTGGACCAGTCGCGTCATCAGATCGACGGATGTGAACTCTTTGCGCAGCGTAGGCGGCTCGTCTGGATCTGCGGAGAGCCCCCGCCCGGGATCGCCGGGGCGATCGGAGGCCGCGGGACCGAACTCTATCGACGCCGCCGCGGGCCGCGGAGTGAGGTCTACGTCACACTCGGCGCGTCGCGGGGTCGTTCAGCCGCTCTGGCGGTGGCCGAACAGCGACACCCCGACCGGCGGCAGCCCGGCCACGCTCGACATCAGCTGGCAGAACGCCTCGCCGTGCGGGCGCAGGTGCTGGTCCGACGGCGTCCACGACGCCCGCAGCTCCAGGTCGTCCGTGCGGGCGGGCCCGCTGATGTCGCCGAACCGCGCCGACGAGGTCTCGGTGACCGTGCCCCCCAGCGCGGTGAAGGACGCGCCCGAGGTCTCCAGCGCGTCGGTGAGCCACGACCAGCCGACCGCGGGCAGGAACGGGTCGCTGGCCAGTTCCCGGTCGATCTCCGCGCGCACGTAGACGACCATCCGCAGCACCCCGTCCCAGGACTCCGGGCCCTCCGGGTCGTGCAGCAGCACCAGGCGGCCGGTCGCCGTCACGTCCGCCGGGCCCGTCGCGTCGCAGCTGAGCGCGTAGGACCACGGGGCCAGGCGCTGCGGCGCGCGCACGGGTTCGAGGGTCATCTCCGGCCGGGGCCGGATCGCTTGCAACGCCGCGACAGCTTCACGGAACATCTCGGGCGCATGCGTCATCGCGGTCACAGCCCGACTGTAGGACGGCGAACGGGCACCTGGCGGCAGACGCGCCGAGGGAAGGGGCCCCGGGCCCGCGTGGCACCATGGTTGACGATGTCCACTACTGCGCAGTCGCGGCCACACACGGCCCGCCGGGACCTCGCCGGGTCCCCCTTCCTGGCCGCCGCCCGCGGCCGTCGTCCCGCGCGGCTGCCCGTCTGGTTCATGCGCCAGGCAGGCCGCTCGCTGCCCGAGTACCGCGCGCTGCGCGAGGGCGTGCCGATGCTCAAGGCGTGCTTCGACCCGGAGATGATCGCCGAGATCACGCTCCAGCCGGTCCGCCGCCTCGGCGTGGACGCCGCCGTCTTCTACAGCGACATCGTCGTCCCGCTGGTGGCCGCCGGCATCGACGTCGACATCGTGCCCGGCACCGGTCCGGTGGTGGCCGAGCCGGTGCGCGACGCCGCGGCGATCCGCCGCCTGCCCGCGCTGGACCCGGCGCGGCTGGAGCCGGTGCTGGACGGCGCCCGGCTGCTGGTCGAGCGGCTGGGCCAGACCCCCCTGATCGGGTTCGCCGGCGCGCCGTTCACGCTCGCCTCCTATCTCATCGAGGGCGGTCCCAGCCGCACCTTCGAGCGCACCAAGGCCCTCATGCGCTCCGAGCCGGAGGTGTGGCACGACCTGGCCGGACGGCTGGCCGACATCGCGGTGACCTTCCTGCGCGGCCAGATCGAAGCCGGCGCCGACGCGGTGCAGCTGTTCGACTCCTGGGCCGGCGCGCTGACGCTGCGCGAGTACCGCGAGTTCGTGCTGCCGCATTCGGCGCGCGTGCTCGGCGCGGTCGCGGACCTGGACGTGCCGCGGATCCACTTCGGCGTCGGCACCGGCGAGCTGCTGACCGCCATGCGCGAGGCCGGGGCCGACGTGGTCGGCGTCGACTGGCGCGTCCCGCTGGACGAGGCCGTGCGGCGGCTGACCGCACACGGCGAGCCCGCGCCGGTCGTGCAGGGCAACCTGGACCCGGCGCTGCTGCAGGCGTCCTGGCCGGTGATCGAGGCCGAGGTGCGCCGCATCGCCGCGGAGGGCCGCGCCGCCGCCGGGCACATCTTCAACCTCGGCCACGGCGTGCCCCCCGGCACCGATCCCGACGTGCTGGCCCGCGTCGTCGAGCTCGTCCACAGCCTGGAGGGCTGATGCACGTCGTGGTCGTCGGCGGGGGCGTGTCGGGCGCGGTCGCGGCGTACCGGCTGCGCGGCGCGCTCGGCGACGGCGCGGCGATCACCCTCGTCGAGGCCACGGACAGCCTCGGCGGCAAGCTGCGCACCGCCGAGGTCGCGGGCGTGCGCTACGACGTGGGCGCGGAGGCCTTCCTCGCCCGCCGCCCGGAAGGCGTGGGACTGGCAGCCGAGCTGGGGCTGGAGCTGGTCCACCCGGGGAAGGCCCGCTCGACCGTGCGGGCGGGCGGCCGCGTCGCCCCGCTGCCCGGCCGGACGCTGATGGGCATCCCTGGCTCGCCGGACGCCGTCGCGGAGGTGCTCTCGGACGCGGGCCGGGCGCGCGTGGCCGCCGAGCCGGACCTGCCCCCGGTGACACTGGAGTCCGACACCGCGCTGGGCGCCCTGCTGCGCGAGCGCTTCGGCGACGAACTCGTGGACCGGCTGGTCGACCCGCTGCTCGGCGGCGTCTACGCGGGCGGCGCCGACGGTCTCGGCCTGCGCGCCACCGTCCCCGCCCTGGCCACCGCGATCGATCGCGGCGCGCCCTCGCTGACCGCGGCCGCGGCCTCACTGATCCCCGCCACGCCCAGCAGCGCGCCGGTGTTCGGCACCCTGCCCGGCGGGCTCGGCACGCTCGTCGACCGGCTCGTCGAGCTGGCCAAGCCGGACATCCGCCTCGGACGGCCGGTCACCGCGCTGCGGCGGCGGGAGAGCGGCTGGCAGCTGGAGATCGGCGACGAGCTGATCGACGCCGACGCCGTCCTGCTCGCGGTGCCCGCGCCGGCGGCCCGCAAGCTGCTCGACGGTGTCGCGCCGGCCGCGTCGTCGGCGCTCGGAGAGGTCGAGCTGGCCTCCATGGCGGTCGTGGCGATGGCCCTGCCGCCGGGCACCGAGCTGCCGGACGCGTCCGGCGTGCTGATCGGGGCGCGGGAACGCCGTGCCGACGGCGAGCCGTTCGCCGCGAAGGCCTTCACCTTCTCCACCCGCAAGTGGCCGCACCTGGACACCGGTCCGGTGCTGGTCCGCGGCTCGGTCGGCCGCTTCCGCGAGCCCGGCGCGCTGCACCGCGACGACGACGACCTCGTCCGCCTGGTGCGCGACGACCTCGCCGAGCTGACCGGGATCACGGCCGAGCCGATCGACGTCGTGGTGACCCGCTGGGGCGGCGGGCTGCCGCAGTACGGGCCGGGCCACCTCGACCTGGTCGAGCGCGCCGAGCGGGCCGTCGCCGAGTTGCCCGGGCTGGCGCTGGCCGGGGCCGCCCTGCACGGCGTCGGGGTGCCGGCGTGCATCGCGACGGCCACCGCGGCCGCGACCCGCATCACCTCACAGCTGGTGCGCTAGCAGCGGGTTTCCGCGCAGTGCCAAGATGGGGGCATGGCGCGGCTGAACTATCAGGAGCTCAACGACACCATCCGCTACACCGCCTGGTCGGTGTTCCGGGTCGAGCCGGGGCGGCTCCCCGAGGATCGCGGCCAGGCCGCGACCGAGACCACCGAGTACCTCGACGCCCTGGAGGGCAAGGGGGTCGTGGTGCGCGGCGTCTACGACGTCGCCGGGCTGCGGGCCGACGCCGACTACATGATCTGGTGGCACGCCGAGACCCCGGAGCAGGTGCAGGCCGCCTACACCGGGTTCCGCCGCACCCCGCTGGGCCGGGTGTCGACGCCGGTGTGGAGCCAGTTCGCGCTGCACCGCCCCGCGGAGTTCAACCGCAGCCACATCCCCGCCTTCCTGGCCGGGGAGGAGGCGCGCAAGTACGTCTGCGTGTACCCGTTCGTCCGTTCCTACGAGTGGTACCTGCTGCCGGACGCCGAGCGCCGCAAGATGCTCGCCGACCATGGCAAGGAGGCCCGCGACTACCCGGACGTGCGCGCGAACACGGTGGCGTCGTTCGCGCTGGGCGACTACGAGTGGATCCTCGCGTTCGAGGCCGACGAGCTGCACCGCATCGTCGACCTGATGCGGCACCTGCGCGGTACCGAGGCGCGGCGCCACGTGCGGGAGGAGATCCCGTTCTACACCGGCACGAAGGTCGTTCCGGCCGAGCTGATCCTGAACCTGCCGTAGGTGTTCGGCGCGCTGTGGCGCGACCTGACCGGTGAGGCGCCGGGCCCGGTCGAGTTCACCGGCCCGGAATCGGTGTTGCCGGGGCCGTACCGGGTGGCGGCGGCCGCGTCGACGAGCGTCGCCGCGGCCACCCTGGCCGCCGCGGAGTTGTTGCGGCTGCGCGGAATCGACCCCGGTGCGGTGTCGGTCGACACGCGGCACGCCGCGGCAGCGTTCTCCAGCGAGAAGCTGGTGCGGGTGGACGGCGAGCCGCCCGGGGACGCGTGGGCGCCGCTGTCCGGCGACTACCGCGCGGCCGACGGCTGGGTCCGGCTGCACTGCAACTATCCCCACCACGCGGCGGCGGTGTGCCGCGCGCTCGGGGTTCCGGAGGACCGCGCGGCGGTGGTGTCGGCGGTTGCCACCCGGGACGCCTGGGACCTGCAGGAGGCCGTGGTCGCCTCGGGCGGGGCGGCGGCCGCGATGCGCACCCGCGAGGAGTGGCTGGACAGCCCGATGGGGCGGGCGCTGGACGGCCCGCTCGTGGTGCAGGAACTGGTGGGGACGGCCCCGGCGCGGCCGTTGCCGGAGTCGCCACGGCCGCTGGGCGGAGTGCGGGTGCTGGACCTGACGCACGTGATCGCCGGCCCGGTCGCCGGCCGGGTGCTGGCCGCGCACGGCGCGGACGTCCTGCACATCGGGGCCGCGCACCTGCCGGTCGTGCACCCGCTGGTGATCGACACCGGGATGGGCAAGCGCTCGGCGCACCTGGACTTGCGCACCGAAGCCGGGCGTTCCGCGTTGTGGCGCCTGATCGGTTCGGCGGATGTCGTGTTGCAGTCCTTCCGGCCGGGGGCGCTGGCCGGGCTGGGGTTCACGGCGGAGCGGCTGGCGGCGGCGCGGCCCGGGATCGTGCTGGTGGAGCTGAACGCGTGGGGCTGGGAGGGCCCGTGGCGGGGACGGCGCGGGTTCGACAGCCTGGTGCAGATGGCGTCGGGAATCGCCTGGAACGCCGAGGAACCGCGGCCGTTGCCCGTGCAGGCGCTGGACCATGCGACGGGCTGGCTGGCCGCCGCGGCGACGATGATCGCCCTGCGGAAGCGGGCGGCCGAGGGCGGGAGCCGGCGGGTGCGCCTGGCGCTGGCCCGGACCGGGCGGTGGCTCGACGGACTGGGCCGGGTGCCGGGTGGATCCACTGTGGACTTCTCGGAGTTCCTTGCCGAGACCGGGAGCGGGTTCGGCTTGGTGCGGCATGTGACTTGTCCGGGTGGGATGGTGCCGCGGCCGATGTGGACTGCGGGGCCGCCGCTGCCGGGGAGGTCGGCCGCGGAGTGGCTGTAGCGCCGTCCTGGGAGTAACGCACCCTGGTTGGCCCGCTCCGGTCGCCGCAGGATCGGGAGGTGATGGCAGCGATAGGAGGGAGCGGGATGCCGGGACGGCTGGACGGCAAGGTCGCGTTGATCACGGGCGCGTCGGGTGGGATCGGGGCGGCCACGGCGGCCCTGTTCGCCCGGGAGGGGGCGCGGCTGGTGCTGGGTGATGTCACCGGGAGCGGGCCGGAGCGGGAGGACGCGCTGCGCGTGCACCTCGACGTCTCCTCGGCGCGGGACTGGCAGACCGCTCTGGCCAGGACGACGGAGCGCTTCGGCCGGCTGGACGTGCTCGTCAACGTCGCGGGAATCGTGGACTGGCCGGGCATCGAGGACACCGCCGAGGCCGGCTGGGACCGGGTGATCGCGGTGAACCAGAAGGGCACCTGGCTGGGCATGAAGACCGCGATGCCGTTGCTGCGCGCGAGCGGGAACGCGTCGGTGGTCAACGTGTCCTCGATCCTCGGCATCATCGGCGGCGGGTCGGCCGCGGCCTACCACGCCTCGAAGGGCGCGGTGCGGCTGCTGACCAAGACGGCGGCCGTCGAGTACGCGACGAGAGGGGTGCGGGTCAACTCCGTGCACCCCGGCGTCATCGCGACACCGATGATCCAGGACATCCTCGACGCCGAGGGCGACGAGCAGGCCGACATCCAGCGCACCCCGATGAAACGGGCGGGCACACCGGACGAGATCGCCGCGGCGATCCTGTTCCTCGCCTCCGACGAGTCGTCCTTCGTCACGGGCGCGGAGATCGTCGTCGACGGCGGCATCACGGCGCACTAGCCGGGGGCTGGCGCGGGGAGCTGGTCAGCGGGTGAAGCGGGACCACCAGCGCCGCCGGGGGAGTTCGCCCCGGTCGGCGAGCCAGGCGGCGAAGTTCGCGGCGTCCTGGCGGTAGCCGGTGCCGTCGGTGCGGGGGGTGGCCTCGGCGTAGGCGTCGAACAGGGGGCGGAACCGGTCGCCGAGCGTGCGGAACAGGTCGGGCCTCAGATCGGCGACGATGTTGCGGCGCTTCGCCCGCAGGGCGAGCACCTCGGCGGCCACCCGGCCGGAGTCGAAGCCCGCCGGGGGAGGTCCGCCTGCCAGCAGGGCGCGCAGCAGCTCGGCCTGCCGCGCCGCGAGGTCTTCTCGGCTGCTCACAGGCGGTCCTGGTCCGCGGCCGGCAGGGTGTGCGGCAGTCCGGCGTGGCGGGCGGCGAGGTCTTCCCGGCCGTTCACAGGCGGTCCCGGTCCGCGGCCGGCAGGGTGTGCGGCAGTCCGGCGTGGCGGGCGGCGAGGTCTTCCCGGCCGCTCACAGGCGCTCCCGGATCGCGGCCAGTTCCGCGGCCAGCTCGTCGTCCGGTGGGTAGGCGCCGTCGCGTTCCAGGAGTGCCCCGGGTGGCTCCGTCCGGCGCCGCAACTCGGTCAGCAGGTCGAGCACCTCCGGCAGCACCGGGTGGGTGTGCGTGTCGTGGTAGATGCCGTCGGCCTCGACGCCCCCGGCGACGTGCACGTACGCCACCCGCTCCAACGGCACCTCCGCCAGGAACTCCACCGGGTCCGCGCCCAGGTTCCGCGCGTTCGCATACAGGTTCGCCACGTCCACGATCAGCAGGCACCCGGTCCGCGACGTCAGCTCGGCCAGGAACGCCGCCTCGCTCATCTCGGCGTCCGGCCACTCCAGCAACGCGGCGATGTTCTCCAGCGCGAACGGCCTGCCGACGATCGACTGCGCCAGCCGCACGTTCTCGACCAGCACGTCCAGCGCCTCCCGCGTACGGGGCAGGGGCACCAGGTGCCCCGCGTCCAGCCCGCCCGCGCGCACGAAGCACACGTGGTCGCTGGCCAGCGGCGCGTCCAGCTCGTCCGCGACCGCCGCGAGGTGCTCCACCCGCCGCGTTTCCAGCGGCTCCGCCCCGCCCAGAGACAGCGACACCGCGTGCGGCAACACCGGCAGCCCCCGCTCCCGCAGCTCCACCAGCGCCGCGGGCAGGCGACCCGGGTGCAGGTTCTCCGCGATCACCTCGACCCACTCCACACCCGGCAGCCGCGCGATGGACAGGTCGATCTCCGGCCGCCACCCGATGCCGACGCCCAGCCGGTCAACCGCCACCGCAACCACCTCCACCACCGTCGCAGCCGAGCCCGCCGCAGGCCGACGTGGGCCGCCGCGCCGCGTAAGCGACCCCCTCAGTCACCACCGCCGCCACCCCCGCAGCCCCCGCCGCCACACGAACTGCTGCCACACGAACTGCTGCCACACGAGCTGCTGCCGCACGAACTGCTCCCGCAGGCGCTGCCCGACGACCCGCAGCCGTACCCCGACGACGAGCCGGACCAGCCGCCGCGACGACGGGGCTTCTGCGGCGCCGGCGCCGACAGCAGCGCCTGCGCGATCGCCGGGTCCGGGTAGCGGCCGAGGCCGCCGACGGCCACTGCGTGCGCGGCCCCGCCGGTGGTCACGCTCGCCGTGCGCAGCGCGCTGTCGCCGGTCTTCGTCCGCGCCGGGCCGCGTCGTCGCCGGTCGGTGAGCGCCCAGAGGAGCCCGGCCGGCACCACCGCCAGCACGAACGTGCCGCTCGGGAAGGCCACGAACGCGAGGACCACGACCGCGAAGAGCAGGAGGGTGGCCAGCCGCCGGACGTTGCGCACCGCGCCGGGCGCGACCAGCAGCCCATCCCCGGCGAGCCGGTCGCGCAGCTCCACGAACTCGGCGCGGCCGCGCATCGCGGCACGCAGGTCGTGCACGGTCCAGGTGCCGCGGCCGTCGCGCACACCGGTCCAGACCGCCGCGCTCAGCCGGTCGGCCGGGGCGTGGCCGCCGGTCGTGGCCAGCCGCCCGGCGCCGCTCACCCGGATCCGCTGCCGCTCCACCAGGTCGGCGAGCGCGGTGTCGACCGCCCGCACCGGGCCGCCTGCCAGGAAACCCAGCTCGATCAGCCCCGGCGGGTGGTGCGGCCCGCCGCCGCGCCGCGTGAGCAGCCGCGAGCCGAACGCGCGCACCACCACGGGCAGCACCACCAGCGCGGCGAAGAGCGGGAGGAACGTCGAAGTGGGCAGCCCCCAGAACGCGGGCCCCTCACCGACCGCCAGGATCACCGGACCAGCCACCCCGCCACCTCCGAATCCACCCCGGCACTTGGCCGTTCGACGGACGCGGCCCGGTGGCGGTTCCCAGGACCGTGGCGCCATGCAGCAGGCGGCTCCCGGCGACGGTGCGCCTCGGCGACGGGACGAGCTCGGCCGCCTCGAGGACGAGCACACCGGCCAGCATCACTGGGATCGCGGCTACCGCGTAACCGCCCAGGAAGGTGCTGACCACGACCCCGACCAGCAGGACCCGGCACGCGATGCGGATGCCGGACACGTCACTGGGCGGCACCACCAGCCCGCGGGCCGCGAGCCCGCGCACGACCTCCCCGATCTGCGGGCTGTCCGCCAGGTGCAGGCGCAGGGTCCGCGCGGTGGCCAGACCGCGCCAGAACGACACCGCCAGCACCACGGCGACGGCGAGCGGCTCCCCTGGGGGCCGTGTCGTCGTGGTGGTCAGCCGGCCACCGCTGTCCACGCGGATCCACCGGCGCCGGACGAGGTCCGCGAGCACCAGGTCGACGGCCCGGTCCGGTCCGCCTGCCAGCACCGCCAGCTCGACCGCCGTGACCCGCTCGGCGCCGGGCCGGACCCGGCGGTACCGCAGCAGGGCCGGGCCGAGCAGCCGCACCACCGGCGGCACCAGGACCAGCGCCGCGTAGAGCGCGGCGAACTCCTGGGCGGACAACCCCCAGTACGCCCCCATACGCCCGCAGGGTAGCGGGCGGGTGTGGGTCGCGGCGCGGCTTTACTCGGCGGGCACCAGGCGCAGGGAGATCGAGTTGATGCAGTACCGCTGGTCGGTCGGCGTGGGGTAGCCCTCGCCCTCGAAGAGGTGGCCGAGGTGGCTGTGGCAGGTCGCGCACAGCACCTCGGTGCGCACCATGCCCAGCGACCGGTCCTCGCGCAGCAGCACGGCGTCCGAGGAGGACGGGTCGAAGAACGACGGCCAGCCGCAGTGGCTCTCGAACTTGGTGTCGCTGCGGAACAGCTCGGCGCCACACGCGCGGCATTCGTAGATGCCGGTGGTCTTGGTGTCGGTGTACTCGCCGGTGAACGGCCGCTCGGTGCCCGCCTGGCGCAGCACGGCGTACTCCTCGGGGGAGAGCTGCTCGCGCCACTCCTGGTCCGACTTGACCACCTTCGGGGTGGCTCCCACGACAGGTTCCATGCGAGGTTTCATATGGTTCAGGCTACTCGGCGAGCCACTGCACGGCCCGTACCACGATGTCCCACGAGGCGACGATCACGCCGAGGACCAGCAGCACCACGACGGTGGCCGCGATCCACCACCGCAGCCCGCCGACCCGCGTGCTGGACTCCGCGAACTCCGCCACGTTGTGCAGCGTGCCCTCGACCGTGAAACCCGGCTCGCACCGCTGCATCCGGTCCAGGTGCCGCGCGAACGCCTGGGCCTCCGGATCGTCGGGGTCGAGCCCGACCAGGTCGTCGTCGAAGCGCGGGTTGCGGCCGCTTTCGGTCATACCGACCAGGGTAGGTCAGCCGAGTTTGGTGTTCGCGTCGATCCGCAGCCCGCCCGCCGTGTTGACGACGCGCCAGGACACGCGGCCGACCCCGTCGATGGAAACGGACATGTCGGCGGAACCGTCGGCGTTGGCGCCCTTGTCCGCGCGGATCGAGTTGTAGCCCTCGATCTCGTGCTCGTCCCAGTACTGCTGGAACGCCTGCTGGCTGCCGAACACGGCCTGCGCGGCCGGCGTGAGCAGACCCCACGCCTGGGGCGATCCCGAGCCGTCGAGGTAGGCCTTGACCACCTGGCCCGCCGAGCCGAAGTCCACCGATCCGGTGTTGGCCGTCTGGCCGAGGTCGGCCGGGGCGGCGCTGCTGGGCGTGCTGGGCGGCGCGGAGGTGGGGGCCGTGGTGCCGCCCGCGTTGGCCTGCGAGGCGCCGCCGTTCGTCTTGTCGCCGCCGTTGAGCAGGACGATCAGCACGACCACGACCACGGCGACCACAGCTACCGCCGAGCCGGCCAGCACGCCCTTGCGCTTCAGCGGGGACTGTTTCGCCTGCTGGGGCGGTTTCGGCGGCGGGATGAACGCGGCGGTGGGGTTGCGCGGGCTGCGCTGCGGCGGGGCGGGCGGCGCGGCGGTGGCGGCGCCGGTGCGCTGCCACGGCGGGCGCTCGCCGGGCGGAGGGGGCGGCGGCGCGTCCACTGCCGCGGCCGCGGGCTGGCGGCCGCCACCGTTGAACAGCGGCGGTGACACCAGCGTGCCCTTGGTGTCCTTCTCGCCGTTGGCCAGCGCGGCCAGCCGGTCGCGGGCCTCCAGCATGGTCGGCCGCTCCTCCGGCTCGACCCGCAGCAGGCTCATCAGCAGCGCGGTCGCCTTTCCGGACTGGCGCGGCGGGATGACCTGCCCGTTCGCCGCCGTGTAGAGCAGGGCCAGCTGGTTGGAGCTGTTGCCGTACGGCGGCTGGCCCTCCAGCGCGTGGTAGAGCGTCGCGCCGAGGGAGAAGACGTCGGAGGCAGGCGCCGGGTCGGAGCCGCGCGCCAGCTCGGGCGCGAGGTAGGCCGGGGTGCCGCCGATCAGGCCGGTCTGGGTGAGCGTGAGGTCGCCCGCCGCGCGCGAGATGCCGAAGTCGGTGATCTTCGCGGTGCCGTTGTCGTCGATCAGGATGTTCGCCGGCTTGATGTCCCGGTGCACGATGCCGGCCCGGTGCGCGACGACCAGCGCGGAGGCGACCTGGTGGCCGATGCGCGCGACCTCGGCCAGCGGCAGGGTGCCCTGCTCGGCGATCACCGCGGAGAGGCTGCGCGAGGGCAGGTACTCCATGACGAGGCAGGGATCACCGCCGTGCTCGGCGATGTCGAACACCACGATGGCGTTCGGGTGCTGGAAGCGCGCCGCGTTCTTCGCCTCGCGCATGGCACGCTGCCGCATGCTGTTGCGTTCGGCTTCGGACATGCCCGGCTGAGCGAGGATCTGCTTGACCGCCACGGAACGCTCGAGGCGCTCGTCGACCGCGCGCCACACGACCCCCATGGCGCCGCTGCCGATGTGCTCAACGAGGCGATAGTGCCCTGCGATCAGCTGACCGGTGTCGATGGGACTACTCCTCGGAAACTCTCCGCAAGTGCTGGGTTGGCTCAGCGCGAACGATCTCCTCGCGCACCGGGTCGAGTGTAGCGGGCTGCCCGGTGCGCCCGACGTAAGCAGTCCCGCGGGCGATTCGGGCCAGGCCAAGGGCCCCGGCGAGTGCGAAGGCACCGTAGCAGGCGAGCAGCGCGGGCGGCGTGCCGCCGGTGAGCGCGTCGCCCAGCACCACGACCGCGACCGTGCCGGGCAGGCTGCCGAGGACGGTCCCGGCCAGGTACGGGCGGAACCGCACGGACAGGATCCCGCAGCAGTATCCCAGTGGTGCGAAGGGAACCAGCGGGATCAGCCGCAGCGACGCCACCGCGAGCACACCGCCGTCGGCGAGCCGCTCGTCGACCGCGCGCACCACTTTCCGTTCCAGGTGGCGGGACACGAGGTCGCGGCCGACCAGGCGGGCCAGCCCGAAGCCGAGCGCGCCGGACACCGCGGTCGCCGTGATCGCCACCACGATGCCGAGCACGTCACCGAGCAGGAGCCCGGCCGCGAGGTTGAACACGGTGCGGGGTATGGGCGCGACGGTGAGTACCGAGTAGGCGGCCAGGAACACCAGCGCCGTCACCGGACCCGCGCCCGCGGCCCAGTTGCGTAGTTCCGCGGGGCTCGGCACGGGGAGTGTGAACGCCGCCACGACCGCCCCGGCGAGCAGGACGAGCGCGATGACCATCTTCAGGCGGCGGGGCACGACGTCCACGGTAAGGCACGCGCGGAACCGGCCCGGCGGGGCTACGGTGATCCGGTGGCAGGACGTGGCGAGGCGGTCGAGTACCAGGTCGGCGACCGCGTGGTGCGGGTGTCCAATCCGGACAAGGTGTACTTCCCGGAGCGCGGGATCACCAAGCGGCAGGTCGTGGAGTACTACCTCGCGGTCGCGGAGCCGTTGCTGCGGGCGGTCGGGGAACGGCCGACGACGCTGAAACGGTTCCCCGACGGGGTTTCCGGCGAGCCGTTCTACGCCAAACGGGTCCCCAGGGGAGCGCCCGAATGGGTGCAGACCGCGCGGATCACGTTCCCGTCCGGGCGCACCGCGGATGAGGTCTGCCCCACCGAGCCGGCGGTGTTCGCGTGGGCGGCCAACCTCGGCACGCTCGACTTCCACCCGTGGCCCGTCCGGCGGTCCGACGTGGACCACCCGGACGAACTTCGGATCGACGTGGACCCGTCGGACAGCTCCGGGTTCGGCGACGCGGTGCGGGTCGCGCTGGTGGTGCGCGAGGTGCTGGCGGACGCCGGGCTGACCGGGTACCCGAAGACGTCCGGCGGGCGCGGGGTGCACGTGCTGGTCCGGATCCGGCCGGAGTGGGACTTCGTCGACGTGCGGCACGCGGTGATCGCGCTGGGCCGCGAGGTGGAGCGGCGCGTGCCCGACCTCGCCACGATCGCGTGGTGGAAGGAGGAGCGCGGCGGCCGCGTGTTCCTCGACTACAACCAGGCGGCGCGGGACCGGACCGTGGCCTCGTCCTGGTCGGTGCGCGGCACCCCGCGGGCGACGGTGTCGAGGCCGCTGACCTGGGAGCAGCTGCCCGAGGCCGACCCGGACGACTTCGACGTGCTCACCGTGCCGGACTGGCTGGCCGGGCACGGCGACCCGCACGCCGCGATCGACGACGAGGCGTTCGGCCTGGAGACCGCGCTGGAGTGGTACGCCCGCGACGAGCGGGACCACGGGCTCGGCGAGATGCCGTACCCGCCGGACTACCCGAAAATGCCAGGTGAACCGAAGCGCGTGCAGCCCAGCAGGGCGCGGCCGGAGGGCTGACGGGCCGCGCGGGATGGCGGTGCAGGATGACCGAGAACCCGGCCACCGGCCGGCTGCTCCACCGCTCCGCCGTCGTGTGCGCGCAACTGCTGGTCGTCGCCGCCGCGCTGTGGGTGCTCGCCAGGGTGCTGGCCACGCTCGCCGTCGTGGTGATCCCCGTCGCCCTCGCGCTGCTGCTCGCCGCGCTGCTCGCGCCGGCCGTGACCTGGCTGGCGCGGCACCACGTGCCGAGGGCGCTGGCGACGGCGGTCGTCCTGGTCGGCGGGGTGGCCGCGGTCGGCGCCGTGCTGTGGTTCGTGGTCAAGACGGTGGTGGACAGCCTGCCCGACCTGCGCACCCAGCTCGGCGGGAGCTACCAGGAGCTGCGCGGCTGGCTCGGCTCGGTGGGGGTGCGCCCGGAGCAGCTGGACCAGGTGGCGACCCAGGCGCGGGAGTGGGTGGCGGCGAACCAGCAGTCGTTGGCGACCGGCGCGTGGAACGCGTTCGCCACGCTCGGATCGGTGCTCACCGGACTGGCACTGGCGATCTTCGTCCTGGTCTTCGTGCTCTACGACGGCGAGCGGATCTGGCGGTTCCTCTCCCTGCCGTTCCGCGGTTCCGCCCGCCGCCGGGTGGACGCCGCGGGCAAGCGAGCCTTCCACGACCTCACGGCGTTCATGTTCGCGCTGATCATCGTGTCGGCGGTGGACGCCGTCGGGATCGGCATCGGGCTGTGGGTCACCGGGGTGCCGCTGGTGGTGCCCCTGGCGACGCTGGTGTTCCTCGGCGGGTTCGTGCCGATGATCGGCGCGTTCGTCACCGGCCTGCTCGCCGCGCTAGTCGCACTGGTCGCCGAGGGGCCGTTCACCGCGCTGCTGGTCGTCCTGATCGTGATCGCCGTGCAGCAGCTGGAGGGCAACGTGCTGGAGCCGATGATCACCAGCAGGGCGGTGCGGCTGCACCCGGTCGCGGTCATCCTGGCGATCGCCGTCGGCGTGCAGCAGGCCGGGGTGATCGGGGCGCTGCTGGCGGTGCCCGTGCTCAGCACGATCCGGGCGATCACCGCGACGCTGCTGGAGACGGAACAGGCGCCGGGGCCGGCGTGTTGACCAAGGCGTGAAGTTGTCCGTGCTCGACCGGTCCCGCACCCGCGAAGGCGGCACCCACGCCGAGGCGCTGCGGGAGACCGTGGCGTTCGCGCGGCAGGCCGAGGCGCTGGGCTACCACCGGTTCTGGGTGTCGGAGCACCACAGCGTGCCGGGCGTGGCCGGATCCGCGCCCACGGTGCTGGCCGCCGCGGTCGCGGACGCCACGTCGACCATCCGCGTCGGCACCGGCGGCGTGATGCTGCCCAACCACCAGCCGCTCGTCGTGGCCGAGCAGTTCGGCGTGCTGGAGGCGCTGCACCCGGGCCGGGTCGACATGGGGCTGGGCCGGTCGGTCGGGTTCACCGGCGGCGTGCGGCGCGCGCTCGGCCACGGCAAGGGCGACGCCGACCGGTTCGGTGAGCAGGTGCGGCTGCTGCTCGGCTACCTCGACGGCACGCAGGGCGAGTTCCCCGGCGTGCACGCGTTCCCGGCGGAGGGGCAGCCGGCCCCGGCGTTCCTGCTGGCCACCGGGGCGGGCGCGGACCTGGCCGCCGAGCTGGGGCTGCCGCTGGTGATCGGCGCCGTGCGCGGTGAGGGGCGCATGATCGAGGCGATCGGGCGCTACCGGGAGTCGTTCGTCCCGTCGGTTCGCTGCCCGGCGCCGTACGTGATCGTCTCGGCGACGATCGCGGTGGCCGAGACGCGGGAGGCCGCGGAGCGGTTGCTGGTGCCGGAGGCGTGGTCGTCGGCGTGGTCGCGCACGCACGGCGTGTTCCCGCCGCTGCGCCCGGCGGCGGAGATCCTGGCCGGCCCGATGACCGACCGGGAACGCCGCTACTTCGACGAGGCCCGGTCGGGGCAGATCGCAGGCACCCCTGCCGAAGCGGCCGCGGCACTGGAGGGGCTGGTGGAGCGCACGGGCGCGGACGAGGTCCTGGTGACCACGAGCACGTACGACCGTGCGGAGATGCTGGAGTCCTACCGGCTGCTGGCGGAGGTGCTCTCCGCGGGCAGCGCCGCCGGGTCCTTCGGCGTCCGGTAGTACAGCGCGACCGCCAGGAACACCGCGAACGTCAGCCAGATGTAGGCGTTCTGGAACAGCCACTCCAGCCCCGCCGGTTTGAACGCCAGCACCGTGTCCGCCTCGAAGCCGATCAGCGGCAGCACCCCGCCGGAGGTGACGAGCGCGGCGCCGACCAGGCCGATCCACCCCAGCACCGACCCGCGGAACGCGAGGTTGCCCAGGCAGATCAGCAGCATCGCCAGCCACACCCAGTGGTGCACCCAGCTGTACGGCGACACGGCCGTCGTCGCCAGGCCGCACAGCGTCGCCGCCACCAGTTCCTCGCCGCGCGCGACCAGCCGCCGCGCCAGCAGCAGGCACACCACGGCGGTCGCGGCCGCGGCGAGCAGCCACACGATCTGCATCCCGCCGGTCACCCCGGTCGCCCGCGCGAAGAAGCCGCGCAGCGACTCGTTCGACGGGTTCTCCGGCACGCCGACCCGCGTCGGGTCCATGAACGCGCCGGACCAGAACGTCACCGAGTCGTGCCACAGGAACGCGAACCCGACGGCCACGGTGACCACGAACGTGCCCATCGCGACGATCGCCGCCCGGTACCGCCGCGTCACCAGCAGGTACAGCACGAAGAACGCGGGCGTCAGCTTGATCCCGGCGGCGATGCCGATCAGCACGCCCTTGACCTTCGACGAGTCGGGCAGCGCCAAGTCGAGCAGCACCAGCGTCATCAGCAGGATGTTGACCTGCCCGAACGCCATCGTCTCGCGCACCGGCTCGCACCACATGAGCAGCGCCGCCACCGGCAGGCTGAACAACACGAGCCGCACGTCGCGCCGGAACCGCAGCAGCGACAGCGCCGCCCACACCCCGACGGCCAGCATCGCGTAGTCACCGAGCGCGCCCACCCACGTGAAGAGTTCACCCTTCAGTGGCGCCAGCGGCACGAACAGCAGCGCGGCGAACGGGGTGTAGACGAACTCCCACTGCCCGCGGATGTTGCCGAGCAGCGGCGTGTCGTAGACCGACACGCCGTCCAGCACGCGTTCGCCCGCGATCCGGTACACGCCCAGGTCGAGCAGGTGCAGCAGCGCTGGGAGCTGGGCCAGGACCTCTCTGACGTACCAGAAACCGGCGCCCGCGCCCAGCACGAGGACCGGCCAGACGGCGATCCAGGGAATCGGTCGTCGCGCGCTGTCCCGGGGCGCCGGCGCCACAGCCGGTGTCTCGACCGCGGAAGACGGCACAGTCACTCCCAGTACTCAGTGGTCCGGCGGATGGAGGACAAGCCTAAACGGGGGCCGCGCAGGGTCCCCTATGCGGGGCAGAGCGTGCCGTCGGCGGGGACCTTCCCGTCGACCAGGAACGCCCGCACCGCCTCGGCCGCGCACGGCGAGCCGAGCGCCCCGTGCCCGGCGCCCTGCCACGCGACGCGCACCGCGCTCGGGATCTGCTGCGCGGCCCGCACCGTGCCGGTTTCCGGCGTGACCGGGTCGGTCAGGGTGCTGGTGACCAGTACCGGCGGCAGCCCGGACGTGCCCAGCGTCGGCAGCGACTCGGTGCGCGCCGGCCACGGCAGGCACCACGCGAGCCGCTGCGTCACCAGCCCGCCGAAGACGGGGTAGCGGCCGCGCAGCTGCGTGGTCAGCCCGGCGATCTGGTCGGCGGGCATCCGCACGACGGTGTCGTTGCACTCGGTGGCCAGCGTGGCGTCGAGGCGGGACGGCGCGACGTCCGAGCCGTTGAGCATCGGCGAGACGAACGCGGCGAGCCCGCGGACGTCGCCACCGCGGCCGGCGTCCAGCGCGCCGGCCAGCTCGGTCCAGCGGGTGCGGTCGGCGAGCCCGGTGACCACGGCCCGCAGTGCCGTGCCCGCGCCGAACACCGCGCCGCCGGGCAGGACCTGCGGCGCCGCGCGCAGCCGCTCCACCACGGCGTTCACCGTCGCGGCCGCGTCCTGGCCGACGGCGCGGCCGTAGGCGTCGAGGGTGGCCTGCTGCGCGGCGGCCAGGTCGCCGAGCACCGTGACCGTGTCGCTGGACGGGTCGGGGATGCCGTCCATCACGAACCGGCCGACGCGGTCCGGGAACCGGGCGGCGTAGGAGATGAGCACCTGCGAGCCCTCGCCGTGGGCGAGCGCGTGCAGCTTCGGCACGCCCAGCTCACCGCGGATTTCTTCGAGGTCGCCTGCGGTGCGCCAGCTGTCGAAGGACTGCTGTGCGCCGCCGAGGTCGATCGCGCACTGCTGCCCGGCCTTGCGGGCGGCGTCCAGCAGCGGTTCCAGGTCGTCGTCGGCCGGGTCCTGGTTGAGCAGCTGGCCGCGGGTGTCCTCGGGCACGCACGACAGCGGGTCGGACTCGCCGGTGCCGCGCCGGTCCACCCCGATCAGCGAAAACCGCTGCAGCAGCGCGGGCGGCAGTGTCGAGGCGAGCCGCGCGGCGTAGAGGGTGCCGGGCTCGCCCGCGACGTCGTTGACCACGACCAGCGGGATCGCGCCGTTGCCCGCCTTGAGCACGGACACGCGCGTCTGGACGCGGCCCGGCAGCGCCGGGTTGTCCAGTGTGGACATCACGGTGCCGCAGCTGAACCGCAGGTAGCCCGGCGCCTCGGCGCCGAGGCGGTTGCGGGTCTGCGCGTCGCAGTCGGTCCAGTCGAGCGCGGGCGAACGCGGCTCGGTCAGCGGCGGCAGCGGCACCTCCGTGGCGGAGCTGGCCGGCGCGGAGGACACCGGCTCGTCGTTCTCCACGACCGGCGGCCGTTTCGACGGTCCCGCCGTGCAGCCGGCGAGGAGGGCCGGCAGCAGCACAGCGAGCACGAGACCACGGCGCGGCACGACGTTCCTCTTTCCCTTGGTGCGTGTTCGCCCCCGAGGTTCGCACGACGCCCGTTTACCCGTGGTGAGCGGGGTCGGTGCGCTCAGGCGCCGTGGGCGGTGAACCCGCCCGCGCTGAACCCGCCGGAGCCCGCGGTCCCGGTTCCCCCCGGCGTGTGGTGGCGGGGCGCGGACGGCCGCGGGGACATCGGCGAGGCGAGCGGGGCGGGTTCGGCCGACAGTCGGTCCAGCACGTGGCGGGCGGCGGCCACCACGTACGGCACGCCGGGCTCGTCCGCCGCGCTCAGCAGCATCTCGCGCAGTTCGCGCCGGTCGTAGCGGGCCACGAGCTCGGGCCGGGCGTCCAGGAGGGCCAGGATGGCCACCCACGGCAGATCCCGGCCGTCCCGGGCGTTGCGGTCGCCCTCGGCCGCCATGACCTCCCGCATGACGTCCCAGATCTTCTCGCGCCACAGCGGGCTGCGGTGCCACAACCGCTCCAGCGTGGTGCGCGCCCGGTGGGCCGCCTCGTCGTTCCGGGCCTGGCACATCACCCGCACGAGCGCCTCGGGCGATCGGCGGCGGCACAGGTGGGCCGTCGCGAGGACGGCCAGCCGTCCCCGGCTCCGCAGCGCCTGCCGTTCCACCCGGCCTGCCATCAGCGGGTCCGCTTGACCTCGCCGTGGAAGACGGCGTCCAGGTCGTAGCGGGCGACCTCCTCCAGCTGGGCGTACGTGCACGACTCCGGCTCGCGGTCCGGGCGCCACCGGATGAACTGCGCGGTGTGCCGGAACCGCGACGGCTGGCCGCCTTCGGTGTGCTCGTAGGCGACCTCGACGACCCGCTCCGGCCGCACCGGCACCCATGGCTGCTCGGTGGATCGCCACCGCGTGATGCCGCCGGGCAGGCGCTGCCCCTCGGTGGTGCCCTCCAGCCACGGGTGCCCGCCGCCGTCGGTGATCAGGCCGGCGAACTCGGCCGCCAGCTCCTTGCGCCGCTTCACCGGGAACGACCCCACCACACCGGGGTGGTGCAGCACGCCGTTGTCGTCGTACAGCCCGAGCAGCAGCGAGCCGACCGCCTCGCCGGGGGTGGAGTCCTTGTGCCACCGCAGCCCGGCCACCACGCAGTCGGCGGTGCGCGAGTGCTTGTACTTGATCATGATCCGCTTGCCCGGTTCGTACCCGGCGTCCAGCGGCTTGCCGATGACCCCGTCCAGGCCGGCGCCCTCGAACAGCTCGAACCAGTGCCGCGCGGTCGCCGGGTCGGTGGTCGCCGGCGTGATGTTCAGGTCCTGCCCGGCGAGCTTCGCCAGACGCTCCCGCCGCGCGCCGGTCGGCTCGCCGAGGAACGCCTCGTCGCCCAGCGCGAGCAGGTCGAACGCGACGAACGTGGCCGGCGTCTGCTCGGCGAGCAGCCGGATGCGGGATTCGGCCGGGTGGATCCGCTCGGTCAGCGCGTCGAAGTCCAGGTGTCCTTCGCGGCCGACGACCAGCTCGCCGTCCAGCACCACCCGCTCCGGCAGCCGCGGCGGCAGCTGCGCCAGCACTTCCGGGAAGTACCGGTTCAGCGGCTTCCCGGCGCGCGACTGCAGGGTCAGCTCGTCGCCGTCGCGGAAGACGAGGCAGCGGAAGCCGTCCCACTTCGGTTCGAAGAGCAGCTCGTCGGAGTCCGGGATCGACTTCGCCGGCTTCGCCAGCATCGGCTGGACCGGCGGGGTGAGCGGCAGCATGTTCCCAGTCTGGACAGCCACGCGGAGCGTGTCCATTGAGGGTGGTGGTGGGCGAGGGGCCGGCCTTAGAGGCGACGGCGGTACCGCAGCATCGTGAAACCGTCTTCGACCAGGATCGATGCCAGATCCATGTCCCGCGCCTCGCTGGCCATGCGGCCGATCGCGATGCGGTCCGCGCCGCCACCGGCAAGCAGCGGCGCGACGGTCAGGCACAGCTGGTCGACCAGGTCCTCGGCGACCAGTTCGCCGAACAGGTGCGGGCCGCCCTCGCAGTTGACCCGGAGCAGCCCCCGGTCGGCCAGCCCGTCCAGCGCCAGCCGCAGGTCGATGGTCTCCGCGCCCGCGATGAGGAGGTCCGCGCCCGCGTCGGCGAGCGCCTTCCGCCGGTCCGCTGGGGCGTGCTCGGTGGTGATGACGATCGGCGGCACCGTCGTGTCGGTGAACAGCGGCGCCGCAGGGTCGAGGCGCGCGCTGCCGGTGACCACGGCGATCGGCGGGACCTCGGCGAGCCCGAGCCGGGCCCGGCGCTCGCGACGCTCGGGGGTGGTGCGGGCGCCGCGGTAGTTCTCCGCGCGCACGGTGCCGGCGCCGGCCAGCACGACGTCGGCGAGCAGGCGGCCGTGGAAGAAGATCCGCTTGTCCGCGGGCCCGGACAGGCCCTCGGACCGGCCTTCCAGCGTCGAGGCGCCGTCGGCGGAGGAGGTGAAGTTGGCCTGCACGAACGGCCGGTCCAGGTCCTCCGGGTAGCCGTAGATCCGGTCCAGGTCGTCGTCGGTCACGTCGTCGAGGGGTTCGGGCCACAGGCTGCGCACGATCTCCATCACATCACGCGGCCGCCGCCAGGGCCGCGCGGCCGGGTCCCGATACCCTCGCAAGATGCCCGCGCACCTCACCGACCGGCAGCCCGAGCTGGGAGCGGACGAGCTGATCGCCGCCCTCGTGCCGCCGCCGCGCTTCGACGCCGTGCGGTTCGACACCTACGTGCCGAACCCCGACGAGCCCAGCCAGGCGCAGGCGGTGGAGTCGTGCTCGGCGTTCGCGGCGCGCATCGAGAAGGCGGCGCCGAAGAAGTCCAGGCTGCGGTCGCTGTTCGGCGGCGGCTCCGCGCCCGCGCCGGGCAAGCAGGGCCTCTACCTGGACGGCGGGTTCGGCGTCGGCAAGACCCACCTGCTCGCCTCCACCTGGCACGACGCGCCCTCGCCCAAGGCCTACGGCACGTTCGTCGAGCTGACCCACCTGGTCGGCGCGCTCGGCTTCGCTGAGGCGGTGCGGCGGCTGTCCGAGCACCGGCTGCTCGCCATCGACGAGTTCGAGCTGGACGACCCGGGCGACACGATGCTGGTCACCCGCCTGCTGCGGGAGCTCACCGACGCCGGCGTGTACGTCGCGGCGACGTCGAACACGCTGCCGGACAAGCTCGGCGAGGGCCGGTTCGCGGCCGAGGACTTCCTGCGCGAGATCCAGTCGCTGTCGTCGCGGTTCTCCGTGGTGCGGGTGGACGGGCCGGACTACCGGCACCGTGGCCTGCCGGACGCGCCGCCGCCGGTGGACGAGGAAACGCTGCGCGCGTCGGCGGAGGGCCGCGAAGGCGCGACGCTCGACGACTTCGACGCGTTGTGCGCGCACCTGGCGAAGCTGCACCCGTCCCGCTACGGCCGTCTCGTCGACGGCGTGTCGGTCGTGCACATCCGGGGCGTGCGGCCGGCCCCGGACCAGAACGTGGCGCTGCGGCTGGTCGCGTTCGCCGACCGGCTCTACGACCGGGCCATCCCGGTGGTCGTCTCCGGCGGATCGCTCGGCGAGCTGTTCACCGAGGAGATGCTGCAGGGGGGCTACCGGAAGAAGTACCTGCGGGCGGTGAGCCGGCTGACCGCGCTGGCGCGAGACGCCGCGTCGGTGAGCTGAGCGCCAGCACCACGGCGACGGCGAAGCACGCGCCGCCCGCCACGTCGGTGGGGTAGTGGTAGCCCAGCCCGACGAGCCCGATGCCCGCGATCACGAGGATCACGGCACTCACGCCGGCGGTGACCGCTCGGGCGATCCCGGGCCGGGCGAGCAGCACCAGCACCGTGAGCGTGGCGACCATGCTGACCGTGTGCCCGCTCGGGTAGGCGAGGTAGTCGTACTTCATCCGGTCGAACAGCGGCTTGAGCACCCACGTGTTGAGCGCGACCGGCGCCGCGACGCCCAGCACCGCGAGCGCGACGCCGTCCCAGCGGCGGCCGAGCGCGCAGGCGAGCACCACGATCGCGAGCAGCGGCAGCAGCACGACCGGTTCGGTGGGCAGCACGAACAGGCGCAGCAGCGCGGGCTGCCCGCTGAACGCGCCGTCGATCCACGCGGTGACCGTCGCGTCGAGGCCGCTCGCGGCGGTGTCGCCGGCGAACGGGACGCCGATCGCCAGTGCGGCCGCCGCGCACACGGCGACGACGGCCCACCTCACGCGTCAGTCCGTGATGGCCGGGAAGCGGCCGTTCTTGACCGCGGTGACCAGCTCGGCGTGGTCGGACTCGGTCTGGTCGGCGTAGCGCACCGCGTAGCGGCCGATGGCCTCGTCGAGCTGGTCGTCACCGTCGAAGTATCCCGCCAGCAGCCGCGGGTGGACCGAGCGGATGTGTGCGCGGGCGAGCAGCGCGCCGGCCAGGCGGCCGTAGTCGTCGAGGTCCTTGCCGCCCAGCTCGGTCGGCTCGATCGCGCCCTTCATGTTCCGGAACTGCCGCACGATGAACGGCCTGCCCTCGATGGTGGTCCAGCCGAGCAGGATGTCCGTCTCGGCCTGCACCAGGCGGGCGCCGTGCACGATGCGCTGGCCCTCGTGCTCGGTGCGGTGCTCCGGCAGGTACGGGGTGAGCGCGGACGGCCGGGCCTCCTTGACCTGCAGCACCAAATCCTCGTCGGTGTTGCCGTGCAGCAAGACGACGTAGCTGCGCAACCCGACGCTGCCGGTGCCGACGACGCGGAAGGCGACGTCGGCGATGCGGTAGCGGGCGATCAGGTTGCGCCGCGACTCGCGCAGGGTGTGCACATAGGACACCAGCCCGTCGGCCACGGCGTCCGCGGTCGCCTCGTCGACGTGCCGCAGCACCGGCGGGTCCTCGACGAACCGGTGGTGGCTCAGGCCCGTGGTGTGGTCGTCGATGCGCTCGGTCCACTTGGCCACGACGCGGGCGCTGGTGTTGCGGCGCGCTTTCTCGGCGGCCTCGCTGAACTCGTCGGCGAGGTCGTGCGCCTTCACCTTGGACAGCGCGTCCGCGTCGGCGAGCGCGTTCCACGAGCGCAGGAACGACGCCTCGCCGAGCTGGCGCACCACGCGCCGGTAGGACTTCACCGCGTCCTCGGCCGCGTCCCGGCAGTCCTCTTCGGACACCCCACCCTCGCGCCCGGCGAGCACCAGGCTCGCGGCGAGGCGCTTGAGGTCCCACTCCCACGGCCCGCGGATGGTCTCGTCGAAGTCGTTGATGTCCATGACGATCTGCCCGTCCGGCGTGCCGTACAGGCCGAAGTTCGCGGCGTGCGCGTCACCGCAGATCTGGGCGGACAGTCCACTGTGCGGGGTGCCGGCCAGGTCCGCGGCCATCAGCCCGGCCGCGCCGCGGAAGAACGCGAACGGGGCGGCGATCATGCGCCCGATCCGCAGCGGGACCAGGTCGCCGAGCCGTCCGGCGTTGCTGTGCTCGACGAACTCGGCGACCGACGGCCGGTGCTCCCCGGCGGCCGCGTGATCGTGCGCCGTCGGTGGCGTGCGTGCCCCCAGCTCCCGGCCCCGCGCGTGCAGCTCCTCCGGATCGCTCAGCTCACCCGGCACCAGTGCCCGTTCCATCCCCTGCTCCCTCCGTTGCCTGCACAACGTACGGGAGGGGTGGACGGTTTCCCCGCACCACGCGAGTCCCACGCTCGCGGCGGCGGAGGTCAGCCGGCCAGGACCTCCTCCAGGATGTCCAGCCCGCGGTCCAGATCGGCCTCCGAGATGACCAGCGGTGGCGCCAGCCGCAGCGTCGCGCCGTGGGTTTCCTTCGCCAGCAGCCCCTTCGCCGCCAGGGCTTCGCACGCCTCGCGGCCGGACAGCCCGCCCGGCGTGATGTCGATGCCCGCCCACAGGCCGCGGCCGCGGACCTCGGCCAGTCCGTGCCCGACCAGTTCCCCGAGCCGCGCGTGCATGCGCGCGCCCAGCCGCACCGACCGCTCCTGGAACTCGCCCGTGGACAGCAGCTTGATCACCGCCCGGCCGACCGCGCACGCCAGCGGGTTGCCGCCGAAGGTCGAGCCGTGCTCGCCCGGCTTCAGCACCCCCAGCACGTCCCGGCGCCCGACCACCGCGGACAAGGGCAGGATCCCGCCGCCCAGCGCCTTGCCCAGCGTGTAGAGGTCGGCGCGCACCCCGCTCGGCTCCAGCGCGAGCAGCGTGCCGGTGCGGGCCAGCCCGGACTGGATCTCGTCGGCGATCAGCAGCGTCCCGGCCTCGTCGCACAGCCGGCGCGCCTCGGCGAGGTACCCCTCCGGCGGCACCAGCACCCCGGCCTCGCCCTGGATCGGCTCCAGCAGGACCGCCGCGGTGCGCTCGGTGATCGCGTCGCGCAGGGCAGCCGCGTCCCCGTACTTCACCACCGTGAACCCCGGGGTGTAGGGCCCGAACCCGGCGCGCGCGGACTCGTCGGTGGAGAACGAGATGATCGTCGTGGTGCGGCCGTGGAAGTTCGACCCGGCGACCACGATCTCGGCCTGCCCATCCGGCACGCCCTTGACCTCGTAGGCCCACTTGCGGGCGACCTTGAGCGCGGATTCGACCGCCTCCGCGCCGGAGTTCATCGGCAGCACCATCTCGGTGCCGGTCAGCTCGGCCAGCTCGCGGCAGAACGCGCCCAGCTGGTCGTGGTGGAACGCGCGCGAGGTCAGCGTGACCTTCCCGAGCTGCTCCTGCGCCGCGGCGACCAGGGCGGGGTGCCGGTGCCCGAAGTTCAGCGCCGAGTAGGCGGACAGGAAGTCGAGGTACCGGCGGCCCTCGACGTCGGTGACCCAGGCGCCGTCGGCTTCGGCGATCACCACGGGCAGCGGGTGGTAGTTGTGCGTGCTCCAGCGCTCGTCGAGCGCGATGAACTCGGCCGCGGAGGTCGTCATGCCTTCAGGCTAAGGGCAGTTCAGGCCCGGAATCATCCGTAGATCGTTGCTGCGGCACGCTGATCGTTGCGCAGTTCTCGGCGATTCCGGCGGTTCGTTGCACGGCTCAGGGCGCCAGTACCTCGTTCCACTCCCGGACGTACCAGTTCTTCACCACGCCGTTGCGCACGAACGGGTCGCCCGCCACGAACTCCTCCGCGGCCTCGCGCGTGCGGAACACGCTGAGCGACCCGTTCACCTGCGGGTTCTCCAGAGTGCCGACGAGCAGCAGGTCGCCGCGGGCGTGGAACTCGCGGATCCGCGCCGAGTGGGCGTCCATGTGCGGGGCGCCGCGCTCCAGGACGTTGTCCGCCGGCTCGTAGAACACCAGGTACTTCATGCCGCACGCTCCGCCGCCTCGGTGAGCCGGCCCAGGATCCGCGCCCAGCCCTCGGTGAACGCGCCGCCGGCGTAACCGCCGCCGAGCGCGCAGGACGCCCGCACCTGCTCGTCGCTGAGCGCCTCCCAGCCGCGGTGCTCCACCGCCACCCGGGTCAGCGCGGGGCCCAGCGCCCGGAAGGTCAGCTCGACCTCGGTGGGCGCCGGGGTGACCAGCCAGGTCATGGTGAACCGCTCCGGCGGATCCCACGCGAGCACCTCGCCCCAGTCGTGCTCGGTGCCGTCGTCCCACGTCTCGTAGACGCGGCCGCCCGTGCGGCGCTCGAAGGTCACGTCCCGCACCCGGTCCCCGCCGCGGGAGAACGGCTCGACCGGCCACCAGACGCCGATCGTGCGGACGAACGTGTCGAAGGTGTGCGCGGCGTCGCTGCGCACGAGGGTCGCCTGCCGCACCGGCGGCCGGCTCAGGATGTCGGTCATGCCGATCCTCTCGCCGTGTCGTCTTCGCCGATCCCCCGCTCAGCTTCGACCAGCCGCCGGGCCGTGTCGAGGGACGAGGCCCACATGTCGTCGAGGAACTGCCGTAGCCCGGCGAGGCCGTCCGGGCGGGCGCGGTAGAGCCGTCGGGTGCCGTCGCGCCGCTCGTCGAGCAGTCCCGCGTTCTTCAGGACGGTGAGGTGCTGGCTGACCGCCGTGCGGCTCACGTCGAAGGACTCCGCGATCTCGCCTGCGGCCAGCTCGTCGTTGGCGACCAGCCGGAGGATCGCGCGCCGCCTTGGCTCCGCGAGCGCCCGCAGCGCCTCGTCCGTCCGCTCGTCGTCCGTCATGCCCGCTCCTACGCCCAGAGTCCGACCTGGTTGCCGTCCGGGTCGGCGAAGATGGCGAACCGCCCGAAGTCGCCGGGGAGGTCGGTGGGCGGCACCAGCCGCTTCCCGCCCAGCCGCTCCGCCCGGTCCAGGTACGTGTCGAGGTCGTCGACCCGCATGTAGATCTTGATGCCGGTGTCGCCGGGGCCCGTCGAAGGCCCGATCCCGCCGCCGATGCCTCCGCCCGTGTCGACGAGCGCGTAGCCGCCCATCGCCGGGTCGGCGTCGACCTGCCAGTCGAACAGCTCCGCGTAGAACTTCCGGGCCCGTTCGGCGTTCGCGCTGATCACTTCGAAGAACGCGACCTGCTGTCCCATGACCGATCCTTTCTGTCAGTGTTCGCTAACGTTAGCGAACACTGACAGAAGGAGTCAACCACCGCTCGCCAAGACCGGGCGTCGTTTGACAGAGTGCGAGGCGTGACCGACGAGCTCTCCTTCCTCCGCCAGCAGGCCCGCACCCAGCGCTTCACCCTCGGCACCCCGCGCGAGTTCCGCGTCGCGCCCGACGGGTCGCGCCTGCTGTTCCTACGTTCGGAGTCCGGCACCGACCGGCGCAACAGCCTCTGGGAACTCGACCTCACCCGGGGCGCCGAGACCAAGGTCGTGGACGCCGCCGAGCTGCTGCCCGGTGAGGAGGAGCTGCCGCCGGAGGAGCGGGCCCGCCGCGAGCGCATGCGGGAGAGCGCGGGCGGCGTGGTGGGCTACGCCGTCGACGACGAGTTCCGCCTGGCCGCCTTCTCCTTGTCCGGCAAGCTCTACACAGTCGACCTGGGCAGCCGCGAGGTGACCGAACTGGTCGACACCTCGGTCGTGGACCCGCGGCCGAACCCCACCGGCACCCACATCGCCTACGTCCGCGACCGCAAGCTGCGCGTCATCGACCTCGCCACGCGCGAGGACACGGTGCTGGCCGGCGAGGACGGCGACGACATCGCCTGGGGGCTGGCCGAGTTCATCGCCGCCGAGGAGCTGGGCCGCGCCCGCGGCTACTGGTGGTCGCCCGACGGGCAGACCCTGCTGGTCGAACGCACCGACCGGGCGGACGTGCCCCGCTGGACCATCTCCGACCCGGCCCACCCCGAGGGCGGCGCGAACACCGTCGCGTACCCGGCGGCGGGCACCACGAACGTCGACGTCTCGCTGGCGTTCTTCGGTCTCGACGGCACCCGCGTGGACGTCGAGCGCGGCGACTGGGAGTACCTCGTCGCCGTGCACTGGTCGGCAGGCGGCCCGCCGCTGCTCGCCGTGCAGCCCCGCGACCAGCGCGAACTCGCGTTCTACGCGGTCGACCCCGCCGACGGCTCCACCAAGCTCCTGCACACCGAGACAGATCCGCACTGGGTCGAGATCGTCCCCGGCGTGCCCGCCTGGACCACCGACGGGCGGCTCGTGCACGTCAGCGCCGCGGACGGCAGCTACCGGCTGGTGGTCGACGGCGAGCCGGTCACCGGGCCGGGCCTGCAGGTCCGCTCGGTGCTGCACGTCGGGGCCGAGGTCCTGTTCAGCGCGAGCGAGGACGACCCGACGCAGATCCACGTCTACCGCACCGGCCCGGACGGCGTGGCCCGGCTGTCCGACGCCGACGGCGTGCACGTGGGCGCGGGCACCGCGGAGATCACCGTGCTGTCGTCGTGGAGCCTGCGCCGCAGCGGCCCCGAAGTGAGCGTGCTGCGCAACGGCCGCCCGCTCGCCGAGGTCCGGTCCTACCCGGTCGACCCGGGACTCGAGCCCGAGCCGGAATGGCTCACCGTCGGCGAGCGCGGCCTGCGCGCCGCGCTGCTGCTGCCCACCGGCTACCGGCCCGGGGACGGCAAGCTGCCCGTCCTGCTCGACCCCTACGGCGGCCCGCACGCGCAGCGCGTCCTGCAGAGCCGCAACGCCTTCCTCACCTCGCAGTGGCTGGCCGACCAGGGCTTCGCGGTCCTGGTCGCGGACGGCCGCGGCACCCCCGGCCGGGGGCCGGCGTGGGAGAAGGAGATCGTGCGCGAGCTGGCCGAGGTGACGCTCACCGACCAGGTGGACGCCCTGCACGCGGTCGCCGCCGACCATCCGGAGCTCGACCTGTCCCGGGTCGCGATCCGCGGCTGGTCCTACGGCGGGTACCTGTCCGCGCTGGCCGTGCTGCGCCGCCCGGACGTCTTCCACGCGGCGGTCGCGGGCGCGCCGGTCACCGACTGGTCCCTCTACGACACCCACTACACCGAGCGCTACCTCGGCGTGCCGGACGAGGAGCCGGACTCCTACGAGCGCAACTCGTTGATCGCCAGTGCGCCGGAGCTGCGGCGCGCGTTGCTGATCGTGCACGGCCTCGCCGACGACAACGTGTTCGTCGCGCACGCGCTGCGGCTGTCCTCGGCGCTGCTGGCCGCCGGCCGCCCGCACGTGTTCCTGCCGCTGGTCGGCGCGACCCACATGACGCCGCAGGCCGAAGAGGTCGCGGAGAACCTGATGAGGGTCCAGGTGGACTGGATCAAACGAGAGCTGGAGGCTGCTGCGCGATGAAGCGCTGGGGAATCACGATTCCGCTGACCGGGGTGCCGCTGACCGCGCACCGTGAGCTGATCGAGCGCCTGCCCGCGCTCGGCTACACCGACGCGTGGTCGGCCGAAACTGCCGGGACGGACGCGTTCTCGCCGCTGCTGCTGGCTTCGCAGTGGGCGCCGGAGCTGCGGCTGGGCACCGCGATTGTGCCGGTGTACACCCGCGGTCCCGGGCTGCTCGCGATGTCCGCGGCGACCCTGGCCGAGGCCGCGCCCGGCCGGTTCGTGCTCGGCATCGGCGCGTCCTCGCCGGTGATCGTGCAGAACTGGAACGCCGCCGAGTTCGCCAAACCGTTCGCCCGCACCAGGGACACACTGCGGTTCCTGCGCGCCGCGCTGGCGGGGGAGAAGGTCACCGCGGAGTACGAGACCTTCTCGGTCAGCAAGTTCCGGCTCGAGCGCGCGCCGGAGCCGGCGCCGCCGATCATGCTCGCCGCGCTGCGGCCCGGCATGCTGAAGCTGGCCGCCAAGGAGGCCGACGGCGCGATCACGAACTGGCTCTCGCCTGCCGACGTCCGCCAGGTGCGCGCCGAGATCGGGCCGGACACCGAGCTGGCGGCGCGGATCTTCGTCTGCCCGACCACCGACCGCGAGGCCGCGCGCGGCCTCGGCCGGATGCTGATCAGCAGCTACCTCACCGTGCCGGTGTACGCGGCGTTCCACGACTGGCTCGGCCGCGGCGAGGCGCTCGCGCCGATGCACGAGGCGTGGCGCGCGGGCGACCGGAAACGGGCGAACGAGGTGATTCCGGACGAGGTGGTCGACGACCTGGTCGTGCACGGCAGTCCCGAGGAGTGCCGGGAGAAGGTGCAGTCCTATGTGGACAACGGGCTGACCACGCCGGTGATCGCGCTGCTGCCCACCGGCGAGGACCCGGTGCGGCAGGTGGAGGCGCTCGCGCCCCGGTGACCCGGCACACGCCGCCGTGACCCCTTTGGCGGCATGACTAACGCTCCCCGGGCGGGCACTTTGGGAGGAACGTGCCCGCCGGGGGTGTGCCTGCGGCGCACGGTGTCCGTATCGTGGCTTAGCGTAGGCATACCTAAGGAGCGGTGAGTGGGCGAATCGACATCGGAGTGCGCCGGGCTGGCCGGTGGCCGCGCGGGACACCGGCGACTGGCCGAGCTGATCCCGCTGGTCCTCGACGCGATGGGCGCGGGGGCCGTGGAACGCGGCGGGCCGGGCCCGGCGGGCGGGCCTGCCGCCGTCGCGGCCGGGGTGGCGGCACTGACCGGCGCGGAACCCCTGGCCGGGGCCACCGGTGTCGGAGCCGAGCAAGCGCTTTCCGAAATGTCCCGGCTGCTGGCCGCGGGCTCGGTCGACCCCGCCGACCCGGCGTGCGCGGCGCACCTGCACTGCCCGCCGCTCGCCGTCGCCGTGGCCGCCGACGTCGTGGCGAGCGCGCTCAACCCGTCGATGGACTCGTGGGACCAGGCGCCGGTGGCGAGCGAGATCGAACGCGAGCTGGTCACCCTGATCGCCCGGCTCTGCTACCCGGACGCCCCCGCGCCGGACGCCGTCGTCACCACCGGCGGCACCGAGTCGAACCTGCTCGGGCTGCTGCTCGCGCGCGAGCCGGAGCCGGCCGTCCGCCCGGTGTGCGGGCGCAACGCCCACCACAGCGTGGCCCGTGCCGCGTGGCTGCTCGGCCTGCCCGCGCCGGTCCTGGTGGACTGCGACGGCGAACGCATGCGGCCCGCCGCGCTGGCGGAGACCCTGCGCGAACTCGGCTCGCCCGCGGTCGTGGTCGCCACCGCGGGCACCACCGACACCGGCGAAATCGACCCGCTGCGCGAGCTCGCGGCGGTCTGCCGTCGGCACAACGCGCGCCTGCACGTCGACGCCTCCTACGGCGGTCTCGCCCTGTGCAGCGCGAAGCTGAAGCCCCTGCTCGACGGACTCGACGAAGCGGACTCCGTCGCGCTGGACGCCCACAAGTTCGGCTGGCAGCCCATTTCCGCGGGCCTGCTCGCGGTGCGCGACGCCGCGGACCTCTCGGCGTTGTCCGTGCGCGCCGAGTACCTCAACGCGGACGACGACACCGAGGCCGGGCTGCCGGACCTGCTCGGCCGCTCCATCCGCACGTCCCGCCGCCCCGACGCGTTCCGGATGGCCGTCACCCTGCGGGCGCTCGGCATCGACGGCATGGGCGCGCTCGTCGAGCACTGCTGCGCCACCGCGGCCGAAGTCGCGGCCATGATCGAGCGGCACCCGGGCCTGCGGTTGTGGGGCGCGCCGACGTTGTCCACCGTGCTGTTCAAACCGGTGGACGCCGACGACGAAACGGTCGCGCGGGTGCGCCGCACGTTGCTGGAGGCAGGCACCGCGATCGTCGGCAGGGCAACGATGTCCGACGGCGTGTGGCTCAAGCTGACCCTGCTGCACCCGCACGCGAGCGCCGAGGACTACCGGCCGCTGCTGGAGTCGGTGGTCGCGGCCGCCGCGGCGCAGTCCGCCGAGGTGGTCCTGCGGTGACTCCGGTCGATCTGGCCGGGGTCGGAATCGGCCCGTTCAACCTGTCGCTGGCCGCGCTCGCCGAGCCGGTCGACGACCTGACCGTCGCGGTGTACGACCGCTGCCCGGAGTTCCGCTGGCACCCCGGCCTGTTGCTCGACGGCGTGACCCTGCAGGTGCCGTTCCTGGCCGACCTGGTGTCGCTGGCCGACCCGACCAGCGCGCTGTCCTTCCTGAACTACCTCCGCGCGAAGGACCGGCTGTTCCCGTTCTACTTCGCCGAACGCTTCCACATCCCGCGCGCGGAGTACGACGACTACTGCCGCTGGGTGTCGCAGCGGCTGGACAGCTGCCGGTTCGGCACGGACATCACCGGGATCGAGTGGCGCGACGGGTTGTTCCGGCTGCGCTCGGCCGCCGGGGAGATCAGCGCGCGCAACGTCGTGCTCGGCATCGGCACCGAACCCCGCGTCCCGGAGCCGTTGCGCGCTCTCGCGGACGATCCGGACGCGCCGGTGATCCACTCCGCGGAGTACCTGTCCGAGCGGGAACGGCTGCTGGCGCTGCCCGCGGTGACCGTCGTCGGCTCGGGCCAGTCCGGCGCGGAGGTGTTCCTGGACCTGCTGCGGCACCGCAAGCAACCGGACGGGCTGCGGTGGGTGACGCGGACGGTGTCGTTCGCGCCGATGGAGTACTCCAAGCTCGGGCTGGAGCAGTTCACGCCCGACTACACGCGCTTCTTCCACCGCCTGCCGGAGGCCGAGCGCGACCGGCTGCTGCCCGCGCAATGGCAGCTGTACAAGGGAATCGACGCCGACACCATCGCCGACATCCACGACGAGCTCTACCGCCGCTCGGTGGGCGGCGGCTGGCCCGGCGTCACGCTGACGCCCGGCGTGGAGGTGGTGTCCGCGCGGCGCGACGGCGAGCGGATCGCGCTGGGCCTGCGGCACCGGCAGGAAGGCAGCACCGCGACCTGGGTGACCGACGCGGTCGTCGCCGCCACCGGCTACCGGGAGCGGCCGCTGGACGGGCTGCTCGGGCCGCTGGCGGACGCGGTCGCCCGCGACGGCAGCGGCCGCGCGGTCGTCGAGCGCGACTACCGGCTGCGGCTCGCGCCGGAGATCGGCGGCGCGATCTTCGTGCAGAACGCCGAACGGCACACGCACGGGGTCGGCGCGCCGGACCTCGGGCTGGCGGCGTGGCGGGCCGCCTCGATCGTCAACGCGGTCTGCGGCCGCACCGTCTACCGGTTGCCGTCGCGCACGGCATTCACGCGGTTCGGGTTGGAGGAGTGAGCGTGGAAACTGCCCAGGCGTGGCGCGCGGCCGGCACGCTGATCGTGCACAAGATGCTCGGCGAACTGTCCTACGAGGGCCTGTTCCGCCCCGAGCCGGCCGACGACGAGGAGCGCAGGCTGTGGCGGCTGAAGCTGCCCGAGGTGACCTACGAGTTCCGGGCCCGGCGCGGCGCGTTCGAGTCGTGGACGGTGGAGCCCGGGTCCGCGTTGCGGGACGGCGAACCGGCGACCGACCCCCGGGTGCTGGTGGTGGACGCGCGCAAGGAGCTGGGCCTGTCCGGGTTGCGGCTGGCGGACGTGCTGGCCGAGCTGACCGCCACGGTGACCAACGAGGCCGCCCGCCTGCGCCGCGCGCCCAGCGCCGCAGAACTGTCCACGATGGACTACAACCTCGCCGACGGGCACCTGACCGGGCATCCGCGGCTGGTGCTCAACAAGGGCCGGGTCGGGTTCTCCGCGGACGACCGCGCCCGGTACGCGCCGGAGGCCGGGGCCGACGTGCGCCTGCGGTGGTTCGCCGTGCACCGGGACCACGCGCGGTTCCGCTGCGTCGAGGAGCTTTCGGCCGAGCGGTTGTTCGCCGGGGAGCTGGACGACGACCAGCGCGCCGAGTTCACCCGCATCGCCGACCCCGCGGAGTACGTATGGGTGCCCGTGCACCCGTGGCAGGCGGACGAGGTCCTCAGCACGCTCTACGCCGGTGAACTCGCCACCGGGGTCGTGGTCGAACTGGGCGAGTCCCGCGACGCCTACCGTCCACACCAGACAGTCCGGACGCTGGCGAACGTGTCCCGGCCGGACCGGCACGACGTCAAGACCGCGGTCTCGGTGCGCAACACGCTCGTCTACCGCGGGCTCGCCTCCGGTGCGACGCTCGCCGGGCCCGCCGTGACGAGCTGGCTCAAGCGGGTCGGTGCGGCGGATCCGCTGCTCACCGAGAAATACCGGTTCGAACTGCTCGGCGAGGTCGCGAGCGTGTCGGTCGAGCACCCGCTGTTCGGCGCCATCGACGAGCTGCCGTACCGGTTCCACGAAACGCTCGGCGCGCTGTGGCGCGAACCGCTGCTGTCGCGGCTGGCCGAGGGGGAGCAGGCGATCTCGTTCGCCGCGCTGCCCTACCGCGACCCGGACGGCGCGTCGGTCGTCACGGGGCTGATCGAGCGCTCCGGCTGGGGCGCGGAACGCTGGCTCGGCACGGTGTTCGACCTGCTGCTCACCCCGCTGCTGCAGTGGCTGCTGCGCTACGGCGTCGGGTTCTGCCCGCACGGCCAGAACCTGATCCTGATCGTCGACGAGCACGGGCGGCCGCTGCGCGTGGCGATCAAGGACTTCGCGCAGGGCGTCGACCTCCTCGACGAGGACCTGGACTGCTACCGGCTGCTCGCGCCGGAGGCCGCCGACGAGATGCTGCGCTGGCCGGCGCACCTGCTCGCGCAGTCGCTGTTCAGCTCGGTGTTCTCCGGGCAGCTGCGGTTCTGGGCCGAGATCCTGCTCGACGACCAGGCCTTCCCGCGGGCGCGGTTCTGGGAGCTGGTGCGCGACGTCGTCGGCCGCTACCGCGCGGAAAACCCGGACGTGGCCGAGCGGTTCGACCGGTGCCTGCTGTTCGCGCCGGACGTCGAGCGCGTCACGCTGAACCGGGAACACCTGGCCGGGCAGGGTTTCGACAAGGTCGACCGCGACGACGAGTTCGACGTGCGGTGGGGCCGCGTGCCGAACCCGCTGCACGCCCCGGACCCGGCGGGGGCGTGGTGAGAGCGCCGCGCCCGGTCGGGCCACGCACGCTCGCCGAGCGGGAGACGGCCGCGCGGGGCATGCGCGCGGCGCTGGACCGGGGCGACGTGCCGCGGGTGCTGCTGCTCGTGCCCGACCCGCACGCCCGGTTCGCCGCGGTCGAGCTGTCCGGGCGGTTCGTGACCGAGGAGGTGCTCAGCGGCGGCTACGGGATCTGCACGTACGTCTTCGCCTGGGACGTCGAGCGCGAGGCGCTGCCACTCGGCGCGGACAGCCCGCTGGCCCGCTACGTCGACGGCTACGGCGACCTGCGGATGCGGCCCGATCTGGCGACGATCACCGCGTTGCCGGACGGGGTGTGCGGCATCGTGTGCGACGTCGAGTGGCCGGACGGCGAACCGGCGCGGGCGGCTCCGCGCCGGGTCCTGACCGAGCAGCTGACGGCGCTGGAATCGCTCGGGTACGTGCCGTCGGCGGGGCTCGAGCACGAGGTCGTGTTCAGCGACGCCGACGGGCCGCTGAGCGCGCACGGCGTGGACTACGCGGTCGGCGGGACCGAGCGGATGCGGCCGCTGTTGCGGGATCTGCGCGTGGCGCTGGAGCGGTCCGGCCTGGGTGTCGAGTCCGCGCGCGCGGAGTGCCATCCGGGTCAGTACGAGATCGTGCTGCGGCACCGGGACGCGCTCGCGGCGTGTGACGACGCCTTGTTGCAGCAGTTGATCGTGCGGTCGGTGGCCGCGGAGCACGGGGTGTCCGCAGCCTACCTGGCGGCGCCGGAGCCCGGGCAGGGGTGTTCCTGCCACGTGCACCTGTCGCTGTCTTCCCTCGCGGGGGAGCCGGCGTCGGGGCACGGGACCGCGTTGTCGCCGGTGATGGCGTCCTTCCTCGCCGGGGTGCTGCGGGACGCGGCGGCGCTCGCGCCGGTGTGGGCGCCGACCTGGAACAGCTACGTGCGGCTGCGGACTGCGCCGTTCTCCCCGCGGGAGCTGCGGTGGGGTGTCGACGACCGGACGGCGTCGGTGCGGGTGGCCGGGCGGGACGCCTCGCTGCGGCTGGAGTTCCGGTTCGCCGGCGCCGACGCGCAACCGCACCTGGTGGTCGCAGCGCTGCTCGCGGCGGGCCGGGCGGGCGTCGAGGAGGCACTGCCGCTGCCGCCCGCGGGGGAGGTGCTGGGCGCGCTGCCGGGGGCGCCGTGGGAGGCGCTGTCCGGGCTGGACCGGGTCGCGAAGCTGCTGGGTGACGAGGTCGCGGCTCAGCAGGAGGCGTTGCTGCGGGCCGAACTGGCGGCCGGCTGCTCCGCGGTCACCGACTGGCAGCGCCGGCGGGGCGCCTTGCGGGCATGACCGGCATCGGCAGCTCGCGGGCCTTCTGGCGGGGGATCGCGAAGGCCAGCAGCAGGGCGACGCCGACCAGGACGTAGGTGGCGGCGGACAGCTGCTCGGGGAACGTCCAGTCGCGGTGCACGACCGGGAAGTCGGTCTCCGGCAGGTTGTGGAACGGCGCCCAGACGAAGAACACCGCGGTCAGCGCGCCCCAGGCGAACCAGGCCACGGCGAGCCAGGAGCGTTCCAGCGCGCGGCGCACGGTGACACCGAGCACCACCACCAGCGCCGGGACCACCCACACGTAGTAGTGCGACCACGAGGTGGGGGAGACGAGCAGGGCCAGGCCGGCGTTGGCCATCAGCGCGAGGGCCGGCTCGGCGCGGCGCATCGCGTTCGCGACCAGCGCCAGCAGGCCGAGCACCAGCACGATCCACACGGCCTTCTCGGCCGCGCCGGTCAGCCCGGTGCGCACGATGACCGCTTCGATGGCCTGGTTGGTGGCGAACGCGGTGCCGCTGACGCCGCCGCCGCTCAGGCCGCCCTGGAACCAGTAGTGGATGGAGCCGCCGAAGTCCGCGACGAACCCGATCACGGTGGCGACGCCGAACGTGATGGCCGAGGTGACGGCCGACCGGTAGTCGCGGCGGATCAGGAAGAACAACACGAACGCGGCCGGGGTGAGCTTGAGGGCCGCCGCCAGCCCGATGCCGAACCCGCGCGGCCAGACGGTGCGCCCGGCCAGGCAGTCGATCGTGACCAGGGCCATCATGATGATGCTGACCTGCCCGAAGCCGAACGTCTGGCTCACCGGCTCGAGGAAGACGGTCAGCGGAAGCACGACCGACGCGACGGCGACGCCCCCGTCCCGCCCGAGCTGCGGCCGGACCGCGCGGGCGACCAGGTAGACGGTGACGAACATGCTGAGGCCGTTGAGGATGTACAGGGTCACCACGGAGGCGTCCCACGGCAGCATCGCCAGCGGCGACAGCAGCAGCGCGGCGAACGGCGGGTAGACGAACGGCAGCTCCGCGCCGTTGGCGACCTCCGGCAGGGTGCCGTACATGTCGCGGCCGTCCCACCAGGCCTGCACGCCGTAGCGGTAGACCTCGAGGTCGATCTGGGGGCGGGTGGGCAGGTAGTGCATCATGCCCTGCACCGCGAAGAAGAGCCAGACCGCACAGGGCACCGGGACCAGCCACAGGTATTTGCGCATCAGGCCCTACTGTAGAGATTCGGTAACGCCCGCTCGCGGCGTGGTGCCCGCTCCCGGTCCGCGGAGATCGTCAGGACAGCAGGATGATCTTGCCGAACTTGCCCGGCCGGGCGAGGCCGGTGTCGGCGCCGTCGAACTGGCCGAGCGGAAAGGTCGCCTCGATGGGCACCCGCAAGCGCCCCTCGGTCCGGTGCCTGCTGCAGATCAGCGGCGTTGAGGCAGGCGGCCCGCACCCGGACCACCACGCTCCCCGGCCCCGCGACCGGTCCAGCGCAGGATGTCCGCAAGCGCACGACAGAACGTCCGGGCGCGCGCCGCAGCTCAGGCGATGCCGGCCCGCCGGTGCACCCGGCGGTAGGCCGACGGCGGCGTCCCGCACAGCTCCACGAACGCCTGCCGCAGCGTCTCGGCCGAGCTGAACCCGCACCGCCGCGCGACGGCGGTCAGCGGCAGGTCCGTGGTGGCCAGCAGCTGGGACGCGGCCTCGGTTCGCGCCCGTCTGACGAACCGGCCCGGCGGCGTTCCGAGGTGCTCCTGGAACAGCCTCGTCAGCTGCCGCTCGCTCAGCCCCGCCCGCTCCGCCAGCGTCCGGGTCGACAAATCGCCGTCCGGGTGTGCGGTGATGTGGGCCGCCAGGTCGGCCACCAGGCGGTGCTCGGGCGGCGGCGCGGCGAGGAACATGCTCACCTGCGCCTGGTTGCCCGGCCGCTGCAGGTAGGTGACCAGCCCGCGCGCCACCTCACGCGCCAGGCTCGGCCCGTGGTCGGCCTCGACGAACGACAGCGTCAGGTCCAGGCCGCTCGTCACGCCCGCGGCGGTGTGCACGTTGCCGTCCTGGACGAACAGCGGCGTCGGGTCGATGGTGACGTCGGGGTACCGCCGGGCGAGCATGCCGGCCCACATCCAGTGCGTCGTCGCGCGCCGTCCGTTGAGCAGCCCCGCCGCGGCGAGCACGGAGGTCCCCGTGCAGACCGACGCGACCCGCCTGGCGGTCGCGGCGACGCGCCGCACGTGGGTGGTCAGCTTGACGTCCGCGGCGGCTTTCGCGTGCCCCGTGCCGCCCGCGACGATCAGGGTGTCGACCGGACCGCGGAGCCGGTCGAGCCGGTCCTGGGCGGCGAGCGTCAGGGTGTTCTGGCAGCGGATCGGTCGGCCGTCGAGGCTGGCCAGGGTGACGTCGTAGGCCGGGGTGGCGCCGTAACGGTTGGCGGCGTCGAGGACGTCCGCCGGGCACGCGATGTCCAGCAGGGCGGATTCCTCGTACCCGACGATCACCATCCGGCGCATGGCGCAAGCGTAGCCGTCTGTCCGACGACGATCCCAGGTTTTCGGACATCCGGCGTTAGTCGGGTTAGCGCACGCGCCAAGCTGCGACGCATGAAGACGATCGCGTTCCTGCTGTACCCCGGGCTCACGCCCCTCGACCTGATCGGCCCGCTCCAGGTCCTGTCGTCGTTGCGGCAGGCCGACCCGTCGTTCGAGACGGCGGTGGTGGCCGAGACGCTGGAGCCGGTGCCCACGGACGCCGTTGTGTCCCTCGGGGCGGACCGCACCTTCGAAGAGGTGCCGGCGCCGTACGCACTGGTGGTGCCGGGTGGGCAGGCCGGCACGCTCCGGGCGTTGACGAACGAGCGGTTGCTGGAGTACGTCCGCTCGGCGAGTGCGCAGGCGACCGTGACGGCGTCGGTCTGCACGGGCGCGCTGATCCTGGGCGCGGCCGGCCTGTTGAAGGGCAGGGAAGCCACCACGCACTGGTCGTTCCTGGAGGCGCTGCGCGAGTTCGGCGCGACGCCCGTGAAGCGCCGGTGGGTCGACGAGGGCGAGGTGCTGACCGCGGCGGGCGTCTCCGCGGGGATCGACATGGCACTGCACCTGGCGGCGCGCTTCAGCAATGTGGACGTCGCGAAGATGCTGCAGTTCGGAGTCGAGTACGACCCCGAGCCGCCCTTCGGACCGCTCGACTGGGCGGCCGCGCCGAGGGAGCTGTTCACCGGCCTGGCGGCGACCTGGGTGCAGGAGGCGCTGGCCGAGGCGCCGGAGCTCCAGAAGAGGCTGGCCGCGCGAGTGTGAGGCCTGTCGGGCACGGTGCCCGTTGGCCAGTGCGGGTTCGTCCACGGCTGGGAGCGGCCTTCGAGCCGGTGGGGGAGGCTGAGCGCGCGTGGCCCGTCCACGGATGGGGCGCGTGGGCCGGTCCTGGGCCGAGGGGACGTGGGACCGTTCTGGGGGTCGGTCCCACGGATCCCCGCAGGCCAGCGGCTTGAGGGCACCCCGCTACCGGGCTGTGTGCGGTCCGTAATAAGCTATCCCCCGTCGCCGCCCCTCGGGGAGACGACGGCCGGGCTGTGGCGCAGTTTGGTAGCGCACTTGACTGGGGGTCAAGGGGTCGCAGGTTCAAATCCTGTCAGCCCGACGGTCTGGATGAGCCCGCTGGCTCTGGGTGGAAGCCCAGGTCAGCGGGCTTTTTCGTGTTTGCTTCCCGTTCGCTCACCCTCGTCGATTTCAAGATCAACAGGGGTGTGCAGGAGCGATTCTGGAGTGGATCATGCTTCCGGCGGCAAATGGGGTCGCCTAACGGCTCCTGCTCGGCTGCTTGTTGGCCAACTGATTTGAATCGAATGCGCAACCATGCAACCACGTTCGCGTTTGTCTGACATGCGCTCATCGGGTGTAATCCAGCATGTGGGTCTGCCGCTCGCCGCGGTCATCCGGCACAGCAAGCACCCCGCCGCAGGCACGATCACCTTCCCCCACCCGGCGTGAGCAGGCATTCCTGTGCGATGCCCGTGACGGTCTCACCCCCACAACAGGGCGCCACCATCACCAAGATCGGCACCGACACGCTGGTCACAACGCTGGCCACCGCGGTCGAGCTTCGCTTCGACCGCGGCGAGTGGTCGGCCTTCCCCGCCGGGCCGCCGACGGCGAGTTCGACTTCACCGATCAGCTCGCCGCCTGAACAGGACCGGGGGAGGCAACGCTATGCCGCTGCGCCAGCGGCCCATGGACACCCCGCTTGACCTCGTGTTCGGGAACGCCTGCATTCCTGGCGGCGGCAAACGGTGGATCACCTTCCGCCGTGCCCTACTTCTGCCACTGCTGTGACACCGGCGGAGACTTCGCCGCCGCCAGGCTTGACCGCACCCGCCTCGAGCGACGCCGGATCGTCTGCCAGCCCTACGAATGGCGCCACGACTTCCAGGACCTGGGCCTGGTCTACCAACAGCGAGCCCAAGCCGCTGTCCGCCCTCACGTCAGCGGCCCCGGCGCGGCCGTGGCCTGGACACCCAGCGGCACAAACTTCAGTCGTGTGCACACCTCAGATCGACTTGCGCAGCGCCTGACGAGCCCCCGAGATCTCCGCGAGATCCAGAGCTCGATGGTGCGGGCTGGACCGTGATCGCTGGTGCGGACGGCCACCGGGCCGACAAGGGACATGTAGGCGGCCAAGCTCGATCGGTGATGCACACAGCTGCCACGGTCCGCCGGCGCGGTGCCCTGCTGGGGCCGCCAGGGCAGGATGGGGGCCATGAGTGGCGAGGTTTTGCGTGACGGTTGGTGCGGCGAGCCTATTGCGTGGGCGCGAGTTGGCGATCCCGTGACGGGGCGGGAGTGGACCGAGCATGGCTGGGTGACCGTTACTGACCGGTTGTCTCCGGCTGAGGCGGTTCGCAAGTACGGTCCCATCACTGAGCTGGTGGTTGGTCGCAACGGCGGTTTTGAGTCCGTCACCTACGGTGAGACCAAATTCGTCTCCCGGTTCGTGGACCCGCGAGGCACGGGTTTATATGACGACAGTGTTGTCGTCGTGCACGACCCTGCCCGGGACAATTACGAGTGCCCGGTTTGCCAGGCTGCGCCCGGCGAGCAGTGTGTGAACAAGAAGCAGCAGCCGTGCGGAACGCACAGCAAGCGGTCTCAGGGGCGCTCGCGATGGGAGATCGAGCGGGCTGACGCGGCGGCCCGAAAGGCACGCGAGGAAGCGGAGGCTGCTGAACAGTGGCAGCGCGAGATGGCCACGTCGCCGGCTCTCGGCGCGGTGCTGGAAGTCAAGCGCTGGATGCTTGCTGATGACACGGTGTCCGATGTTGTTGACCGTTACACCGTCGAGCGCACCTACGCCAACCGGACGGTCCAGGCCACTGCGGACAGCGGGGACCGAGTGTTCCTCGCCCGCAACGAGTACACCGGCGGTTGGCACGTCATCTGCGGGCAGCCGACGTCTATGCGGCTGCCATGCCGAGGCGGCGGTGCTGGCGTGCCGTGCAGGGTGCGACACAAGCCAGGGTTGCAGCTGCGTGAGGACTCGTCGTGGACCTGACGCGGCAAGGCATGTCACCCGATTTGGTTGGTGTCGATGGCGCAGGCGGTGGTTCGTCCGCACTCTCGATCAGGCGGGGGTGCCGGACCAGGCTGCTTCGAGGAGGTCGGTGAGGTCCCGAAGGTCGGCCGGGCGGGGGTTGGCGTAGGGCGCGGTCAGTGTTTCTTCAGCGATTGCGCGGAGCTGAGCCCGGCTGACCCCGAGCTCAGCGAGCCTGGTGGGGGCGCCCAGTTCGGTGACCAGCTTGTGCAGGGCGGCTACGGCGACGGGTGCGTCGAGTGCTCGGGCCACAGCGGCAGCCGCGTGTGGTGCTGCGGGCAGGTTGAACGCGGCGACGTGCGGCAGCATCACGGCGTGCGTCTCGGCGTGGGGCAGGTCGAGCATGCCGCCGAGCACGTGGCAGAGCTTGTGATGGAGCCCCATCGTCGTCGCGCCGAGGCACGCTCCGCACAGCCACGCGCCCTGCAGTGCGGTCGCCCGTGCGGCACCGTCGGATGCGCCGGTACCGAGAACTGGTAGCGCCTCGGCGAGGTCGCGGATTCCGCGTTCCGCCATGGCCGCCACTGGCGGGGAACTGTCCGGTGCGTACAGCGCTTCCACCGCGTGGGCGATCGCGTTGAGTCCACTGGTGGCGGCGACGGTGGCGGGTACGGTCGCCGTCAGTTCCGGGTCGTAGACCACGGCCCGGGGCAGAACCGAACGATCCCGTCCGGTCTGTTTGCGGGAGTCCTCGGTGATTCCCCAGACCGGTGTCATCTCGGATCCCGCGTAGGTCGTCGGCAACGCGACGTAGGGCAGGCCGGCGCGTAGGGCCAGGGCCTTGGCCAAGCCGATCGTCGAGCCGCCGCCGGCGGCGACGCAGCCGTCGGCCCCCAGTTCGGTGGCGACCTCGACGGCTTCGATGACCGTAGCCAGTGGGACGTGCATCCGTGCCCGTTCGTAGACGCCGACGGCGCGGTCTCCCAGGATGGCGGTCGCACGTCTGGCGAGATCGTGCTGAGTGGGCGTGGACAGCACGAGAATTCGGCGCAGGCCGACGTGGTTTGTCTCCTCGGCCAGCCGGGCGACTGAGCCCGCGCCGAAGACGACGCGTGCCGGCAGAGTCTCGTAGACCGCGGCGCTCACGTGACGGCCCGCCTCAGCCTGATGTCGAACCGTGCCCGGCGGAAGGGCGTGGTGACTCCGAACCGCTCGGCCTCTGCCGGGTCGGTCACCTCGTCGAAGTCGGTGACCAAACTCGAACGAACCGCGAAGACCGCGTCGCTGTCCACATAGGGTCCATTCGCGACGAACATGTGCGTGGTCAGCGGTTCGTGGCCGGCGGCATCGGCGATCACGTGGATGTGCGCGGGCCGGTAGGGGTGCCGGGCGGTTGCGGCGAGCAGTGCGCCGACGGGCCCGTCGGTCGGGATCGGGTAGTGGCTCGGCACAACCGTGCGGAACCAGAACTCGCCGTGTTCGTCGGTGTGGAAGAACCCGCGACCGTTGCCGGCGGGCTGGTTGTCGGGCTGCTGGACGTCGTAGAAGCCGTTCTCGTTGCATTGCCAGACGTCGATCGTGGCCCCGCCCAGGGGGCTGCCGTCGAGGTCGGCCACCGATCCGGTGATCACACAGGGCGCGCCCGTCCCGATCAGGTCGATGGAGTCACCGAGCTTCCGGAGAGGGGAGTCGACCATGTGGAAGGGGCCCAGAACCGTCGACTCGGTGCCCAGTTCGCCGCCGTTGATCGTCTCGACGAGCATCGAGATGCCGAGAACGTCGGACAGCAGTACGAACTCCTGCCGCGTCTCGTCGGTCTTGTGCCCGACCGCGGTCAGGAACTCGATGGCCTGTTCCCATTCCCGGTTCGTGAGCCGCAGTTCCCGGACCGCGGCATGGATGTGGCGGGTGATCGTTTCGAGAATCGCTTTCAGCCGTGGGTCCGGGGTGTCGGCGAAGCTGGTCAGGACCGCGCCGAGGATGGTTTCGTCGTTGAGATCCATCAAGCACCTCGGTTGCGGTCGGCGAGCTTGGCCGTGAACCAGTCCGCGACGAGGGCGCTGCGTTCGCTCGAGTGGTTGTAGATCGTGTGCTCGCCGTCGTCCCACACCCTCAGGGTGACGTCGCCGTGATGAGTAGCGGCATCGAGGAACGGCTGTTGTTCGTCGAGGCTGACGAGGGGGTCCTGCCCGCCGTGCAGGACCAGCACGGGGCAGTCGATGCGATCTTCGGACCGTAGTGCGATCCGGTCGAAGTTGTCCTGGATCGAAGCCTGGTCGCTCGTGCCGAGCATTGCGGCAGCCTGCTCGAGGTATGTGCGGAAGGTGAGCAGCCGTGGCCGGGCCGGAGCACCGTTGACGCACACCGCCGCGACGCGCGGGTCGGACGCGGCCGTGGTGGCGGCATACAACCCGCCGTTGCTGTTGCCCCACAGGCCGACGGGGCCGAGGTCCTCGCGCTCGACGAGGTGATCGACGAAGGTCCGGTACGCGGCGCGCACGTCGGCGTCCAGCAGCACTCCTCCCTCGAGCCGTGTCCGGCCCTGCCCCGGCCCCTCGGCCAGAAGCGCCGCGAGACCGCGGCGGTTCAGGGCGTCGGCTTGCCGGAGATACGCCGGGCCCCATCCACTTTGGCCGCCAAAGACGACGACCGTGCCGAGCACCGGGCCGCGCGGCAGCAGCAGCCAGCCGAACATCCGGCCGTCCGCGAAGGGAATCTCCACCTCCTGGCAGCGCGGCGGCCGCAACGTTCCGGTCTTCCGCGTCTCGGCGGCGGACAAGGCCGCGGCTCTCGCGGAGACGGTAGCCGTCAGCCGGGAGTAGAGCGCACGCTTGCGGTCACTGTCGGAGTTGAACGCCATCTGGGCGAACACCAGGCAGGCGACCGCCGCTCGGTACGCCTCGTCCGCGCTCACCGTCCAGCCGTCCCGGGCGGCGTCGGCCGCGCGCCGAAGGTGGCGGTCGGCAAGTCCCTCGGCTGCGGCATCCCAAGCCGTTCCGGCGGAGGTGAGGCGCTGAAGTTCGAGCACGTCGCCGAAGTCCATGCCGTAGTCGAGCATCCGCGTCGGCGGCATCGCCCGCCAGAGCACCTCGGCCGGAGGGAGTTCGGCCGTGGCGGTCCGGCCGTCGCCGAGCCAGTGCAGGCCGGTCCGGAGGTCGTCGACAGCCGCCGGGAGGTCGGCGAGGGCACCAGCCCAGAACAGGTGGAAGTCCGGCCGTCCGATGAACGCCTCCACCTCGTTGTCCCGCAGGAACGCGGCGTAGGTGCCATCCACGTCGTCGACATCCGTACCGGGTACCGCGATGACGACGCCGAGGCGGTCGAGGAAGCCCCGGTGGGCCGGGGACAGCACCGGCCGCGGGTCGGTCGCGCTGACCAGGCTGAATCCCCGTCCTATGACGTCGTCGAACCGGCCTTTCACCCCGTCCTTGCTCACGATTCCCTGGGGAGCCAGGGTCCCGGCCAGCGGGGCCGGTCGCCCGTCCGGTCCGTGGTGGACGACTCCGGCATCGAGCGTCGGGAACGGCGGCGGTGGCGGTGCGGTGCCGTCACGGAACGCCTGGTCGCGAGCGGCCGCGGCGGCGGGGTCGTGAGTGTTCGCCACGCGCCCCAGCGCGCTGGAGATCTCCGTGATCGCGGTGGCGTGAGGGCGGCGCTCGGCTTCGTAGGTGTCCAGCAGATCATCGCCGGCGAGGCCGCGCAGGACGAGGTCCAGCTTCCAGCCCAGGGTGAGCCCGTCTCGCATTCCGGAGCAGGCGCCTTGCCCCATGTAGGGCGGGGTGGTGTGCGCCGCGTCGCCGATCAGGAACACCCGGCCCTGCCGCCAGGTCTCGGCGATCCTGCCCTCGAAGGTGTACACCACCTGGCGCAGGATCCGGACGTCCTCCGGCCCGAGGCCGTGGGTCTCCCGCAGCCACGCCCATGCGAACTCGGGGCGTTCGAACTCGGCGGCGTCCTCACCACGCAGGACCGCCAGCTCGAACCGTTGCCGGCTCTTTCCGATCGGCATGTGCATCGAGCCGCGGACCGGGTCGCAGTACTGGGTGAGGCTCGTGAACCGCTCGGGCAGCGGCCGCAGCCGCTCGGTGTCGAGGTTGAGCCACCGGTCGTCGACACCGTTGTCGGTGCGTTCGATGCCGAGCGAGGCGCGGACGAAGCTGTTGGCGCCGTCCGCGCCCACCAGGTATTTCGCGGTGACGACCCGTTCCTCGCCGCCATGCGACCACTGACCGGTGCGGGACTGGGTCCACGGCCGCGCGGCCAGCTCGACGCCGTCGTCGTGGGGCCGGACAGCGACCACCGCCCAGCCCTGGTTGACCTCGACGTGGCCCGACGCCCGCACGTGGGAGTCGATCGCGTCCTCGATGTCGGGCTGGTAGATCGACAGGTGCGCGGGATGACCGCATGAGCTGCCACTCCAATCCAGTTCGAGGAGCAGTTCGCCCGAACCGTTGAGGTACCGGTAGCTCGACAGGGGAAGCGCGTCCCGGAGGGCGTGGTCGAGGTCACCGACGGCCTGGACGATGCGCGCGGTCTCGCCGTCGATGTGCGTCAGGCGCGGCAGACCGTACAGCGCGGGCCAGCGCTCGAACACCACCACCGAATGCCCGGCCTTGCCCAGGACCGATGCCAGAACGAGCCCGGAGGGGCCGTATCCGACGACCGCAACGTCGTAGTCGTGGTTCACGATGAGTTCTCCCGTCGGCCCGGAGCGGTTGCGCTCCTTCGAATCGACGTGGACGGTAGGCCGGAAGCCGGGATGTGCCGATCCGTTTCGCGCCGGCCCGATCCACCTCGCGACACGAGTTCCCGGCTAGACGGTTGCGACGCCGCTGACCGGAGAGCCGACGGCACCGGGGAGCCGAAGCGGGGGCGCCGTCAGCAGGAAGCGGGCCCGCTCGTGCTGCCGCAGCCATCGAGCGAGGTCCGCCAGATACCACATCTCGCCCAGCGGTATTCCCTGCTTGAAGAGGCAGTGGGTGTGCAGCGGGAGCACGGACTCAGCCCCAGGGGCCGGGTTCAGGCTGAAGGGCTCCACCGCGACGTTGTCGGCCACGATCGCCGAGAGCCCGCAGTCGGTGATCCACTGCAGCAGGCGGTGGTCCTGGCTGTCCAGTACGGCACAGCTGCCGTCCAGCGTCTCCTGTGTCAGGTCGTCGCCGAGGTCGAGCATGATCGCGGTGAGTCCGGTGTGGAGGCACAGGATGTCACCGGCCTCGACGGTCACGTCCTGCGCTTCCATGATCTCCATGAGCATCTCGTAGCCGACGGCGACGCGCTGATGGCCGACCGCCTGTTCCAGGTCGATCAGCACACCTCGGCCCTGAACCCCGGTCTGGGCGATGGTTTCGATGCCGAGCGCGCCGGCGTGCGGTGGCACTGAGCCGTCCGGGGCGCCGACCACGTCGATGTCCGCCCGGTAACCGTTGTAGTAGCAGATCGCAGGCTCGCCGGTGCCGTCGAGATCGAAGACGGCCCCGTGGTGGGCGAAGGAGTCCCACTGGGTCGAGTACTGCAGGTGGAGGACTGCGAGGTCGTCGCTGACGACGTCGGGCACGGTGGGTAGGAAGCGGTGGTTGTGGCCGAGCGGGGTGCTGCTGAGCACCGGTGGCTTGCGCGGCCCAGCGGCATACTCGCCACGAGGGAAGTCGAGCGGGAGGCTGAGCGGGAAGGCGATCCCTTCCCGAACCTCCCGGGTGGCGGCGAGGCGCCGTTCGGCTGTGATCAGGTTCAGGCGGCCGAGCTGGTCGTCGTCACCGAACTCGCCCCAGTTCGAGCCTTCCGGGCGTTGTGTCCATCGCGTCATGGGTTTCCTCCTGGTTTGTCTGGCCGCCTGAGGCGGCCCGTACGATGTGCGCATGGGGCAGACGAGGCCGGGTCTCAAGGACGTCGCGGAACGCGCAGGTGTCGGTGTCTCTTCCGTTTCCCGCGTTCTTTCGGGTCACCCGGACGTGAGCGTGAAAATGCGTGACCGGGTCATGGCGGCGGTCGACGAGATCGGCTACCGGCCGGACATCTTCGCGCGTGGACTTCGTGGTGGGCCCACGATGTCGGTCGGGCTGGTGATCGGTGACATCTCCAATCCACTGTTGTCCGAGATCAGTCTCGGCGCGGAGAGCGAGCTCCGCCGTGCCGGCTACTCCCTCCTGTTCGTGAACTCGATGAACGATCCCGAACTCGAGGCGCAGAACATCCTGCTTTTCCAGGACCGGCACGTGGACGGACTGCTCCTGTCGCTCAGCGCGGAGGACGATGCCGGCGTACTGGCGGCTCTTCGGACCATCCAGGCGCCGTTGGTGCTGATCGACCGGGAGCTCGACGATTCGGGCGAGCAGCTCATGCCGAGCGCGGTGCTGTGCGACCACCGCGGGGGGATGCGTGCGGCCATCGCCCATCTGCTCGATCTCGGACACCGGCGGATCGGGTGCATCCTGGGCGGGCACGCGCGATTCGCGCGCATGCGGCGGCAAGGCGTGGAGGAGGCGTACGCCGAGCGGGGCCTGCCTCCCACCTACAACATCGTCCAGGGCCCGCTCGATGCCGATCACGGCCAGGCGGCGACCTCGCGGCTGCTGGACATGCGGGAGCGGCCGACCGCCCTGGTCGTCGGCGGGAACCAGCTGCTCAAGGGATGCTTGCGCGAACTGCGGTCGCGCCGCGTGGTGGTCGGGGCGGACCTGTCGCTGATCAGCTGCGACGAGACCGATTTGACAGAGATGCACGATCCACCCATCGCGGTCGTGCGGCGTGACACCCACCAGCTGGGGCGGACGGCGGCTGGGCTGCTCCTCCGTCGCATCCAGGATCCCGAAGAGGGCCCAGTCACCACCGTCCACCCCACGCAGTTCGTTCCCCGGGCGAGCGTCGTCCCGGTCCGCGAGACCGCCGGCGCCTGAGGGGTGGCGCCCGCCGCGTGCTGCTACCCGGCCTCGACGCGGTGAAAGCGGATGTAGTCCTCGTCGAGTTCCCAGCCCAGTCCGGGCCGGTCGGGCAGCGTGATGACGCCGTCGACCAGCGACGGCCGGTTCGCGATCAGGTTCCACCAGATCGGGTCCCGCTGCGGATCGAAGCACTCCGCGTAGAGGCCGTGCGGGATCGAGGCGAGGAGGTGGCTTGAGAGCTGGGGCTCTTCGTGGTGAGCCATCTGCACGTCGAAGGCAGCCGCCATCCCGGCGACCCGGCGCCACTCGGTTGGCCCGCCCGTCCACGACGCGTCGAAGTTGCAGACGTCGATCGCGCCGGCGACCATCAGATCGCGGGCACCGCCGGCCGAGTACTCGCTCTGGCCCGCGCACACGCGCACCCCGGTGGCGTACCGGACGTCCCGCATCGCGCGCCGGTCGTTGTGCCACTGGCAGGGTTCCTCCAGCCAGTGCAGGTCGAGGTCGGCGACCCGGCGGGTGAAAGTGATCGCGTCCTGCACGGTCCAGCCCTGATTGGCGTCGGCGGCCAGGATGAAGCCGGGGCCGGCAGCCTCGCGGGCGCGCCGGAACCGCTCGGCGTCCTCGACCGGGTCCGCGCCGCCCACCTTGAACTTCATTCCGGCCAAGCCCCGCTCCTTCAGGACGGCGATCTCGTCCTCGATGCTGAGCGGACTGTCGTAGTAGCCACCGATCGAGATCATCGGCACGGCGTTGCGGTATCCACCCCAGAGCCGCCACAGCGGCTGGCCCACCAGTTTGGCCACGGCGTCCCAGATCGCGCTGTCCACGCACGCGCACGCGACCAAGCCGAGCCGCCGGTCTCGCAGGATGTCGAAGGTTGCGGGGCGCGCGAGCGACCAGCAGCGTTCGACCGCCATCGCGTCCTGGCCGATCAGCCGCGGCTCGATCTCGCGGTGAATGATCGCGTCGATCTCCAGAAGGGCCGCGTCCTCGTCGCCGGCGTAGGCTTCGCCGACGATCCCTTCCTCCGTGTACACGCGGGTGACGATGGTCGAACGGTGGCTCATCTGGTAGTAGCTGCCGCGGAAGACCCGGGCTAGCGGAACGCGGATCGGAACGGTCTCGATCTTGCGGATGGTCAGTCCCGTCAACGTGGGGATTTCCGCCGCGACCGGCGAAACATCGAGCGGCATGGTTGATCGGACTCCTCTGTCTAATGTCTGGGAACGTTACCAGAATAGCAGCATGGAGAAGTGTCCTCCAACCTTCGCTCCGGCGACCCCAAGTGGTTGCCCATCTAGCCGTTGACCAGGGATTATGTGGAACAGGATTCAGTGCTTGGCCGATCAGAGCCTCGACTGGTAAGGTTTCCAGTCAGCAGGCGAGTACACGACGGAGGCCGAGCCATGACGACGATCGATGCCGAACTACGCCGGAAGAACCGGGAGGCCGTCGAGACGTTCATCGACACGAACAAGCGGGACCAGTACCTCGACCAGTGGGCCGACGACGGTGTGAAGGAACTGCCGTTCGCCGTGCTGGAGGAGACGCGCTGGGCCGGTATCGCCGAGATCCGCCGGAACAGCGTGGAGAACGCCGTCCGGCGGGCCGGGGGTGACGCCTCCCGGCTCGACCTCCGTATTTTCGAGGGTGCCGATCCGAACGTCTTCTGGGTGACCAACCGGTGCTCCGAGGAGAAGACGTTCAACGGGGCGCTCTACCCGCAGCGGTACGTCCACCAGCTCGTCCTGCGGGACGGGAAGGTGGTCGTCTACCGGGAGTTCTTCAGCTCCTTGGTGCTTGAGCGCGCACTGCTCCGCCAGGCGCCACCCGGCCTGCCCGGCTGGACCCCGGTCGCCTATGACCCCCCACGGGAATTCGACCAGGCCGCCGCGACAGCCGCCGCGGAGAGTGCGGGCGTCGTCGAGGCCTGGCTGACGGCGGACCTGTCGGACCCGAAGTCCCGGGACGAGCTGTGGGCCGACGATGCGCTCTTCGAGTTCCCGTTCGCCCCGCCGAACCAGGCGAAGGCGGCCTGGCGCGGCCGGGAGGAACTCAGGGCCCGCGCCGAGTGGTTCGCCGAGAATTTCGCGGGCTGCACCCACGTTGACATCGAGCTGTTCCCGTCGGTGGACCCGGGCCTGGTGTGGGCACGCAGCCGGATGGCGGACACCGCCACCGCTTTCGGCCGGCCCTACCCGCAGAGCTACCTCTTCGCGTTCAACGTGCGCGACGGCCTGGTGCAGCTGGCGCAGGTCTACCACGACCCGCTGCTGGTGGCGACCGTGCTCCCGTTGGCCGGCTGAGCATGCGAGAGTACGAGCTCGCGCTGGGCGGGACCTGGCGGCCGGCGGTGTCCGGGGCCACGTATGAGACGGTGAACCCGTACACGGGGCGGGCCTGGGCGCGGGTGCCGGACGCCGGCGCGGCGGACATCGACGCCGCCGTCCGCGCGGCGCGGACCGCGCTCGACGGCGAGTGGGGGCAGCTGTCCGGATTCGACCGTGCCGCGCTCATGCGGCGGCTGGCGGACATCGTGGAGCGGGAGGCCGACCGGCTGGCGGTCGTCGAAACGACGGACAACGGAAAGCTCCTCAGGGAGACCCGTCAGCAGGCGGCCGGGTTGGCGGCCTGGCTACGCTACTTCGCGGGACTCGCCGACAAGCTCCACGGCGACACCATCCCGTCGGCCAAGCCGAACTACTTCGTCTACACCCGCCCAGAGCCGGCGGGCGTGATCGCGGCCATCGTCCCGTGGAACTCGCCGCTGGCCCTGCTGCACTGGAAGCTGGCGCCGGCGCTGGCGGCGGGATGCACGCTCGTCGTCAAGCCGTCGGAGTCGACGCCGGTGTCCGCTTTGGAGTACGCCCGGCTGTTCGAGGAAGCCGGCTTCCCGCCCGGGGTGCTGAACGTGATCACCGGGCAAAGCGCCGAACTGGGCAGGGCGCTGGTCGACCACCCGGGCGTCGACAAGATCGCCTTCACTGGATCACCGGCGGTCGGAGCGGCGATCGCCGCGAGCGCGGGGGCCCGGCTGACGCCGGTCCTGCTGGAGCTGGGCGGCAAGTCCGCCCAGGTCGTCCTGCCGGACGCCGATCTCGAGGCCGCGGCGAACGGCGTGATCGCCGGCATCTTCGCCGCCGGCGGGCAGACCTGCATCGCAGGCTCCCGGCTCGTGGTCCACCGCGACGTCCGCGAGCAGCTGCTCGGACTGATAGTCGATCGGGCAAAGGCCATCCGGCTGGGCGACCCACTCCTGCCCGACACGGAGATGGGGCCGCTGGCGAACCAGCGACAGCTGGACACCGTCCTGGGGTTCATCGACCGTGCGGTCGCGGCAGGCGCCTCTGTAGTCACGGGCGGCCGGCGTGATCCCGAGCTGGGTGGACTCTTTGTGGAGCCGACGATCCTCACCGACGTGGTGCGCGACGCCGAAATCGCGCAGAAGGAGGTCTTCGGGCCGGTGCTGGCCGTGTTGGACGTCGCGAGCGAGGAGGAGGCGATCGCCGTCGCCAACAGCACCGAATTCAGCCTCGGGGCCGGCCTGTGGACCTCGGACGTCGGGCGGGCCCATCGTGTCGCCGCCCGGCTGCGCGCCGGCACCGTGTGGGTCAACAGCTACCGCGCGGTCGCGCCGAACGTGCCCTTCGGCGGCAGCGGAGCCAGCGGCTGGGGGCGCGAAAACGGCCGCCACGCCGTTGACGAGTTCCTCCACACGAAAGCGGTATGGATCGAGACCGCGGGCGAAGTCCGCGATCCGTTCGTCGTCGGCTGACCGCCGACATCCCGTCCACCCATGACTGGTCAAAGGAGATCAGGAAGACATGGCCACACCCACCGACCCGCCACGTGGAGCGGGTGAACTCACGTCACGCCGCTCGGCCCGTGCGATCATCGCGGGCAGCGCGGGCACCTTCATCGAGTGGTACGACTACGGCCTCTACGCCTATGTCGCCGGGGTCGTATTCGCCCCACTGTTCTTCCCGCCGAGTGCCGGCAGTGCCGCGACGATCGGGACCTTCGGCGCGTTCGCCGCGGGCTTCATCGCGCGGCCGATCGGCGGTATCGTGCTCGGCGCCTTGAGCGACCGTTGGGGCCGGCGCCCGATCCTGCTGGCCTCCATCGTGCTGGTCGGTGTGGCCACCGCGGCGATCGGGTTCATCCCGCCGTACGCGTCCATCGGAGTCTGGGCACCGGTGCTGCTGGTCCTCTGCCGGGTTGCCCAGGGGTTCGGCACGGGTGCCGAGCTCGGCACCGCGATGGTCTATGTGAACGAGTCCGCGCGGCCGCGCACCAAGGGCTTCCAGACGTCGTTCCTCTACAACGCCACCATGGCCGGGTCGATCCTGTCATTGGTCTTCTTCGCCGCGATCAACCTCGTGATCGGCCAGGCCGCGTTCGTGGCATGGGGCTGGCGCATCCCGTTCCTGTTCGCCGGGGTTCTGACAGTGCTCGCGCTCATCCTTCGCCGTGGGATGGAAGAGACCGCGGAGTACCGACGTGTCGAGGAGGCGCGCGCCCAAGGGCGCATCGCTCGCAGCCGGGCGAACCCGCTCGCCGCGATCAGGGCAGCGTTCGCCGCGAGCCCACGGAACTACCTCGCGGCCTTCCTCATGCCGACCGCCAGCAACGTGATCGGGTACGTGGCCAACGCCTTCGGCATCAGCTACATGGCCAACCAGCTCAAGCTCACCTTCTCCCAAACGGCCCTCGCGCTGCTCGTCATGTACGTGGCCGGTGTCATCGCTCTGCCCCTGTGGGGAAAGGCGTGCGACCGATGGAGTGCGAAGACCGTCCTCCTCGTCGGCGCGATCGCCGGGATTCTGCTGGCGTTCCCGTACTTCGCGCTCCTCGGCACGCGAAACATGACCCTGGTCGTCATCGCGGGCGCAGTCCTCTGGGCCGTTTGCTGGTCCCCGAGCGTCGTCGCGCAGCTGGTGATCGGCCCGGTGCTCTTCCGCACCGAGTCGCGCGCCGCGGGCTTCACCTCGTCCCGCGAGCTCCAGCAGGCGCTCGTCGCGGGGCCGACCCCGCTCCTCGCTGCGGCCCTGATCATCCAGCTGGACGGCGCGCCGTGGTTGGTCGCGGGGCTGATCGTGGTGGCCCAAGTCGTCACGGTGTTCTCGATCCGGCTCGGCAAGCCGCAGCTATCGGCCGCCGAGATCGGCGCGGTGCCCGCGCATCGGGGCCTCACCGCCGCCGATCGCGAGCCGGCGAAGGCATGAGGCCGGGCGGATGTCGAGTTCGGCCTTGCTGGAACGGTACTCGGTGCTGCGCGCCTCCGACATCGACGCGTTCCGGACGTCGGTGTCCCAGGTCCTCACCCCGCACCGGCTGACCCCGCACCGCGGACGCGGCGCAGTGACCGCCGATGTCGCCGTTGCCCCGCTGGGTCCACTCTCGCTGGTTTATGGCCAGCATCGCGGGGCCGAGCTCGGGGTGACGCTGACCGAGCAGATCGACTACTACGACGTCAACCTCTCGTGGGGCGGGCACAACCGCATCACCTGCGGCGCCGACGAGATCGTGGTGGACCGGAACACCGCCGGGATCATCTCACCGTCGATGCCGGTGAGCATGCGGCTGAGCGCCGAGTACCGGCAGCTCCACGTCCGGATCGAGCGCGCTGCGCTCGAGGCTCGCCTCGAGGAACTGCTCGACCGCCCGATCACGACGCCGTTGGTGTTCCGCCCCGCGATGGACCTACGCGCCCCGGCCGCCGGGACGTGGGCGCGGGCGGTGACTCTGCTGGTCGGCGACCTGGGAACGGGCACGGGGCTGGCGGCGGCTTGGACACTCGGCGACAACCCCTGGTCGGCGTTTCTGATGAGCGGCCTGCTGCTCGCCCAACCACACAACTACAGCGCCCAGCTCGCCGGCAGCCGCGCCTACGCCCACCGGCCCGGACCACTGCGGCGGGCTGTCGAGCTCATCGAGACCCAGCCCGGCAGCGACCTGTCATTGGAGCGGCTCGCGCGCCACGCCGGAGTGAGCTCTCGCTCGCTTCAACGCCATTTCCAAGATCACATCGGCGTCTCACCGCGCGAGTACGTTCAGCGCATTCGGCTCGCGCGTGTCCGCGACGAGCTCGCCGCCGCCGGTCCGGGATCCGGCGTGACGGTGACGGAGGTGGCCCTGCGATGGGGCTTCACCCACGTTCCGCGCTTCGCCGGCGCCTACCGACGCCGCTTCGGCGAGTCACCCTCGACCACCTTGCGCGCGCTCCCCGAGGGGACGCGCACCGACACTTCGAACCTTCAGGAGGAACTATGACCACACAGGCTCTTTCGTCCGTGACGGTGCCGCTGCAGTACGCAGACCCGGCCGAGCCTGCCGGGATCTTCTACGCCGGCCAGCACGCTGCTTCCACGGCCCGCTTCCGCTCCGTTGACACCACGATCACGAACGCCCGCCCGATCAGCGAGGACTTCCATCTCGACGTGCACGGGTTCGCTCTGGTCGAGCACCAGACGAAGGTGCAGGACTTCACCGACGTCGAGGAGGTGGAGCGGGTCTACAAGGCTGAACTCGAGGAGCTGGTCAAGGCGGCGACCGGTGCGGTGAAGGTCGTTGTCTTCCACACGATGGCGCGCTTCGAGGACGGCGAGAAGCGGGGCGAACGGCCACCGGCGCGCGCGGCGCACGCCGACTACGACGGCGCGAGCTTCGAGGTCTGGATCCGCCGGGCCATGGGCGCCGAGGCCGACGAGTGGCTGGCGGGACGCTGGTCGGAGATCAACGTGTGGCGCGGCATCCGTCCGGTCGAACGGGTTCCTCTCGCTGTCGCCGACGCCCGCACCACCGGTCTGGACCAGTACGTGCCGGTCCCGATCCACGAACGACCGGACCAGCCGACGCCGTTCATCGGCCTGAACCTCGTGCACCACCCGAACCAGCGCTGGTACTACTTCCCGGACATGCAGCCGGACGAGGCGCTGCTGTTCCGCCTCTGGGACACCGACTCCTCGGTACCGTTCCCGGTGGCGCACAGCGCGATCGACGATCCCACCTCGCGCCCCGACGCAGCCCCGAGGGCCAGCGTGGAGGCACGCACCGTCGCGTTCTTCGGCTGACAGAGGCCGATTCGCGCTCGTCGACGCGGTCGAAAGATCTGCTCGTCGCGCGGTTGGTCGCATGGCCCCGGGTGACCGGCAGTTGCGCCGCCTATGCCGACGAGGGGAAGACCACAGCGCGAATGGGGCCAGCCCGAATAGACGGCAGCGCCGGCACGATCACCAACACACCGGTCCGGGCGGAGCTGGCCATCAGTTGGCACACAGCCCAAAAACGCGTGTTCGCCACCAGTCGATGAGAAACATTGGTCGAACCCGTTCCCCTCCATGGGTAGTAATGCTGAGGACTCGAACATGCGCGGCCAGGCGTGGGTGCTGCCCGACTCCGGGGCGCATGAGGAGGGCAGGTCGCGACCAGCGCCCCGCGCGGTGATCGGCCAGGAGCGGCTCCTCAATGGAGCTAGACGACCCGCGTCGACTTGTGGAAGCCATGTTTCGGCGTGAAGTGTGCGGCGTGGGCCGTACACTTCACGCCGAAGGGGTCATTCTTCAAGCCGTCGGTGCCAGGTCGCGTCGACGGAGCGGGACACGTGCAATGGGCTGTAGGGATGGAGCGAATGTGGGGCCGCGAATGTTCGCATTGTTCGCTGAACCTTCCCGAACGTGCCGCACCGTCCCGCCTTACGCAGGGTATTCTCTGTTTCTGCAGGTCAGCGTGTTGCGTCGACGGCATTGGGGGTCAAGGGGTCGCAGGTTCAAATCCTGTCAGCCCGACCGGCGAGAGAGAGCCCCTGATCTGGGTGAAACCCCAGGTCAGGGGCTCTTCCCGTGTGTGATCCCGACAGTCCTCTTGATCATCGAGCTCGACCGGTCTGGGACCACGTTGGGACCAACTACTTCTTCGTGCGGTTGTATGGCGACTGGTTCGTCGGCTTCAGAGACACGCCGTCCTTCTGGGCTTCGGCCCGGACAGCGTCCTCGGTGCGGCCCAACTTGAGGCCGATCACGCGCGTAGGCGTGTTCTTCTTCGCGAGGTCCTTGAGTTGCTGACGTTCGTCGTCCGACCAACGCTTCCCCGCGTTGCGGTCCGACTTGCTCATTTCTGATCACCTCCTTTCGGTGATCAGATAACGCTAGCTCGCAAGATTCAGTTTGCCGGACCGTCATGGACACCATGGGTGGTCCACGGTCTCCATGAAAGCGCGCTACATGCATGTAACCGATGAGATCCGCCGCGACGTCGCCAACCAGATCGACGGCTACTCCTGGAAAAAAACTAAACCGAGAAGACCTCTAGCTAGTATGCATCCTCTGCGCTGGCCTGTTCGCGAGCTGCGAGGATGTCCGGTACGTGGGCCTCGGCCCACTGCCGCACGGCGCGCAGCGGAACCAGCAGGGAGCGGCCGAGGTCGGTCAGCGCGTATTCGACGTGTGGGGGGTTGCCGCCCAGATCGGTGCGGGAGAGCAGGCCGTCGGCCTGCATGGCGCGCAGGGTTTCGGTCAGCGCCTTCGGCGTGATCTCACTGATGTGAGCCTTGAGTTCGGTGAATCGCATCGGCCCGTGTTCCAGGGCGTTGACGACGAACACAGTCCAGCGCGCTCCGATGCGGTGTAGCACGGTGCGGCTCGGGCAGGTCGCCGCCATGATGTTGTACGCCTTACCCACGCGGGTCCTCCCGGTAGCGTTGAAGATACTGGTATCCAATCTATACCGTCGCGGACATGAGCGAGAACCTGACAGGCAAGCGAATCCTGGTGGTCGGCGGCGCCCGCGGCATCGGCGCCGAAATCGTCCGCCGCACCGAACACGCCGGCGCCCGCGTCGTCGTCGCGGCACGGTCCGGCGCAGAGGTGCGGATCGACGTCACCGACGAGACCGCCATCGCTGTAGCAGCGGAGTCCCTCGGCGACTTCGACCACGTGATCTCCACGGCGTCGGCTCACCACGACGTGCCGGTGGCTGCCTTGGAGCACGACAAGATCCACGCCGCGTTCGCTGCCAAGGTCATCGGTCCGCTGCTGCTGGCCAAGCACTTCGCGCCCCGAATGCCAGCCGGAGGGTCGTTCCTGTTCTTCTCCGGCATCGTGGGCTGGAAGCCCAAGCCCGGCACCGTCGTCAAAGGTGCCGCCAACGCCACCTTGGCCGCACTGGTCACCCACCTGGCCGTCGAGCTCGCGCCGTTGCGCGTCAACGCGATCGCGCCCGGCATCACGGACTCCGGCGCCTGGGACCGGCTCCCCGACGAGCGCCGCCGCGCCCTGTACAACGGCGCCGCCGCAGCATCCCTCGCCGGCAGGGTCGGGACTCTCGACGACGTCACCGACACCACCATGTGGCTCCTGGGGGCGGGACGGGTCACAGGCGAGACGATCCACGTCGACGGCGGCACCCGGCACCAGTGATCCCTTCGCCGCCGGCCGCGGATCTGGCCGCCGCTTCCTGCCCCGACCGGACGGGCACACCGCACGCGCTGAAGTGGTTGCTGACGGACAATGGTGAGACCATCTACACGACCGCAACAGCGGCCTGAACAGTCAGCCCCGGTGCCAACCGAAGGCTGGGCAGACCCACCGATGCGCGCTCCGGGTGCAGGGATCACTGTGTCGTGGTCAGCGAGCATCCAGGGTGCCCACACGCTTACGCCACCCCGCCAGATAAGGGGCTGACGTCTTGCTCTCCAGACTCCGAAGAGCCAGCGGCATCACAGCGTCGATGTACACAGCGAGCGTCTGAGTTGCGGCTGCCGGAGCGAGTCCCTGTTCCGCCAGCGTGCGAAGCCGGTCCATCCACGACAGGGCCTCATCCTCCGTACCGAAGGTCTTGGAGCGCGACGGCCGTTTGCTCGTCACCGGGCCGACCCAGCGCACTCGTGCGCGGAAGCGGGTCCCCGTCCACTCCCGGACGACGCCGATGTCCGAGGTCGAGGAGAGGCAGATACGGGAGTCGGGGCCCAGAGCGGCTTCAAGCAGCGGGTTGACATTTCCCCGCCGATAAGTCCCTTGGACGGTTTAGATAACGTGCGAAGAAAGATTCCCGGTCTTGGTGGCCGTCGCAGGGCGTTCAGGGATGGACGATCCACCCCGCATCGGTCGTTTGGTCGATCGCTTCGGGATCCTCGTGCCGCGGAAACCGATGCGTTCCACCAGCGGGCGAATCGGGCCCGGGTGCGGGTGAAGGAAAAGTTGCCGCGCGGTGTGACGATCATGGGCGCGCGAAGTCCGATGCCCAGCGAATCCGAACGCGCCGGCTCTGTCCCGGGTCACCAATTCTTCGCTGCGGCACGCAGTTCTTCGAAACTCCAGTTCAGGTGCTGCCTGAGCGAGCGATGCTCCGGGTCGGTCAGCCAGGTGTCGACGGCCAGTCGATAGGCGGCCACCGCGGCCACCGCGGTCAGGGTCGCGGTACCGGTCGGGCATCCCCGTTCGCGCAGTGCGGCCGCGATCGCCGTGTCGAGCGCGGCCATCTTGGCCAGTTCGCGTTCCCTCAGTTCCGCGCGGGTGTCGAGGATCTTCCGGCGGCGCTGCGCCGCGTCGCGGTGTTGGTCGAACCAGTCGGCCGTGTGCCGGAGGGCGGCGACGATCGTGTCGAGCGGGGGTTGGCCGGGGGGTGCTGCGGTCACCGCTTCGGCGACTTCGGCGATGAACTGCTGCTGATCGGGGAAGAGCACGTCGCGCTTGTCGGCGAAGTGGTTGTAGAAGGTGCGCTCGGTCACTCCGGCGGTCCCGGCGATGTCGGCCACCGTGGTCGAGTCGTAGCCGCTCTCGGAGAACAACTTGATCGCGGCTTCCTGCAGCCGTTGCTGCGTCCCGCCCGGCCATCGTCCCATGGGCTCATCGTAGGTGATTGCAGGGACTGAAATCAGAGGCTAACCTGATTTCAGTCCCTGCAATCAGAGGAAGTGAGGAAAACCTCGTGGCCACCGTGGGAACCCGGGTAGGTGTGTTCCTGGGCGGAACGTTCGCGCAGAGAACGGGCGCGGCCAACCTCGTCGACCGCACCGTCGAGCTCGCCCGCGAGGCAGCCCGCGACGGGGTGCACACGTTGTGGTTCGGGCAGGCCGTCGACTACGACGCGATCCAGCTGGCCTCCCTCGCCGGCCGGGCGGAGCCCGGGATCCACGTCGGAACCTCGACCGTGCCGATGTACCCCCGGCACCCCTTGCTCGTCGCCGCTGCTGCGAAGACCGCGCAAGCCGCAACCGCCGGGCGTTTCCGGCTCGGCATCGGGCTCGGCGCACGCACGCTGCTGGAGCCGCAGTTCGGCGTGCCATATCCGCCGCAGATCCGGCATCTGCGCGAATACCTTGCCGCCCTGCGTCCGCTGCTCGACGGGGACGACGCACCTTTCGAGGGCGAAACCCTCGTATCGCGGCCGGCCGCACCCGTCGCAGTTGTCGGGTCCGCGCCGCGGATCCCGATCCTGGCGGCCGCGATGGGGCCGAAGGCGCTCGCGGTGGCGGGTGCGCTCGCCGACGGCACCGCGCCCTATCTCGCGGGGCCGCGCACGATCGCCGAGCGGATCGCGCCCGTGATCCGCGAAGCTGCGGCCGCGGCCGGACGGCCGGAGCCGCGGATCGTGGCCGGGGTGCCGGTGGTGGTCACCGACGACGCCGCCGCCGCTCGCGCTCGCGCGGCGGAGTCGCTCGGCTTCTACGACAACATCCCGTCCTACCGGAAGATCGTCGCGGCCGAAGGCTTGTCCAGCGCGGCCGACCTGCTGATCGCCGGCGACGAAGACACCGTCGCCGCCGCGCTGAGTCGCTACCTCGACGCCGGTGCCACAGAACTCATGCTCAGCCACACCGAACTCCTCGGAGAAGAAACACGCGCCCGCACGTGGTCGCTCGTCCGGTGCCTGCGGGGCGAAGCCGGCCGATGACCGCCCATTCCACTCGAAGGGAGAAGACCCCGCATGGCCACCTCAACCTCAGCTCTCGACGTTCCCGTCGCAGGCCTGCGCGCCACCAGCACTGCGCGCCTGCCGTACCAGCACAACGTGCTGCTGCGGTCGTTCCTGCTCGAGCGCCCTGCCGGCAACGTGCTCGTGTGCAACTCCCCGGGCCTGACCGCGGACGCTAAGGCCATTGACGACCTCGGCGGAGCGTTGATGCTGTTGATCAACCACGAACACGAAGCCATGTACGGCGCCCCCGCCGGTGCCGTGCCCGCGTTCGTCCATGAGCGCGACAGCGCTTCGACGGCGCGGCAAATGCAGGTCGCCGGTACCTTCGACCGCAGGCAACTGCTCGCCGAAGACCTGGAAGCGATCCCCACCCCCGGCCACACCGCCGGCACCACCAGCTACCTGTGGGACAGTGGCGCGCACCGCTTCCTGTTCACCGGCGACTTCATCTGGATCGAGGACGGGCAGTGGAAGGCCGTCCTGCTGGACCCGGATCTGCGCGAGCAGTACCTCGACAGCCTGGCCCTGGTCTGTGACCTCGACTTCGACGTCCTCGTGCCCTGGGGCGTCTCGGACAACGGCCCATGCTTCGCCATGACGGACAAAGGCGATACCAGGCGCCGCATCGATGCGATCATCACCCGCATCGAAGCGGGCGGAGACCGCTAACCAGATGAGACCAGGACGTTGGCGACGGCGGTGCTGAGCCTGGACGCTGATCGAGGACGTATCGGTGCCCGACGTCGTGCAATCGATGACGGTTGTCGCTACCGTCTCCGACGGCCGGACGTTTCGCGAGCATGGCCGAGGGAAAGCCGAATTGAAGACACAGACTTGTCAGGCGTGCGACCCTGACCAAGCCGCAGGACGTCGAGCGACTGCACCGCCATGTCAGCGCTCCCGATGACCCTGACGTTCCTGCCGGCCAAACGTGACGAGGCCGTTCGGTCCGCACGCCGTCCACCGATCGACACTGCGTGGAATCGGAAGATGAGGCAGCCGTCGTGACCGGTATCGTCAGAGCGGTTTGCTTGCGTTGATGTCACGGGATCCACGTGGCGCGCTGTAGAGCACGAGGTGCTGGTCGCGGTCTGTGAGCGTGAGCGTGTCGCAGTCGAGGGTGATCTCTCCGACGGCCGGGTGCCGGAAGGTTTCGTGAGCATCGGCGCGGCCTGTGCCGCCGCGAGATTGTTCCAGGCGAGGACCTCGAACGCCGCGGACATCACGAACGCCGGCGTCTGCGGGAGCCGTTCGAGAAGCGCGAGGATGCTCGAACGGCACGAACAACGGATCCTTGCTGATCTTGAACGTGTCCACCTGGTGCGTCGACCAGTGCGTCGCGTTCGACGTTCGTCGTCGGACAGGGCCAGTGGCACCAGCTTCGAACTCGGCCTCGCCACAACCTAGCCTGACACTGAATTAACGACTCAGGCCACTAGGGCACGAGCACGAATCGCCCGACCACAGAACCCGAGCGGAGCTCTTCCATGGCTTGGGGAGCTTCGGGCAACGCGCGGGTGTGTACCGGGATGTCGGGAAGTCCGTGGGTGCGGACGAGGGTAACGAGCTCACGCAATTCATCGAGTGTCCCGATATAGGAACCTTCGATACTGATTGAGCGCATTGGTATGAGCGGTACCTGCAATCGGGTGTCTCCGCCGAGTAGGCCGGCGATCACGATGCGGCCTCCCTTTTCGATCAGCCGGTAAGACTGGGCGAACGTTGCGCCGGCTCCAACGACGTCGAGAATCGCCAGCACTGGCCCACCGACGGCGGCTCGGATCTGCTCATCGGCGTCCCCGTCCGTTGGGTCGATGGCCGCCTGCGCTCCCGCCGCAAGGGCGGCGGACCGGCGTTCGGGGTCGATCTCGACGACGACGGGACGGGCCTTGCCCATGATGGTGAGCAGACCCACGGCCATCAGTCCGAGCCCGCCCGCACCGAAGATCACCAGTGGCTCCTTGTTCAGTTCGTTGCCGAACTTTCCGATCGCACTGTAGGTGGTCAGCCCAGAGCAGGTCAGCGGAGCGGCCCGGGCAGGGTCGAGGTCTCCGAGTTCGATCAGGTACCGGGAGTGGGGCACGAGCACGTGCTCGGCGTATCCACCGTCACGGTTGACTCCAAGGAATTGGGAGTTGCGGCAAAGGTTTTCGTGCCCGCGAATGCATCGCGGACAATCGCCGCAACCCACCCACGGGCATACAAGGACCTCCTGTCCGATCGTTGCGTCGGTGGCGTCTTCTCCACGCGCAACGACGACGCCGGAGATTTCATGGCCCGGTGTCACCGGGAAGGTGACCCGTTGTCTGAAGGAGAGGTGCTCGCCGCCCCCGAGGTCGTAGTAGCCGTCCTGCAGATGCAGATCGCTGTGGCACACCCCCGCTCCGGTGACTTGAACGAGGACTTCGGATCCGTTCGGGGCGTCGTTTTCGTGCTGTGTCAGCGTCGGCGGGGTACCGAAGTCGTGGAGCTGAATCGACCGAGTGCGGTAGGAGGTCATCTCGTCCTTCGAAGAGCTATCGATCGGAGGGTGCGGGCAGGTGGATTCTCACGCGACGTGGTTGATGTACTTGTGGTGCTGGTATCCATCGAGGCCTTCGTATCCGCCCTCGTAGCCGTATCCGCTGTCCTTGAGGCCACCGAAGGGGGCTTCGATGCTGGAGACGGAGAAGGAGTTGATGCCGATGCCGCCGGCCTGCAGTTCTTCGCCCATGGCCATGGCAGTGTCGGCAGACTGTGTGAAGACGTATCCGGCCAGTCCCACGTCTAGGCGATGCGCCTGGGCGAGCGCGTCTTCCACATCAGTGAAGGAGTTGACCAGGGCTACGGGGCCGAATGGCTCTTCGTTCATGGCTCGGGCGGTGAAAGGGGCATCGGCGATCAGGGTGGGCTGGAAGAAGTTCCCGGTGGTACCGATGCGGCTGCCGCCGGTGACGATCTCAGCTCCCTGTGCTGCGGCGTCATCGACGAGTTCGCCGACTGCGACGAGGCGACGACCGTTGGCCAATGGACCCATCTGCACGCCGGGATCCAGGCCTTCGCCGACTTTGAGTTCGGACATGGCCTGGCCGAAGCGGACCACGAACTCGTCACGGATGGATTCGTGGACGATGAAACGGGTGGGGGAGGTGCAGACCTGACCGGCGTTGCGGGTCTTTCCAGCGACGCAGGCGGCAACGGTTTTATCGAGGTCGGCGTCGGCAAAGATGACGACTGGTGCGTGGCCGCCCAGTTCCATGGTGCTGGGCTTGGCATACTGCGCTGCGAGTCCGGCGAGGTGCCGTCCTACTGTAGTGGATCCGGTGAAGCTGATCTTACGGATCGCCTTCGCGGCAATGAGGTGGCGAGAAATCTCCGAAGGCACACCGAGGACGACGTTGAGGGCTCCGGCGGGAAGGCCGGCGTCGTGGAGAGCTTGAGCGATGGCCACGGTAGGGCTGGGGGTTTCTTCTGCGGGTTTGATGATAACGGTGCACCCTGCGGCGAGGGCGGCGGCGATCTTGCGGGCGGGCAGCAGGATCGGAAAGTTCCACGGTGTAAGTGCGAGCACGGGCCCCAGCGGCTGATTGATCACCATTTGGCGCTGACCGGAAAATCGTGCGGGCATGGTGCGCCCGTAGGAGCGCAAGGCCTCGGCGGCGAACCATTCAAAGGTTTCGGCGCTGAGGGCAACTTCCAGCTCTGCTTCTGCCAGCGGCTTGCCCTGTTCCCTTGTCAGATCGCGAGCGATGGATTCGGTGCGCTCACGCAGCAGTGCTGCGGTTTTGTTCAGGATGGCGGACCGCTCGACGGCGCTGGTGCGTGACCATCCGCGGAAGGCCTCGTCGGCAGCATTCGCGGCGTCGTCAAGATCCTGGATGCTGGCGCGCGGTGTGGTTCCCAGCACCTCATCGGTGGCGGGATTGACGAGATCGTTGACGGTACCCGCGCCGCCGTCTCGCCACTGTCCGGCGATGAACAGCTGAGCCCGCAGGTGATCAGATGCGCTCATGGTGAACCCTCTCGGAGTTGGCGGACGCGGCGGCGGCCCTGTTGTGCTGGGCATGTGGCCAGGACCTGGTGGGTGACGAAAAGTGACGCAACGAGGCTGGCCCTCCCGGGTTCTGGTATGCGAACAGGATCGTCTTATATATGAACGCGTGAGGACGATAGGCCCCTGCCTTGGGCCGGGTCAAGTGTCCGCGGCAACGTTCACCTGGGTCTTGTGCTGGTTGACCCTCGGCCTCGAAACGCTGATCAGGTGTGGTAGATAGATCGCTTGCGAACACTGATCGACACCCAGTGGTGTTCACCCAGCCGGAGGAAGGGCTGGTGCACGCGCGCGGGGTCATTGAAGCGTTCTCCGAGCCTGAGACCGTATGATGTCACTCGATGGCATGGTGCTCAGTTGGTCAGGCGCCGGAGAACACAGCACGGGACGGGAAGACAATGACGGGGCCGACTTCAAGTGGTTCGCAGGAGCACCGGACCGTGTCACGAGTAACCGGAATTCTGGAATTCGTTGCACGATCCGAGAGCAGTGTCCGGCTCGCGGACCTGGTCAACGAACTCGACGCGCCCCGCTCGTCGGTTCACGGACTTGTGCACGGGCTTGTCTCCACCGGGTACCTGCAAGCCACTGAAGACGGTCGCTACACCTTGGGCAACGCCGTCCGGGCATTGTTGATCAATCCATCCGCCCAGGATCAGCGTGTACGCGCCGCGATGGAAGCACTTCACCTGGAATTCGACGAGACGGTGACATTGGTGATGTTGGCCGGCGACTGTATCATTTATACCGAGGCTATCGAATCCTCGCACGTCGTCCGGTACACTCCCGTCCTCGGAGTGCGACGGCCCCTCTATCCCACCAGTGCGGGGAAATGCTACCTCGCCTACGCGCCGGAAAAATATCGCGAAAAATACCTCAATCGGCACGTTCCCGCCGTCGCCAAACGCTCCCAAGTGCTCGAGGAACTCGAAAAAGTCCGCGTTGACGGCTACGCCGTCAACGCCGGCGAGACCCTTCCCGACCTGCAGGCTGTCTCTGCCCCCGTCTTCGACAACGAACGAGTCTGCGCCGTCATTACCGTCGCCGGACCCATCTCCCGATTCTCTGACAAGATCGACGAGATCATCCGCGAAACCCGCGACACCGCGGCCAGGGCGAGCGTCGGCCGAGGGTAGGACCTGGGGGCGGGCATCCGGTCACGGACAAGGGCCAGAGCGAGGAGCGTGATGGCCAGTGCACCTCGATCGTTGATGTGGGGTAAGGACAGGCCGTTCAACCGCGTCGCGCCAAGCGCTGGCCGCTGCGACAGCACCTCGGTTCGTCGACGGAGTCGTCTATACCTTCGAAGGCTTGTCCCCAACGCGGGATTACCGGGTTGTTCGAGCCTGAGGTAATCGATAAGGATAGTACCTCGGGAGATCACACGATCGCCGTGTCTTCCGTCCCCGCGGGCGGTATGGACTTGACCGCGTGGCCCCCCGGTGCCACCGCGTACACGCCGAGCGTCGAACGCGGCCTCGCTGCGCGCTGGTGTGTCAAGGAAACCACCCTGATCACCCTCGCTTCAGGACCCGCCGACCCGGACGGCGCCTCGATGCCCGGAGCATCGACCACCAGGGTACCCAGGGCTCCGGCCTTTGGTGTTGTCGTTGAACTTCGCCGACCGATCGACGCTTGGGCTGGGCTGCCGGTGTTCGGCGCACCGTCGCGACGGCCCTGATCAGATGTCGTTCTGGGGAAGGAACACATCGTACTGACGTCGGGAGCTTCCTTGCTGGCTCATGCCGATCAGAGTCGGACCGACCCGGTTGACGTGACGCAGACCATGTCGTAGTCTCCCTGCTGTCCGTATACAAGACATAGAGCAACGTATATACGAACAGTGCGACTCGGCGTGGACCCGCCGACGCTTGTCTCCCAGGGCTGCAGGGCATGTGCGCCCAATCGGCCTAGGAACTCTCCGAACAGCTGCATGAGCGCGGCACCCAGGCATGTGGAAAGGACGTCACAATGGTCGCTGCCGAAGGCAAGTCCGCAGTCGCGGAAAATCGAAGCCCGGCGGTGGATGTGGATGTGGTCGTGATCGGAGCCGGCTTCGCGGGCTTGCGTCACCTCTATGATCTACGGCAGCACGGCCTTTCGGCCCGATGCTTCGACGAAGCGCCGGAGATCGGGGGCGTGTGGTACTGGAATCGGTACCCGGGTGCCCGGACCGATAGCCAATCGTGGATCTTTGCCTACTCGTTCTCCGAAGAGCTCCAGAACGATTGGACCTGGAGCGAGCGATACACCCCTCAGCACGAGATATACGCCTACCTCAATCACGTCGCCGACAGGTTCGGTCTCCGTGATCAGGTGACACTTGGCACCCGTGTGGCCTCTGCCCGTTACGACGATGAGCGCGAGCTGTGGGTCGTCACCACTGACAGTGGCGAAGAGGTCACCACACGCTTCGTCGTCAGCGCGACCGGACCGCTCTCGGCGGCGTACAAGCCTGATTTCAAAGGGGTCGACGACTTCCGGGGCGAGTGGTACATGACGGCCCGCTGGCCGGAGGATGGCGTCGATCTTTCGGGTAAGCGGGTGGCGGTGATCGGAACCGGCGCGAGCGCCGTCCAGCTCATCCCGACGATTGCTCATACCGCTGCCCACGTGACCGTTTTCCAGCGCACACCCAACTACGTCATACCGGCACGTAATGCGACTCTTCACGAGAACGAGCGTGAGAGTATCCGGGAACGTTATCCCGATATCTGGAAGCGGGCCCGGGAGCAGGTCTTCGGGTTCGACCTCGGCCTGGCCGGGCGGACATTCGATGATGTCACCTCGGAGGAGATGCAACTCATCCTCGAACGGGGATGGGAGATCGGCGGATTCCATTTTGTGTTCGAGACGTTCGATGATGTGTTCACCGACGAGCGCACCAACGAGGTGGTCTCCGAGTTCATCAGGAACAAGATCCGTACCATCGTCAAAGACGAGGCCACTGCTGAATTGTTGTGTCCCAAGGACTACCCGTTCTGCGGGAAGCGTCCGCCCCTCGGGCACTTCTACTACGAGACCTTCAATCGGGACAACGTCTCACTCGTCGACGTGAGTCAGGAGCCGATCTCGGAGATCACCGAGACCGGAGTCAAGGTCGGCGAGCAGGTGCACGAGGCCGACGTGATCATCTTCGCGACCGGATTCGACGCCGCGACCGGCGCGATCACCCGAATGGACATCCGTGGGCGCGGAGGGGTGTCGATCGCGGACAAATGGAAGGACGGTCCTTCCACCTATCTCGGGGTAGCCGTCAACGACTTTCCGAACTTTTTCATGATCTTGGGACCCCACGTGCCGTTCGCGAACGCACCGGTCGTCATCGAGGACGCGTCCGAGTGGATCGCCAACCTCATCAGGTATATGCGCGACCGGGAGCTCACGGTGAGCAACGCGTCGGCAGAGGCGTCGGACGAGTGGCGCGACACCCTGACCGGAATCTTGAATGACACCGTGGTGGCGAAGGGCCGGAACAACTACTTCCTGGGTGACAACATCCCCGGAAAGGCACACGCTCCGCTTTTCTACCTCGGTGGTGTCAAGCGCTATCGCGACGCGCTTCTCAAGGAGTCGGCGAACGACTATCCCGGCTTCGTCATGTCCTGATCTCGCAAGCAGCGACCGCGATCGGACAGTGGCGGGAGCTGAGTCCGGCCGACAAATCACGGAACAACTCTGCCCATGGATGCCGGAATCGCTGTGAAGAGGTGGCCATCGGCCCGGCAATCCCACTTCCCTCCCTTGCGGGCTGCGAACGCTGATGAGAAGAAGAATCGGAAGGAAATTCACGTGAGTCTGAAGTTGGCGGGAAAAGTGGCGCTGGTGACCGGCGCTGCACGGGGGCAGGGGCGGAGCCACGCGGTTCGCCTAGCTGAGGAAGGCGCCGACATCATCGCCCTCGATCTGTGCGACCAGATCGACACTGTTCACTATCCGCTAGCCACGCCCGAAGACCTCCGTGAGACCGTGGCGGCAGTGGAAGCGACCGGCCGGAAGATCGTCTACAGCCAGACCGACGTGCGGGATGCGGATGCGGTCAACCGTGCGGTTGCCGAAGGGATCTCTCAGCTCGGTCGGCTCGACGTCATCGTAGCCAACGCTGGCATCGCTCCGCAGTCCGTGCGTGAGAGCAATCAGTATCAGACGTTCCTCGACACCGTCGCGGTCAACCTGACCGGTGTGTACAACACCGTGCACGCCGGCGTTGATCAGATCATCGAGCAGGGTGAAGGCGGCTCGATCATCCTCACCAGTTCAACCCAAGGGCTCAGCGGGCGAGGCGGCAACGGGAGCGGTGCCCAGGACGGGTACACCGCCTCGAAGCACGGCGTCCTCGGTCTCATGAAGACCTGGTCATTCTGGCTCGCGCCGAAGAACATCCGGGTCAACGCGGTGGCACCGACCGGGGTGAACACTCCGATGGTGAACAACGACGTCGTCCAGGAGTGGCTCGCGAAGGACCCGGACGCGGCCGGGGTGCTGGCCAACCAGATGCCGATCCCGGTCATCGAGGCATCGGACGTGAGTAGCGCCGTCGCGTGGCTCGCGTCTGACGACGCGCGGTACGTGACCGGCGTGGCCTTGCCGGTCGACGCCGGCTTCCTCATCAAGTAGCTGCCTCTCGCTGCGATCTGACAGCTCGTCATTGCGGGCGAGTGTCGGGATACCGGTGCCGGGACCGCGGGCGATCGAGTCGACCGCGCGACCGACGGGACCTGGCCTACACCGAAGCCTTGCCCGACGAGAAGGCCCGCACGGCGATCGGGTTCGTCCACCGCGCGCGGGAGTTCTTCGCCCGCCACGGCATCACCCACATCCACCGCCTAGTCACCGACAACGGCTCCTGTTACCGCGCCCGCGAACTTCGCCACCGTCCTGGGCGGTGCCCGCCACCAGCGGATCACGCCCTACACCCCACGCCACCAACGGCAAAGTCGAGCGCTACAGCCGGATCCTGCCCGAAGAGTTCCTCTGCCCACGCCTGGACCAGCGAACGGGAAAGCACCGCAGCCTTGGCCGGTCTGGAACATCCCCTACAACTCCCATCGACCACCCACTGCCGCCGGAAATCAGCCACCCGCGACCCGGCTCCACACCGGCGTCACCAACGTTTCCGAACAGCACACCTGGCTCGAGTTTTAACCGGTTCGGCGGGGCCGTGGGTTGCTCGATTTGGTGTTCTTGCTGTGCTTGGTGGCGGTGTGGACGTCATGGCGTGACGCGGGTTGGTGGTTGGGTGTTCCGGCTGGACGTCCGGGGCCGGGCCGCGAGGGTTCCGAAACCCGGCGGACCCTGGCCGGGGTGAGTCGCCTGGCTTGTCGGGGTTTCTCCCAAGGCGGCGTAAGTCGGCTGTGAGGTCACGGGCGAGGCGCAGTTGGGTGTAGGCGGTGAGCAGCAGCCAGGTCAGCGGTCGGCCGCTTCGGGTGAGCGAAGTTTTGGGATGGTCCAGCCGAGGGTTTGCTTGAGCATCCGGAAGGTGTGCTCGATGTCGAACCGGCGCAGGAACGCCTGCCAGGCCAGATCAACCTCGGTGTGGTCCAGGCCGATGCGGGAGTGCCAACGCCACACGGGTTTCGGGATCGCCGCGGAGGGCAGCTGCTGAACTTCGAGCTGAATCACAGTGCCCTCGATGATCGGCAGAGTGCCGTCGTGGCCGGCCCAGGCGATGCATCAGGCAAACTGATCACCGCGGCTCTTGATCGATCTTCCAATCGTCGCAAGAAGGAATGATCGACCAAGGGCCGCGTTCATGATCAACAGGGGTAGGCAAGCACCACCCGAAGGTTAAAACTCAAGCTAGTCATGGCCGGAGGGGGCACTGCTTGGTCCCGCTGTGGCTCACGGCTCGACCACACAGCCGCCGGTCACGTCGCCGGCCAGCCGGGCGAGACCAGCGTCCCGAATGCGAGTGAGTGGATACCGATGGGACACGAAGGGGGTCACCAGGCCCTGTGCGACCCAGTCCAGGATGGCAGCGGTGCGTGGGGGGCGGATCGAGGGGTCGCGGAAGGTATGGATCACCATCGGTGACCCCATTACATACAGACCTTTCATCTGCATGATGTTCGTCGGGAGCGTGTTGGCTCCGTCCGAGCCCCCGCGGCCGCCTCCCTGAGCGACGGTCGTGTTGGCAGCCCAACCCACGATGACCAGCCGTCCGCCGAAGGTGAGCGACCGCATCGCCTCCAGGCCGGTGGGGCCGCCCACGGTGTCGATGACGACGTCTGCGCCGGCGCCGCCAGTGAACTCCTTGACCTGGTCGCGGAAGCGGCCCGGGTCTGATCCGGGCGTATGGATGGTCGAGTCGGCGCCCCAGTCGTGCAGCGTTCGGAGCTTGTCCTCGGAACGGCCGGTCACGATGACCTTCGCGCCCAGAATCTTCGCTGTCTGGATCGTCGCCATGCCGGCTGCGCCGGATGCGCCGGTGATGAGGACGACCTCACCGGCTTGTAGCCGGGCGCGGTTGACCAGCGCGTAGTAGGCGGTTTCGTAGTTGACGAACAGGTTCGCGCCCTGCTCGTAGGAGAACGTGTCCGGGATCTTGTGGAGTGCGCTGGCAGGAGCGACCGCATAGGACGCCCAGCCGCCGTTTACCTGGTACGCACCGGTGCTCCGAGGACCCGCATGCGTGAAGTCGTTGACCACGCGATCGCCGACGGCGAACTCCGCCGCGGCGGCACCGCCCACGGCGACGACCTCGCCGCTGTACTCCATCCCGGGGGTGAAGGGCGTGCGGGGCTTGTGCTGGTACTGGCCGCTGAGCATCAGCAGATCCGCGAACGTGACACTGCTGGCTCGGACACGGACGAGGACTTCGTCAGATTGGATCTCGTACTCACCAGGGTCGGTCACGACTTCGAGAACGTTCTCCAGTGCGTCGCGCTGAGACTCCGCAAATCGGGGGAGGGAGACCCGGAGCCCAGGAGGGACGGTTACACCTGTCACGCGTGTTCCTTTCAGTGCAAGTAAAATCCAAAGATCGCCCGGACTACCGTGCGGATGATCCCTCACCGGGGTCGATCGCAGCGGCGAGCAGGAACTGCTCGATGGCCTCGGAGTCGACCGAGCGTCCAGGGCGTGTGGTCGACGATTGGGAATCCGAGGTAGCGATAGTTGGCGGCCGTGCGCTTACCTACGGCCACTCGTCCTTCCATTCCCGGCGCTGCGCGCCGCCGACAAGATATGACGTGCCTGTCGTAGATGGGGGGCATCCAACATTCGGCCATCGAGCGCCACAACCCCGGTATCGCCGGTGCCGAACGCCTCGACCACACGTCGGGCTTGCTCGAGTTCGGACTCCGATGGGGTGAAGGCGTCGTTGATAGGACCGACTTGGGCGGGGTGGATCGCGATGCGCGCAGTGAAGCCTTCGGCGCGAGCATCCCGGGAGTCGATCGCCAGGCCCTCGAGGTCGGCCATGTTGACGTATAGAGTCTCGATGGCGTGCACGCCTGCTGCTGCCGCAGCGAGCAGCGTGGCCGACCTGGCCAGGCGATACGTGTCTGCCCATCGGCCGTCCGACCTCCGGTTGGTCGCGGCCCCGAGCGAGGCACTGAGGTCCTCGGCGCCCCAGGTGAATCCATACACCCGATCCAGTTCCGCGTGCCGGAGCTCGCCGAGCCGGAGCACGGCGGTGGGGGTCTCCGTGACCACCGGGATGATCTTCACCGATCCTCGGGCAAGTCCGTATGCCGCTTCGAGGGCATCGAGGTGGTGGGTGAGTGTGGTGAGGTCTTCGGGACCGTCGATTTTGGGGAGCATGATCCCGGCCGGGGCGAAGCGCACTACCGCGGCGAGGTCGTTCAGAGCGAGTGAGGTGCTCAACGGATTCACCCGCACCCACAGTGCTGGGCCCTCAGGGCCGACGTTTCGCTGCAGGTGTGTTGCGGTGATGTCGCGTGCGGCTTCTTTGTGGCTCGCGCTGACCGAGTCCTCCAGGTCGATGATCAGCGCGTCGGCGTCGGACTTCGAAGCTTTAGCCAGCTTCTTCTCGTCATCGCCGGGAACGAAGAGAAGCGATCGCAGAGGTGTATCGGGTGCTGTTCTTGGTGCCATGGCCTCGGTCATTGGGGCCGCCGCCGCTGCAGGCCGGTGCGCTTGCACGACGCCACCAGTTCGTCGTTCTGGTTGAACGCGCGATGCAGGAAAGTCACGATGCCCTGGTCGGGACGTGACCGCGAATCCCGGAGGTCGATGACCTCGGTGGTCACTCGAATCGTGTCGCCGTGGAACACCGGAGCGGGAAAGCGGACTTCGTCCCACCCAAGGTTGGCGACCGCGGTACCCAGGGTTGTGTCTCCGACCGAGATGCCCACCATGAGTCCGAGGGTGAAAGCGCTGTTGACGATGCGCGTCCCGAACTGCGACGACTCCATGTACTGCTCGTCGAGGTGCAGTTGAGCCGGATTGTGGGTCATCGCGGTGAACAGCACGTTGTCTGTCTCAGTGACCGTGCGGTGGATCGGGTGGTCGAATGTGTCCCCGACGGTCAGGTCGTCGAACCAGAGTCCAGCCATGCCGGCCTGTTCCTTTCGCAGGTTGATCGGCCGTCATGACGGCCGCGTGACAGGAGTGTTCAGTAGCTTCGCGGTAGGCCGAGGACATGCGATCCGAGGTAATTCAGGATCATTTCCTGGCTGATCGGTGCAATCCGGGTCAAGCGTGCTTCCCGGAAGTACCTGGCCACGTGATACTCCTCGGAGTACCCCATGCCGCCGTGGGTTTGCAGCGCACGGTCGGCGGCCTCGAATCCGGCGTCGGCGCACAGATACTTGGCGATATTGGCCTCGCGGGCGCAGGGCATCCCGTTGTCATAGAGCCACGTCGCTTTACGCAACATCAGCTCGGCCGCATCGAGGCGTGCCAATGATTCCGCGAGTGGAAACTGGATGCCTTGGTTCTTACCGATGTGGCGGCCGAAAACCTCGCGTTCGTTGCCATATTTCACGGCCGTCCGCAGGGCCGCTCGTCCGATGCCGAGTGCCTCGGCGGCGACGAGCATTCGTTCGGGGTTGAGGCCGTCGAGGATGTAGCGGAACCCCTCGCCCTCCTCGCCGACTCGATCCTCGATGGGCACCTCGAGGTTGTCGATGAACAGTTCGTTGGACGTGACCGCATTGCGTCCCATCTTGCGGATGGGTCGGATGTCGACCTTCGAGCGGTCGAGATCGGTGAGAAAGAGCGTCATCCCGTCAGTCTTGCGGGACGACTCGTCGAACTTCTGTGTTCGGGTCAGGAGCAGGATCTTCTCCGACTCCATCGCCTTGGAGATCCACACCTTGCGGCCGTTGACGATGTATTTGTCACCCTCCCGCCGCGCGAACGTGGTGATCTTGGTCGTGTCGAGTCCGGCGCCGGGCTCCGTCACGCCGAAGCACACGTGCAAATCGCCGCTGGCGATCCGGGGCAGCGTGCGCTGCTTGAGCTCGTCACTGCCGTGGACGATCACTGGATGCATTCCGAAGATCGACAGGTGCATCGAACTCGCGCCGTTCATTCCGGCGCCCGAGGCAGCGACCTGCTCCAACAGGATCGAGGCTTCGGTGATGCCGTATCCGTGGCCGCCGTACTCCTCGGGAATGGTGATTCCGAGCCATCCTCCTGCCGCGAACGCCTGGTAGAACTCATGGGGAAACTCGTGTGCGGCGTCCTTTTCTTCCCAGTATCGATCATCGAACTTGCCGGCGAGGTCGGCGACGGCGTCCCGAATTGTTGCCTGGTCCTCGGTCAATGCGAAATCCATGTATTACACCCGTTCTCTGTGCATGGGTTGTGGCAGAGTGATTTGTCGCAGAGATTCAGGCTCGCCGGTGCGTGTCGGCGAGAGCAGCACGTATGCGGTCCAGCGCCGCTGGATTCTCGGCACTCGACATGTCCCCAGGGTCGGCACCTGTCGCGACTGCGCGGACCGCCCGCCGCATGATCTTGGCCGAGCGTGTCTTGGGAAGTTCCGACACGGCGATGACCTCGTTCGGCGCGAACGGTTTTCCGACCTGTTCGGCGACAGCGGCACGGAGTTCGGCCGAGACGGATGAGGCGTCGGCCCCCTCGCGAGGAACCCAGAACACCCAGACAGCTTCACCCTTTTTCGGGTCAGGCACCCCGATCGCGGCTGCTTCGGCCACTGCCGGGTGTGTCGTCAGCACCGACTCCACTTCTGCCGGTGCCAGGCGTTTACCCGCGATGTTCATCACGTCGTCGGACCTGCCGAGGATGTACCACGCCCCGTCCTTCGAGTCGACGAGCGCGAAATCTCCGTGGCACCACACCCCGTCGAAGGTCGACCAATACGACTGCAGATACCGGTCGTGGTCGCGCCACACGCTGCGGGTCATGGATGGCCATGGGGTACGGCAGACAAGTTCGCCTATGCCGCCGCGCACCGACTGGCCGTCGCCATCGACAACGTCGACGTCCATGCCCAACGACGGTCCGCCCAGTGAGCAGCTGGCGATCGGCTCTACCGGATACGGAGCGAGGAACGACCCGCCGACCTCGGTGCCACCCGAGATGTTGATCACCGGCACCCGGCCGTCGAAGACCTCTGCGGCGAGCCAGTCGTAGGAATCGGGGTCCCAGGGCTCCCCGGTGGAGCCCAGGGTGCGCACTGACTTCAAGTCGCGGCTCTTGATCGTCGAAAGGGGCGTGTCGCGCAATGCTCGAACGAGGGTCGGCGACAGGCCGAGTGTCGAAATCGAGTGCCGCTCGACGAGGTCCCACAGACGTAGAGTGTCGGGCGCATCAGGTGACCCCTCGTACAACACCAGGGTCGCGCCGTTGGCGTGTGCCCCGACGATTGTGAATGGTCCCATGACCCATCCCATGTCGGTGACCCAACAGACCCGATCGCTCGACACGACGTCGAAGGAGTAGGCCATCTCGGTGGCGACCTTGACGGTGAACCCTGCGTGTGTGTGAACTGCCCCCTTCGGCGTGCCAGTCGTCCCCGAGGTGTAGCCGAGCATCAGCGTCTGCATTGTGGGAAAGGCTCGTGCCGTGTCGTGGACGTCCTCGCCGGCGAGGAGTTCGGACCAGCTGGTGACTGCGAGACCCTCGGCATCGAACGTGACCCTTGTGTCGACGTTGGCCACAGTGATGACCGAGGTGACCGAGGGCGCGGCGGCGACCGCTGCCGCCATCTCTGCGGCCATGTCGACTCTTCGCCCTCGCCGGATGGTCGCGTCAGCGACGATGACTGCCGAAACTCCGGCGTCGTTGAGGCGTGCGGCGATCGCCGGCGCTGCGAATCCTGAGAACAGCGGCACCACGACGGCTCCGATCCTGGCCGCCGCGTAGAAGGCGATGACCGCCTCCGGGATCATCGGAAGGTAGAGTGCAACCCTGTCGCCCTCCCGCACACCGATACTGCTCAGCCCTGCAGCGAGCGCGGCGACCTGACGCGACAGCTCGGCGAACGAAAGCTCCTCGACTCGGCCATCCTCTGCTTCGTGAACAATCGCGGGATGGATCGAGTCCGCCCACCGAGTGAGGCACGCATCGATGATGGTGAATTCGCCGTCGACAAACCAGTCCGAATTCTCTATGCCTCGGGAGCTGTCGAGGACCTGGCGGTAGGAGGTTCTGAACGGGATGGCGAGGTCGTCGATAGCGGCATCCCAGTACCACTGCACATCGGCTACCGAGCGGCGACGCAGTTCTGTGAGGGAGTCGATGCCATGACGGTTCGCCAGGCGTGTGACGTTGGCGTCAGCGATACGCTCGGGGCTTGGTCGCCAGACGTAATCACTCATGCGCTGCCTCTTTGCCATTCGGATTCGGGCTGTCCTGCAGGACTACTCGCGCGGACAACAGTTGGTTGATGGTCACGTCGTCGTAGCCGAGAGTTGTCAGAACCGTGTGAGTGTCTGCCCCCTTGGCTCGAGGAGTTTCTCGGACCGACGCTGGAGTGTCGGTCAACTTGATCGGGAAGCCGATGCCGCGGTAGTCGCCCCTCTCCACGACCATTTCGCGGTGACGGACGTGCGGATCGTCAAGGACTTCGCGGATGTCGCGGATCGCTGACGCCGGCACCCCGCGGGCGATGAGGTCCTGTGCGAGATCGTTCTTCGTCAAGGGGGCGATCTTCTCCGACAGCAGTTCGCTGAGGACTTTCAGGTTCCCCAGGCGGTCGGCGTTGGTGCGGAAACGCGGGTCGTCAGCTAGGCCGGGCATACCCAGTCGGTCGACCAGGATGCGGAACTGGCGATCATTGCCGATGCCGATGAACACCGCCCCGTCGGACGCCTCGAAGGTGTCATAGGGTGCCACCGTCGGGTGGGCGGAGCCCGTACGCACAGGTACCCGCCCGTCAGCGAGAGTGGACGCGGAATGTGGATGCAACAGCGACACCGCGGTATCAACGAGCGTGCAGTCCACCACCTGCCCGCGACCTGTTCGCTGACGAGCGTTGAGCGCCAGCAAAATTCCACTGAACGCGTAGATCCCGGTGACCATGTCCACCACCGGGACGCCGACCCGCAACGCTGGGCCTTCGGATTCGCCGTTGATGCTCATCAAGCCGCCGTAGGCCTGAGTGATGGCATCGTAACCGGGCATACCACCCATCGGCCCGTCAGCGCCGAACCCGGTGATGCGGCAGACAATCAGGCGCGGGTGACGCTCCAGCATCCGCTCGTCGGAGAACCCCCACCGAGCCAGCGTTCCTGCCTTGAAGTTCTCTACCACCACATCGGTGTTCTCGAGTAGTCGCTCGAGCACCTGATGTCCTTGCGAGGTCCGCAGGTCCAAGCAGATGTTGCGTTTGTTGCGGTTGATCGCGTTGAAATAAGCGCTCATGTCGTCTGCCACGAACGGAGGACCCCACCGTCGTGTGTCGTCTCCGTCAGGTGGCTCGACCTTGATCACGTCCGCTCCGTGGTCGCCGAGAAGTTGACAACACAGTGGGCCGGCCAGAACACGTGACAGATCGAGGACCCGTAGCCCGACGAGACTTTCGCTTGTCCCACCACGATCACCCATGCGGCCATCACTCCGTCGTATATCGGAACATCGAGGACGTATATGCGACAGTGTCAGCTGTGGGGGTGGTCCCTGTCAACCACGCGGCAATGCGCATGCGAACCCGTGCCGGCGGCCGTTGAAGGTGGGGTTGGTGTTGCGGCGGCGGCTGAGCAGGAGTTTGCCGTTGTCGACGAGGAGTACGTGCAACTTGGCCGTCAACCTGCCTTCGTTGCCATCGACCGACCGTCAGGAACCGGCAAAACCACCCTCACCTGCGCCCTCGGCGAGCGGCTCACCCGTGGCGGCCACGACTTGCCGGGATGAGGGCGGTATTCGAAGGTGGAGGCGCGGAAGGTGCCGGGCCGGTTGTCGGTGAGGTTCCACAGGTCGTGGACGAGGCGGACGGTGGTGTCGATCTCGTCGCGGGTTTCGGTGGGAAACCCGAGGACGAAGTAGTAGCCCTTGACGTTAATGCCGCGTTCGGTGAGCCGGCGGGCGATGGCAGGGCCGATACGCTGTCGGTCTCGCTGGCTCGGTGCAGGACACGCGATCGGTGCGAAAAGCGGCCATCATCTGGTCGATGACGCGGCGGGCGCCGAGGAGCGACGACGCCAGCCCGCGCTAGCCGGGGGACGCCCTAGCCCGTCCGTATATACGGAGGAAACCCGTATATCTGGGTAGAGAAGGTTGTCGCGCTCGTGCGTCAACGCGTTCCGGCTACACTCAGTGCGTGCCACCTCGTCATCACCGCACTGTTGATCGGGTGATGGCCATCCTCGAGATGGTCGCTCCGGTGCGTCACGGACTGTCGCTGGCGGATCTCGCCGAACGGCTGGGCGCCCCGAAGAGTTCCGTGCACGAGCTGGTGAATGGACTCGTGGCCACCGGGTACCTGGTCGAGCGCGATCACAGGTTCGGCCTCGGCTCGGCGCCGTTCATCCTGACTCTGAACGGGAACCGCGTGGCGGCTCAGGACATCGATCGCGAGCTTCTGCCGCGCATTCACAAGGAAGTCGGCTGCAGCGTCCTGATCGGCATCCAGGTGGGAATGTCGCTCGTGTTCGTCGACCACATCGGTGATGAGCCCGCGCTGGAGTTCGCTGCCCGCAACCACAGTCGCCGGTCGCTGTACGGGTCCGCGTCGGGAAAGATCATCCTGGCGAACCTGCCGGTGCGGGAGATGGATTCGCTGTTGTTGTCGGCGTCGTCCGCCGAGCAGCCCGAGGTGGACCGCTTCCTCGCCGAGCTGCCTGAGATAAGGGCGACCGGCCTCGCCTACAACCCCGGTCGCACTGTGCCCGGCATCTACTCGGTGGCGACCGCGCTGCGACGCTCCGACGGTGAGCTGATCGGCGCCGTGTGCGCGCTCGGTCCCGCCGACCTCCAGGACTCGCTGCCCGAAATCGGACGTCGAATTCAGGAACTGCTCAGTGATGGGCAGGTCGATCCGGGCGAGTCTGTGCGACCCTAGGCGATGCTCGGCCACGACGTTGCTGGCGGTCGCCAGGTCGGTCATCGCGGCCGTAGTCCTCGCCGCGGCAGACCCGCGTCGACGGTCTGGCGAGAAGACGGAACTTGTGCTGCCTGGCTGCCCGGACAATCGGCCTGACGTGGTCCCTGTGCGCCGCCGCGCCTGCGCCCTGGCTCGAGCCTGAGCACAGGTAACGCCGCCAGAACGCACCGCGGCCCCCGCCACTGAGCCGCCTGCCACGACCTTGACGGCCACCTCAACCGGACAGTTCCGATCCGGTCATCTGCTGGCGGACGTGGTGCCAACGGCTCGTCAGCCCGCGGCCGGTCCGGGTGGGCACCGAGAAGGCTACAGCGGCTGGTCGAGTCGGGCGTTCGCGGCGTTCGACCCAGCTTCGCAGGCCGTGCCGGCACGGCCTGCACACCGATCTCGGACCTTGACGCCCCGTATCCGTGGCCATAAGGTTGCGACCGGCATTACGGACGCCTATCCGTAAATACGGATACCGGGCAGGCGATGAGGCTAGCTGTGGCTCTGGAATGCACGGCGCCCCTTGCTTGTGGCCCAGGTGGTCAACCCGGCCGATTCCCCCAAGGACGGAGGACCTATGCGTATCGACGACGTTGCCGTACGCATCGACCGATTGCAGCGCTGGCCGTACTCGCCGCGCGTGCTCTTCATCGCCGGCGTTAGCTTCTTCTTCGCCTACTTCGATATCGGCAACATCGGCAGCGCTCTGCCTGCCGCCCTGAAAGCCCTGCACGCGACGACGGCCAGTGCGACCACGGTCGTCAGCGTCGGGCTCTGGGGCTACATCGTCGGCGGTCTGATCAACAGCGTGGTGGCCGACCGGTACGGCCGTCGCGCGGGCCTTCTGATGGCGACCGTTCTCTACGGCGTCGGTTCGCTGGTCAACGCGCTGGCTCCCTCGATCGAGGTCTTCACCATCGCGCGTTTCGTCTCCGGGCTCGGTATCGGAGCGACGCTCGGGGTCATCAGCACCTACATGAGCGAGCTCGCGCCGGCGGCGAGCCGGGGGCGCTACATGGCACGGACGACGCTGCCCGCACTCGTCGGCTATGCGCTGGTCCCGATCATGTCGGTGTGGCTGATTCCCACATTCTCGTGGGGGTGGCGGGCCATTCTCATTGTCCCGGTGGCAGGCGCCGTGATTTTCATCCTCCTCTACCGGTCGCTGCCGGAGTCGCCGCGATGGCTCGTCCTGCACGGGCGTTCCGCAGAGGCGGAGAAGATCCTGCGAGCCGCGGAAGTGCGGGAGGGGCTGGATACTCCGGTGTCGTCGTCGCCGACCGGGACGCAATCGCCGGAGCCCGCACGCGACATCCGGGTTCTCTTCAGCCGTCGTGTCCTCCCGTGGATGCTGCTCTTTTTCGTAATCTGGCTGCTGAACTACCTGCCGGTGTACGCGGTCGTCGGCCTCGGTACCACGCTGCTCACCGAGCACGGGTTCAGTCTTGCCAAGAGCCTGCAGATGACGCTCGGCTCGAGTCTCGGCATCGTCCTTGGTGGCCTGTTCGCGATGTGGGTCGCCGACCGGGTACCGCGGAAGGTGCCGGCTGCGGTCGTCTCCGGCCTCGTCGCGGTGAGTCTTGGGCTGGTGGCCATCGCGCCGTCCAGTCCGGTCATCTTCGCCGCCTACTTCCTGGTCGCGTTCCAGATCGGCATCTTCGCTCCCTTGATGTACCTCCTGACGGCGGAACACTTTCCGACGGCGGGCCGCACCACGGCTATGGCGCTGTGCAACGGCGTGGGACACGTGGGCGGCGCGATCGGCCCCTTCATCGTTCTTGCGCTGTACCGGGCTGCCGGTTTTTCCGCGGTATGGGCCTTCCTCGGGGCCCTGTTCCTGCTCCTCGCCGTCACCACGCTGGTCGCCAGGAACACCACGGGCAAGGCGCTGGAGACCGTGACGACCGAACCGGCCGTGGAATCCGGGTCCGCCTCACCGGCGCGGCCCGACCGGGTTTCCTGACCGCCTTCTTTTGAGGTTTGAAAGCGCACTCGTGTACCCGTTTCTCGGATGTGTAGAACGGAGAAAGAATGGCCGATCATGACGCTTTCCACTGACGCGAACGCCCTTCAATGCCCGTGGCGCGACCAGCGGAGGGAAGGAGCCCGAGGTCTGTTCGCGGCCGGACGCCTGCCAGTGCGCCGGAACGAAGATCGAGGCGTTCGGCGGAGCACGCGCTGTCACTTGGTGTGGTTGGGGGCATCGAAGGCCGACGGGGGAGCTGGCGGTCGTCTTCAAACCGCGAAGACGGGTTCGCCAGTGAACTGACCTACGGTGAGCTGAGGTCGAAGGTGGGTAGCGGAGCAGGAGCGAAACTGGAGCGCGCTGTATTCCCGCACCGACTCAGAACAGTCTCAACGTGCCGCAATTGCCCCAAGCTGCGCATGGGATTCTCTATTACCGCAGGTCAGCGGCTTGTTTGTGCCACACTGGGGGTCAAGGGGTCGCAGGTTCAAATCCTGTCAGCCCGACGGTCTGTTGGAGCCCACTGGCTCTGGGTGGAAGACCAGGTCAGCGGGCCTTTTGGTGTTTCCTTCGCGTTCGCTGCGCCTCATCGATTTCAAGATCAATAGGGATGTGAAGGAGCGATTCTGGAGTGGATCATGCTTCCGGCGGCAAATGGGGTCGCCTAACGGCTCCTCCTCGGCTGATTCTTGGCCAACTGACGTGAACCTGCTCGAACCGCCCGAAACCCGGTCCAGGTCCGTGGGATCGGCGCCGTTGCGCACGGCTGACGGCCGCGCTGGACGGCTGGGATCAGTTGGCGGTGGTTCGGGAGCGATCCGGCCGTTCGGCGGCGCCTACGGCGCTCGACGAGATCCGGATATGACGGTGGCCCGCTGCCGGGCGGCAGCGGGCCACGCGTCGAGGTTTGTCAGGCGGCGAGCAACAGTGGTTGCGTGATCGCCGGCCCATGGTGTTCATGCAAGGTGGCGACGGCGTCGTGCCAGCGGCGTTCGAGACTGTCCAGCAGGCGGGCCCCGACCTCGGCGGCGACGTGGGAGTAGACGTCGCGGATCTCGTCGGGAATCCGGTGCCCAGCCGCCGCGACTGCGCGCTCTCCGGAATGCCATCGGCGATGATCCGGGCTGTGGCGGAGGTCGTGGAAGCGAAGTCCGGTCAGGATCGCTGCACTAACGCCTCGGGACGGACCGCGGCGTAGGTTCCCATCTGTGGCTAGGTGTCCTGTAAGTCATCGGAGCCAGAGGATGATGGCGGCGATGGTGAGTTCGGCTTGGTAGTAGGCGGCGCGTTTGGCGTAGCGGGTGGCCAGGTCACGGAACTGTTTGAGCCGGTTGAAACACCGTTCGACCACGTTGCGCCGCTTGTAGGCCTCAGCGTCGAAGGCGGGTGGTCGCCCGCCGCGGGAACCTCTGGCGGCGCGGCGAGCGATCTGATCCTCGCTCAGGACTGACGAACCGGATGCGCCGGTCCCGTCGCTTGCGGGTTGAGGGATGTGAGTAGGCCTTATCCGCGACCACACGATCGGGTCGGCATTGCGGCCTGCCTGGTCCGATCCGGGCGACCGCCATGCCGTCGAGCAGCGGCAGCCCGCAGCCGTGACGGCGAGGTGAATCTTGGTGCTCAGTCCCCCGCGGCACCGGCCGAGTCCTTCCCCGTCGACCGCAAGCGCCTCGACGCCGGGCGCGCAGCCCCCTTTTTTTCCGGGCGCCAGCAGAATGCTGGTGCGCCCGGACCACGCTCGAATCGAATCGGCTTGGTTGGCCGCACCCCGGTTGAGAACGAGCTGGTCGCGGCCGCGGTTTCTTCGGGTTCTCACTGGTCGGTTCCGCCGCAGCTACTTCGCCCATCGTCCACCGGATCTGAGCTATTCGGAGGAAACGAGCGCGCACGACGTGCTGGGCCAGGTCGGTCAGCCCACAGTCGCTCCACGCTACGTGCACCACGCCCAGCTCAGCCCAGGCTGGCTATCAGTGCTGGCCGGGGTCGAGCTCAGCGAGTCTGGACGGCTTGGCTGCGGATCCGTTCCTGTGCCCGGTGGTGAGAGAACGCCGCCGTTTGCCCGCTGGCTCGCGCCGTACGGCGCAGCACAGTGCTCGGCGGAGTGCACATTCGACCTCGAACCGGTCGAGCCACACCTGCTTGCTTCCCGGTGCCAGGATGTTCGTCGACAACGCGGTCGCTTACCCGCGCTCTGGTGCCAAGCAGGTATTAATCCGACACGTCGGTTTCCGGCCACGAGATGACGCTGTACGGCTCCGGCGACCCGGGTGGCGTTCCTAGCCTGATGCCAGAGAACGGCGCACCGGGTCAGCGACGGGACCAACGCGGAGGCGACATGGCGAAATACAGCGACGACTGGGACGCGGTCTCCGGGCTGGGGCGCACGGCCTTGGCAACTGCGGCGGGCCGGGCGATCGAAACCACTCGGACGAACGGTCTGGTCAACGATCCTTTCGCCAAGCAGTTCGTCGTCGAGGCCAAGTCCCCGACGCCGATGCCCACCGAGCTGGCGGATCCCGTCGATCGCACCTCCGAGTTCGACCGTCGCTGGGACATCATCTCGATGGCGGTCGGCGTCCGGACGCGCTTCTTCGATCAGCACCTCCTGGAAGCGTCGCGTACTGGTTGCGAGCAGGCAGTCATCCTCGCCGCAGGACTTGACACTCGCGCCTACCGCCTCGAGCTTCCGCCCGGCACCAAGCTGTTCGAGGTCGACAAGCCCGGCGTTCACGAGTTCAAGCAGAGGGTCCTCAACGGCTTGAGAGCAAACCCGCTCTGCGATCGCCGGACCGTCTCCTGCGACCTTCGCGACGACTGGATCGAACCGCTGGCCGCTGCCGGTTTCGAGCCCGGACGGCCCACCTGTTGGTTGATCGAAGGCCTGACCGCCTACCTGACCGGGGACGAGGAAACGAGGCTCTTCAAATCCCTGCACGACGTGTCGACCTCTGGCAGCTACCTGGGCTTCGACCACCCTGCGGATCCGGACGAGCTGCGGCGCGACACATACCAGGCGAACTCCCAGTACGGCTTCGATCTCGCCGCCCTCCTCGTGACCGACAGCGCCAAGGACCCGGTCGGATACCTGCGATCCATCGGGTGGGAGGTCGCCACCACGGGGCCGGCCAAGGACGCGACTCTCTACTGCGGCCGGCACAACCCGTACGGGAGCCGCGACCTCGCCCACAAGTGGTTGTTCAGTCGCGCTGTTCTTCGGGGCTGATCGAGCCAGGCGGGCCGGGCACTCCCCTCGTCACAGGTGACGCCGGAGAAACCGCACCACGGCTGCCTCGAACGCCTCGTTGTCGCCCCCCGAGACCGTGTGTCCGACGCCGGACACCTCCACATACTCGGCATTTGGGAGAATCCCCAGGAACCGTTGCGCATGTGCGCGGCTCAGTACGTTGCTGTCGGCACCACGAATAAGCAGGGTGGGAGCCTTCAGTCTTGCCGCAGCTTCGGCGAACCGTTCCGGAGTACCCTTCATCAGCTCCAAGTTTGCACCGTGCATCATGGCCGGATCCCATCGGCAGTAGAACCGGCCGTCCGCTCCTTTCCGGAGGCCGCGTCCCACACTGTGACGGAATTCCGCCCGTCGCGGGTGCGGGACCATTCGCGAGAGGAAGTCCGCGGCTTCATCGAGTGTGGCGAAGCCCCGCGCCGCGATCCGCATGAACCGCACAATGTCACCTCGGCCGGATTCGTCGAGCCACGGCGCGACGTCGACCAGGACGAGCGCGGAGCATGCGATCGTCGGGTTCTCTCCCGCGGCGATCAACGCGGTCAGCCCGCCGAGTGACGCACCGACAATCGCGAGCGGTCGCCCCAAGTGCTCCGCCACTGCGCGGAGGTCGTCAGCGAACGCATCGATGGAGTAATCTGCGTCGGGAGCCCAATCACTGTCCCCATGGCCGCGGGCATCCAGCCGTGCGGCGAGAAAACCCGCACCCGCGAGCTTGTCCGGTGCGGATCGCCAGGACTGGCGCGTCTGCCCGCCGCCGTGCAGGAGCACGACAACGGGGCCGTCAGCCGGCCCCGTGAAGTCACCCGCAAGCTCCAGCCCATGACCGCGCAGACGAACAAGGGATTGGGCCCCGTTTCCTCTTCCGTCGTTCTCGAACATGACTGGATCGTTGCTGGTCTCCGTGGCCGCTCTCCACCTGTTGTCGTCTATTCGTCACCGCCTGTCGCGAAACGATCCACGTTCTGAGTGCAAATCCGTGACACTGGCAGAAAGTCGCCGGTCAAGGCAGGGGAGCATCCCATGGCGGATCTGCAGACGAGTCATGAACCCGACATCGACTGGACCGGGCGGGCATCACCGCACACGTTCTCCTCCTGGAACCGACAACGCACGAGCTCCATGCCCTACTACCGGTACCAGCCATTCGATCGGGTGGTGGGAGCGGTGTCGCTTTCGAGCCGGACCTGGCCGGAGCGGCGGATCACGGCTGCACCGCTGTGGTGTGCGGTCGACTTGCGTGACGGCAACCAGTCGCTGGTGAGCCCCATGTCGCCAGCACGAAAGCGCAAACTGTTCGACCTCCTGGTCGAGATGGGATACAAGGAGATCGAGGTCGGATTCCCGGCCGCGAGCCAGGATGACTTCACGTTCGTGCAGGAGATCATCGAGGACGAGGCGATCCCGGGAGACGTTCGCATCCAGGTCCTGACCCAGTGCCGGAAAGAACTGATCGAACGGACCTTCGAAGCTCTCCGCGGCGCACCGGAAGCCATTGTCCACATCTACCATTCCACTTCGATCCTGCAGCGCCGCGTGGTCTTCCGCGAGACGCGGGCGGCGATCAAGAAGATCGCGGTCGAGGCCGCAACACTCGTCGCGGACCTCGCCGGGCGTGACCCCGACACGACGTTCCACTACCAGTATTCGCCGGAATCCTTTACTGGCACCGAACTGTCGTACGCCGCCGAGGTGTGCAACGCCGTGAGCGAAGTCTGGCAACCGACTCCCGAACGACCGGTTATCATCAACCTCCCCGCGACAGTGGAGATGGCCACCCCGAACATCTACGCGGATTCGATCGAGTGGATGTCCAGGAACCTCGATCACCGGGAGTCTGTCATCCTCTCGCTGCACCCGCACAACGACCGTGGTACGGCTGTTGCCGCAGCGGAACTGGGGCTCATGGCCGGTGCCGACCGGGTGGAAGGATGTCTCTTCGGCAACGGAGAGCGCACCGGCAACGTCGATCTGGTCACCCTCGGGATGAACCTGTACAGCCAGGGAGTCGACCCGCAAATCGATTTTTCCGACATTGATCGGATCAAGGCCACGGTAGAGCACTGCAACCAGCTTCCAGTTCATCCCCGGACTCCGTGGGGCGGGGACCTGGTGTACACGGCGTTCTCCGGAAGCCATCAGGACGCGATCAACAAGGGACTCAAGGCCTTGTCCACTCGAGCGAGGAGGAAGGGTGTTGATGTCGAGCATTCCCGGTGGGAGGTCCCCTACCTGCCGATCGACCCGAAAGATGTGGGCCGGACTTACGAGGCTGTCATCCGAGTCAACTCACAGTCCGGCAAGGGGGGCGTCGCTTACGTCATGCGGAGCGAACACCACCTCGAGTTGCCCAGGGAACTCCAGATCGAGTTCTCGCGGTTGGTTCAGCGACGAAGTGAGGCGACCGGCGGGGAGATCGACCCCGCGGCGATGTGGAAGTTGTTCGCCGGCGAATACCTCGACAAGCGGAGGCCATGGCAGCTGGTTCGCCTCGATGTCGCCAGAAGTGAAGGATCGACCTGCACGCTCGAGGCGAATATGGTCAACGATGGCGCCGACCTGACGATCCAAGGCACCGGAAACGGGCCGGTCGCCGCGTTCTTCGACGCGCTCGCCCAGGTCGGTGTGAACCTGAGCTTGCTCGACTACCAGGAACACGCACTCACAGCGGGCGACGACGCCGAGGCGGCGGCTTACGTTCGATGCCTGGTGGAAGGCAAAGCAGTTTGGGGGGTTGGAATCGCCCCATCGATAATCATCGCATCGATCCGCGCCGTCGTCTCGGCGATGAACCGGGGCCGGCGCGCCGAGCGGCGGATGCGCTGCGTTTGACGGGGACAGTCAGTCATTCAAGCGTTCGGAGGGAAACCATGAAAGAGCTGGAACCGCTTGTCCGCAACGCCTGTTCGCTTCTGGTCGTCCCGGGACACCGTCCGGATCGCTTCCCGAAAGCCTTCGCGTCGGGGGCGGACCTGGTGATGCTCGACATCGAGGACGCCGTCGGACCGGAGCTGAAGCCACAAGCGAGGAAGCACATCGACGATTGGCTCACTGACAACCGGCCGGCGGTTGTCCGCATCAACGGTGTGGGCACGCCGTGGCACGGCGACGATCTCGCGATGGTTGCCGAACACGAGAACTGCGTGGTGATGATCCCGAAAGCGGAGCATCCGGACCAAGTGAACGGGGTGCGAAGACACCTCCGGCCCCGCTCGGTGGTGATACCGGCGCTGGAGACGGCGACAGGTATCCTGGCGGCTCAGCCGATTTGTTCCGCCGACGGCGTGGTCCGGATCATCCTGGGCAACGCCGACCTGTCCACCGACCTCGGTGTCGACGTCGCCGACTGGGATGCGCTGCGCCACGCCCGGTCACACTTGGTTATCGCATCGGCTTCGGCCGGCGCAGCGCCACCCCTGGACGGCGTGACCACCGCTCTCTACGACGACGAACTCGTGCGACGCGAATCGCTGAGAGCCGCGGCCTTGGGCTTCACCGGCAAGGCATGCCTCCATCCCAGGCAGGTGGCGGTCGTCAACGACGTCTTCCGACCGTCGGAGCGGGACGTGGAATGGGCCCGGAACCTGCTGCGGAGCGAGGGTGACGGGTCGGTGGCAGCGGTTGAGGGCCAGGTCGTGGGCAAACCCATCCTCGACCGTGCGCGAATCGTCTTGGCCCGCGCTGGCCTGGTGCCCGAGACCGCCCAGGAGGACCGATGACGATAAAACCGGGTTGGCGCGGGCGCTTCTACGAAGATTTCGAGGTGGGGGACATATACCGGCATCCGCTGGGGCGGACGATCACGGAGACGGACAACACCTGGTTCAGTCTGCTCACGATGAACACGGCCGAGGTCCACTTCAACGCGGAAGCTGGGCGACAGTCGGAATTCCGACGGTCGCTGGTCAATTCCGCGCTGACTCTGGCGATTGCGGCCGGCCAGAGCGTCATCGACACATCGTTCAACGCTGTCGCCAACCTCGGTTGGGAGCACATTCGGCTTACGCGTCCGGTGTTCGCCGGGGACACGTTGTGGTCCGAATCGATCGTCCTGTCGCGGCGGGAATCTGCCAGTCGGCCGCATGCGGGCATCGTCACGGTCCGAACGAGGGCGGTCAACCAAGACGGCGCGGAGGTCCTCTCCTTCGTGCGCACGTTTCTCGTTTCCAAAGGTGACGCGCGTCGGCCGAATTCCTTTCCAGCGGTCAGAGAGCCGTTGCTCCCGGCTGATCAACCTGCGCCGGCGGACAAGTCGTGGCGCGCGCGATGATCTGACGGGCTCGATCCAGGAGCGGCTTGTCGACAAACTGCCCTTCCACGACAGCGACAGCACGACCGCTTGAGATCAGCAGAATCTCCCGCGCCCACTCGACATCACGGGTGGACGGTGCGAAGGCACTGTGGACCGTGGGGATCTGGCCAGGGTGGATGCACAGTTTTCCGGTGAAGCCGAGCTCGACGGCGTGCCGGCTGTCCGAGAAAAGGGCGGAGTCGTCGCGAAGGGCGGTGGTCACACCGTCGACGGGCCCGGGCAAGCCGGCCGCCGCGGAAGCGAGCGCCAGAGCCGACCGCGCCCACGCCAGCCCTTCCCGGTTCGTGTGGCTCACGCCGAGTTGAGTGGCGAGATCACCGTTGCCGAACGCGAGTCGCACCACTCCCTTTGTCCGGGCGATGCTTGGCGCAGCGAGGACTCCCGAGGCGGTTTCCAGGAGCGGAACCACGCACGAGCCGGCGGCGAGTCGAGAGATCACGCGGTCGATGTCGTCCGGCTCCTGCGCCTTCGGCACCATGACGCAGACCGGCCCCGCTGAGAGGACATCGAGTTCGGCTTCGTGCCAAGGAGTGCCGCGGCCGTTGATGCGGATGACCGCATGTCCGCCGGCCTCCAGCCACGCCTGTGCGTGGTTCAGCGCGTCTCCCTTCGCCTCCGGACCGACCGCGTCCTCGAGGTCGATGACGATGTGATCGGCTCCGCTGACGGCCGCTTTCGCGAACCGGTCCGGTCGATCACCCCCGACGAACAGCAACGTTCTCGCCGAGGCGACGGCGGACCACAGCTCATTCACGTCCGTGCCGTCCTAGTTCGCTCGATGGCCGTGTTTGCCAAGTGCGCCCGCGTCGTGCAGGCGTCGGAGATGGTGGTCTTCGTAACCGAGGACATCGCGCAGTACCGATTCCGTGTGCTCGCCTCGGAGCGGCGCGCGTGTGTGGTCCGTGCGTACGGGACCGGCACGCACCGCGCTGTTGACCGAACGGACGACCCCGAACGCCGGGTGGGAGAAGTCGACGACCATGCCACGGGCCCGGGTCTGCTCGGAGTCCAGTGCCTGCTGGACGTCGTTCACCGGCGCACAGGGGACCGCCGCCGCCTTGAGAACGCGAAGCCACTCGTTGACCGGCCGGGTCGCCAGGATGCCATCGAGGATGGCGACGAGCTCGCCCCGGTGAGCGTTGCGGTCGGCGAACGAGGCGAACCGCGGGTCGTCCGCGAGGTCCGGGCGCTCGATCGCGTGCACCAGCCGGTGCCAGAACTTCTCCTTCGCGCACCCCATGACGAGCCAGCCGTCCTGGGCGGCGAAGAGCTGGAACGGCACCAGGGACGGGTGTGCTGACCTCGCTGTCCTCTCGGGCCGGTATCCAGCGGTCAGGTTCCAGGTACCCAGGTAGTTCAGCATGGCCAGAGCGGTGTCATACAGGCTCAGGTCACATTCCATTCCCACGCCGTCCCGCCGCGCCGCGTGAACGGCGGCGAGGAGTGACAATGCCGCTGTGAGGCCGCCGCTGAAATCGACGAGTGACAGCCCGGTCTTGGTCGGTGGGCCGTCCGGCTCCCCGGTCAGGTGCATCCAGCCCGTATACGCCTGGAGCACGTAGTCGTACGCGGGTTCTTGGGCGTGCGGGCCCGACGATCCGAACCCGGACAGCAGGCAACAGACGATCCTCGGGTTGATCGGGGCCAAGTCCTCGTATCGGATCCTCAGCTTCGCCGGCACGTCACCCCGGAGATTGGCGAAAACAGCGTCCGCGTGGCGAACGAGATCCTCGAAGACCTCTCGCCCCTCACCCACTCGAAGGTCGAGAGTGATGCTGCGCTTGTTGCGGTTGTTGGCCTCGAAGAACAGGGAGTTCTCGCCGTCGGAGAACGGTGGAACCTGCCGGCCGACATCACCGCCGGTGCCGGGGTCTTCGATCTTGATGACATCGGCCCCGAGATCGGCTAGCTGCAGCGAACCGAACGGACCGGCACCGTACTGTTCCAAGGCGATGATCCGCAGGTCGGCCAGTGGCTTCATGCCGCACCTTCAGTCGCCGGCGCCGTCAATGGGATCTTGGCAGTGGGGAAGGTGGATCGCTTGGGTGCGTGTCCTTGCTTGTAGACCATGAAGGAGCGGAGGAACGAAATGACTTCGTCCCCATGCTGGTTCAGGCCGCGGGTCTTGATCCGGACGATGCCCGCGTGGGGCCGGCTCGCCGATTCCCGCTTGTCCACGACCAGCGATTCCGCCCAGAGCGTGTCACCGGCGAAGACCGGATGAGTCAGACGGACCTCCTCCCAGCCGAGGTTGGCCAGGCCGTTCCACGTCGTGTCGATGACGCTCTGGCCCACCACGATGGCCAGTGTGAGCGTGGAGTTCACCAATGAGCGACCGAATTCCGAAGTTCGTCCGACCTCGGCGTTGAAGTGGTCCTCGGCGGTGTTCATCGTCAGCAGTGTGAACCAGGTGTTGTCCACCTCGGAAACTGTGCGGCCGAGCGGGTGACGGTAGGTGTCCCCGATGTCGAAATCCTCGTAATGGCGACCCTGCCACCCGAGCTTGCTGTTCACGGCAGCTCCTGTTCTGTCCGGGCTCGTCCGTCCAGCAGTCGGCCGCCTCCGGTGCGCGGGCGACCTCCCTGCGTACTAGGCGAGGAAAGCTGCCGTAAGGCTAAACCTCCAAGGTTTACGCGTCAACCCTAAACGGGGTGGTCGTGTTCGAGAACCGCTTCCAGGTACGCAAGGTGTGCCCGCGTGGATTCGCGTGCGCCGGCCTGGTCCTGCACTTCCACATATCCCAGGATTTCCTGATGCTGCTCGTCGATCCGGCTCTGTATGTGCGCCGGAAGGTCGCGCTGTCGGTCGTGTTCGAGCGCCAGGTTGAGCACTGGCGCGCCGAGTGTCTCGATCAGTGGGTCGTGTGCGGCATGCAGCAGGGCGACGTGGAACCGGGCGGCCGCGGTCGGGCCGCGACCCCCGTTTTCGGCGAGTGTGGCCTTGATCTCGACGATGTCGTTCGCGTCCCGGTGCACAGCCGCGAACCCGGCGGCCGGCACTTCGAGGAGGCGCCGTGCGCGAGAGAACGCCGCCGGCGCGATCTGATCGCTTCTGAGCAGGGTGAGCAGGCCGGTCTGCAACGAGTCGGCGATCTGCGGCGGTCCCGGGAGAACCACGAAGACGCCTCCCCCGAGACCGCGTTTGATCTTGAGCCAGCCCTGGCTGGCCAGCACGCGCTGAGCTTCGCGGGCGGTCCCTCTGCTGACGCGGTAATGCTCCGAGATCTCGGAGTCCGGCGGGAGGCGATCGCCCGGCTTCAGCTCGCCCGTCAGGATCTGGTGACGAATGTGCTCGGCAAGTTCATCGTAGGCGGTCAACCGGCCTCCCTGACACCGAGGGCGGATCGGACCGGTGGCACGCCGAGTCCTTGCGGCTCATTTCCGGAGGGTTTGAGAAGGGAGTTCGCCGTACCGTTCGCGGTAGTCCGCGGCGAATCGGCTGCGGCTGACGAAACCCCATTCCCGGGCAATGGCGCCCACCGACACCTCGGTCGGTGCGGCTGCCCGGAGCGCGCTCCTCGCCCGCTCCAGCCTGACCCCGCGGAGGTAGGCCATCGGCCCGATTCCCATGTCGCGCCTGAATGCCCGTTCGAGCGTCCGCACACTGACGCCCTGCGCGCGGGCAAGGCTTCGTGACGTGTGGTTCCATTCCGGGTGTGCTCGGACGATTTCGACCACGGCAGTGACGAGACGGCCCGAAATCGACTTCGGCGGTTCACCGTGCAACTGGTCGCTGTAGTTGTGGGTTGCCGTGAGAAGCAAGCGGGTCATCAGATTCTGCTCGGTGCTGCTGGTTGCGTAAGGGGATTCGTACGCCGCGGGATCGTTCACCAACCTGCGGGCCACCAGGGCGAGGTCTTCGGCAAACGCCTTGCCGCTTCCGGATGCGACTTCGAAGCCGAGCCGGAAACTCAGCGGTACCGGCAGGGGATGCCCGAGCAGATCTCGTAGGTGAGCCTCCAGCACCGGCTGTTCTATCCGAACCACGTTCTGCCTGCATCCTTCGGTCAAGCGCTGTTTCGAATATTCGGTGGGGGCCGCGACAGCGGCGTGACCCGGCTGCAAGCGCACTTGCTGGCGCCCATTTCGGATGACGCTCACACCGGAAAGTGGAATGACAACAGCGAAAAACGAATCGAGGTGGCCGGCGTCGATATCGACTTCAGTTCCGTACGAGAGATCATTGACCACGATATCCCGCATGCGTTTGGTCCAGAAATGAGCTGAGACATTTTTTGTGCGCCCGACCAGCGTCACTCGATGTGGCCCCAAGGAACGAGTTACGGCCTCGCGCATCTGATCCAGGTCGGAAAACGAGACCCGCTGACTTGCATCGAATGGCTGCGCCCCTGCTGGCTCGCCCATGCCCGATAACCCCCAGTCGTCTGCTGACGGACGTCGGCCCCGCATCGACATCTCCGGCGACTCGTCCGACGCTAGCCGAGGCAGGTGCGAGGTGCAAACAGCAAGTTGCATACCGGTGGAATCGCTAGGCGTTCCCCCGGACTTTGTAACCCCCGAGGTTTACTGTTGAGTAGGTGCAGTCGACCTGGATTGCATATGGGTGTAGAGACTGCGAGCGGCACGCAGGTGGGCTCGTGTTGCCTCCCGCGCCCCTACCTGGTCGCGCGCTTCCAGGTAGCCCAGAATTTCGCGGTGCTCCTGGTCGATGTCATGCCAGACCGAGGCCGGCGTCTTCTCTCTCACGAACCGATCGTTGAGCACCTGAAATACGGGTCCGGCAAGGATCTCGAGCAGCGGGTTGTGTGCTGCTTTCAAGATCGCCAAATGGAACGCTCGAGTGCTGGCGAAGACGGTCTTCGGGTCGACCTCGCGGGAGGTGAACAGGGCGCGCCGGACCTCCTCGAGGTCCTCATCGGTCCGGCGCAGCGCGGCCAATTCCGCTGCCGGAACCTCGAGCAGTTCCCGCACCTCGACCAACGCGGCGACGGACAGATCCGCGCTCTGCGCGCGCAGGGTGAGGCTGGCCAGCAGCGTGCTGCTCACGTGCTCGGCCTCGGGCACCGCGACGAAGATGCCTCCTCCGATGCCGCGCTTGACCACCAGTAGTCCCTGGCTGGACAGCGCGCGGAGTGCTTCCCGCGCAGTGTTCCTGCTCACCTGGTAGTGGGACGACAGCTCCGGCTCGCTGGGGAGCCGGTCGCCGGGACTCAGGACCCCGGTCAGGATCTGCTGCCGCAGTTCCTCCTCGAGTCGCCGGCCCGCTGTAGTCACGCCCCTGCGGTTGTCTGGCATGGATGCACATCGTAAGGGGTGCGGGGTGTAGCGGAACCAATGGCGGCACCGCGCCCGCATCACCCATCCGGGCTAGTTCGTTGGACCTCGGTCCCCTGCGGAGCTACGGTGGCCAAACCTTGGAGGTTTTGCCTTCCGGTTGCGTCATCCACACCGCGTGTCAGAGCTCGGTCGGCGGCGCGCCAAGGTGAAATCGCCCCCTCGATTCCCTCGAAGGGAGCATCAACGTGGATGCCCTGGATTCCGGCGGATCGCCTCCGGCGGCCGCGAACACGATATCGGCGGCGACGCTGGCAGCGAGATTCGAACGGCTGCCCTTCACTCGCTACCAGCGCAAACTGGGCTTTATCCTCGCCACCTGTTTTGTGATCGACCTGTTGGACATCTCGCTCCTGTCGTACCTGCTCGCGCCCATTTCACTGGACCTCCAGCTTTCGAAGGGAGCCGCCGGACTAGTCGGTGCCGCGGGATTCGCCGGTATGGGCATCGGCGCGACGATCGCGGGAGTGCTGGCCGACCGCTTCGGCCGTCGTCGGATACTCGTACACAGCATGCTGCTGTGGGGCGCGGCGACTTTGCTCGCGGCGTTCGCGTGGGATTTCTGGTCGTTCCTGACTTTCCGTTTCATCACTGGCATCGGATTGGGCGCCGAACTGCCGGCGGCGCTGTCGCTGCTGGCCGAGTTCATGCCCGCGAACCGGCGCGCGAGCCTTACCGGGTGGATGCAGGTGGGCGGAGCGGCCGCGGGGGTCGCGTTCGGCGCGTTGTCCTTGTTGGCCGTCTCTTTCGCGGTCGCCGGCTGGCGCGGCATGTTCGTCCTGATCGCGGTCAGTGCCGTGTTCGCCCTCTACGTGCGCCGAGGACTTCCGGAGTCACCTCGCTGGTACCAGTCGCGAGGTTATGCCGCGCAAGCTGACATAGAGATGCGCAAGATCGAGGCGGCGGTCGAGACGGCCCAGGGTCGTGCACTGCCCCCCGCAACCGTCACGGACGTCACCGAGGTGAAAGAGCACCGAGGTTCGCTACGCGAACTGGTTTCCCGTCGGTATCTGCGCCGTACGTTGCTGGCCTGGGCCCTGTGGCTGATCGTGCTGATCGGCTACTACGGAATCACCGTGTGGGTGGGCAAGCTCCTGGTCGACCGCGGGATGTCGATCTCCAAGTCGATCGCGGCTACCCTGTTGATGCAGGCGGGAGCGATCCCGGGGGCCTGGCTTGCCGGCTACACGCTGGAACGTGTTGGTCGCAAGGCCGTCATGGTCGCCGCGCTCGGTCTCGTCGGTGTCACCGCTTGGTGGTATGGCCACGCTTCGTCGTTCGGGATGGTCGTCGTCGCGGGGGCGACCATGCAGTTCAGCCTCGTCGCAGTCGCCACGGCGCTGTATGCGTACACGCCTGAACTGTTCCCGACGCGGGCGAGAGCCACTGGTATGGGCACTGCCTCGACCGTGGGGCGCGTTTCGGCGATCACCGGGCCGCTCATAGTGCCCCCGATGGTGCTCGCCTGGGGGAACGCGGGGACCTTCACCGCTTTCGCCGCCTGTTTCGGCTTGGGCGCGATCATCGTGCTGGTGTTCGGACCGGAAACGAAGGCGCGGGTCCTCGAACACATCTCCAGTTGAGCGTTCACCCGAGCGCGATCCACGGTAATCAACTATTTCGGGAGTTCTTGTTGACCACGCAGCTTGGTGTCTCGAGCTGGTCCCTGACCCGGACCGACCACGATGTGAATGGACTCTTCGTCCGTGAAACCCGTCCCGAGGCACAGATCGGCATCACTGTCCCTGTGCTATTGCTGCACGGGGGAATGCACGGTTGGTGGACCTGGGAGCGGTGGCAGAGCTATCTCGGCCGCGTCGGATGGCAGACATTCGCGATGTCGTTACCGGGTCACACCGACTCCGCCCCTCTGCCTGAGGAGCGGTTGTTGAAGTTGAGGATCGCTGACTACGCCGACGCGGTGGAGGAGGTTCTCGATTTCATTGGGACACCGGCGGTCCTCGTGGCGCATAGCATGGGCGGCTGCGTGGCGCAACAGGTCGCGCAACGGCGCAAGCTCGCCGCCCTTGTGCTCGTGACCAGCGTCGGTCCCGGGCGCGCGGCACCCATCCGCCCCGACCTCCCGACCAACACTCCATTCGTACTCGACCGCGAGCAGGCGCGGAAACTGTTCTTCCACCAGGTCGACGACGACACGTTCGAGCACGTCTTCCGTCGGCTGGTTCCGGAATCTCCTGCAGCGCTCAACGATTACGCCCGCGGGGGAGTCGTCAGCAACCCCGACATCGGTTGTCCAGTCCTGATTTTCGAAGCGGAACACGACCGCCCCGTGATCACTCAGCACTGCCGGGATGCCGCCGACTTCTACCATGCCACATTGATCCGCGCCCTGGACAGCGGCCACGACCTCATGCTGGAAGCCCACGCAGAGCAGAACGCCGCTGCCTTGCACGCCTGGCTGGTGGCCCACGTCGCCAACTGTCTCCCCGCGATCCGGACGATCTCCTGACCGCCCCACCCTCGCTTACAACCATTCCTCTCGAAAGGTCTTATGTGATGAAGAGGCGTGCGCTCAATCGCGCCCTCGCTCTGGTGGCTCTCACCGCAACGGCAACCGCGACCGCCGTGACCATCCGGCACAGCAACGCAGTCGCCGACGCCGCCTCTGCCACGCGCGATGCCGTTCCGAATCTGGCTGCGCCGTACTCGGGCTGGAACGTTTCGCTTGCTCCGAAGCCGGACGAACCCGGCGCGCTGTCACTCGCCTATGACAGCCCGGCACTCGGACGGCGGACGGTGAACGCGGTGTACTTGCCCACCAGCTACCGCGCCAGTGGGCCCGCGGCTCCAGTCCTGTATTTTCTGCACGGAACAGTTGTCCCCGCGCTGGACGACAGGCTGTACGACCCGGCCACCTGTGTGGAGTCGCTCCTGTGCATGATCTCCGGTGGGGGCGGGAACAAGCAGACCTTGTTGCAGGGCTTCGCCACCCAGCGCGACAGGGCGAACTTCGTCGTGGTGGCTCCCGACACCCATCCGGAGACGAACTGGTGCGAGACCTGTCCGTGGATCGACGGACGTCCTGACGTCGTTCCGAACCTCCATCCGATGACCGCCGAGACCGTGCCTGCGGAGACGGTTCTTTACACCGAGATCATCCCTCTCGTCGAGCATGTCTTCAATGTGCGGCGCGATCGTGGCGGGCGGGGCATCAGCGGCTTCTCTCTCGGCGCCTTGGGGGCCCTGATCCAGGGATTTCGTCATCCCGACCGCTTCGCTTACGTCGCTTCGATCAGTGGGGCTTACGACATCGTTGACGAGCCCGTGATGAGCAACACCCTGAGCGCTCTCGGTGACTTCCGCGATCAAGGGTACGGCACGCCGCAAACGGACCAGCTGATGTGGCGCAACTTCAACCCGCGTGATCTCGTCGGCAATTTCGCCGGATCGGGCGCCCAGCTCATGCTCAGCGCCGGCGACATCTGCCTGCCCCCGACCGACGCCGCCGGCGCGGCGGATTGCGCGAAGTATCCCCCGTTACTCCACCCGGCCGCGACCACGGTCGAGATCATGGTGCGCCGGAACACCGATCTGTCGGTGAAGCAGTTGACTGACGCGGGTGTACATGCCACACAGGTGCGCTTTTCCGGCGTCCATGGTGCGAACAATCACCGGGTGTACGCAGATGTCATCGTGCCTCAGGCGAACCGGGTGTTCGCGAATTCGGTGCGCACCCCATCGACGTTCTCCTACCGGACAGTGGACAGCCGGTTCAGCATCTGGGGATACGACGTGAGCCTGGACCGTGAGCGGCCCGAATTCTTCGCACTCGAGAAGGCGTCGATCACCGGCGGCTCCTTCACCCTGGAGGGCAGCGGGACGGCCACCGTCACCACGCCGCCGTCGTTCAAGCCCGGTGGCGCTTATCAGGTGATCTACCAGAGTTCCCTCGGCGCCCCGCCGCGCAGCCTCGTGACCGCGGATCAGTCCGGCCGCCTCACGGTCCCGGTCGCACTGGGCACGAGTAAGGAGACAAGTCAGGTTCAGATCATCCCCGCCTGACCGGCCGCCGGACCGTCGCCGGTCCCTCGGTCACGGAACCGTGGGACCGGCGACGATTCCGCATTCGGTTCGATGTCGCAGAAGTCGTCCAGTCTGTCGTGAACCGGCTCCTTCCACGATCGGAACCCGCATACGGTCGAGGTCGCTCGTCCGCGTCCGTTTCACATGCGAGAGGGGTTCCACCAAGGTGCCTGGTTCCTCCCCAAGGCTGTTCACATCGGAGTCGGTGACCGAGGGACATCCGGACAAGATGTGCGACGCTATCAGTGACTCGATCCTGGACGTCCTGCTCTCGAAAGACCCCCGCAGCCGGGTCGCAGTGGAGACGCTGATCACCACCGGGCAGGTACACGTGGCTGGTGAGGTCACGAGTGAGGCGTATGCCGAAATCCCCGCGATCGTCCGCGAGAAGATACTGGACATCGGCTACGACTCCTCAGCCAAAGGATTCGACGGCCGATCGTGCGGCGTCAACGTCGCGATAGATGCTCAGTCACCAGACATCGCACGAGGAGTGGATTTCTCGTACGAGTCGCGCGACGCGGCCCTGCCGGACGAACTCGACCGGCAGGGTGCCGGTGATCAGGGCCTGATGTTCGGCTACGCGTGCCGGGAGACCCCGGAGCTGATGCCGTTGCCCATCGCGCTGGCTCACCGGCTTGCCCAGCGGCTGACCCGCGTGCGCAAGGACGGCACGATGCCCTATCTTCGACCGGACGGCAAGACACAGGTGACCATCGAGTACGACGGCGATCGTGCGGTCCGGCTGGACTCGCTGGTCATCTCGGCGCAGCATGCGGACGGAATCGACCTGGAGTCGATGCTCCGTGTGGACATCCTCGAGCACGTCGTGGAACCAGAGCTGCGGAGGCTGGAGCTGGAGACCGCGGATGTGCGGCTGCTCGTGAACCCCACTGGCCGGTTCGTGATCGGTGGTCCGATGGGTGATGCCGGCCTCACAGGACGCAAGATCATCGTCGACACCTACGGGGGCATGGCCCGCCACGGGGGTGGAGCGTTCTCTGGCAAGGACCCGTCGAAAGTGGACCGGTCCGCCGCGTACGCCATGCGATGGGTCGCGAAGAACGTGGCTGCGGCTGGGCTTGCCGACCGCGTCGAGGTCCAGGTCGCGTACGCGATCGGCAAATCCGCACCGGTGGGCTTGTTCCTGGAGACCTTTGGCACCGAGACCGTGGCGCCCTCGAAGATCCAGAGCGCCGTCTTGGAGGTCTTCGACCTGCGCCCGGCGGCCATCATCAGGAACCTCGACCTGCTGCGCCCGATCTATGCGCCGACCTCGGCCTTCGGCCATTTCGGCCGTCCGGAACTGGACCTTCCGTGGGAGAAGACCGACCACGCCGGTGTCCTGGCCGCTCTCGCCTCATGAGCGGCCGCCGGATCGTGGTGTCGGGGTCCATCGCGACTGATCACCTGATGGTGTTTCCCGGCAAGTTCTCCGAGCAGCTGGTCACGGGCGAGCTGGACAAGATCTCGCTGTCGTTCCTGGTGGACGATCTGGAAGTCCGCCGCGGCGGAACCGGGGCGAACATCGCCTTCGGCATGGGCTCGATGGGGTTGTCGCCAGTACTGGTCGGCGCCGTCGGAAGGGATTTCGGGAGTTACCGGAGCTGGCTGGAACAGCACCGTGTGGACACGCGATCGGTCCTTGTGTCGGACAGAAAGCACACCGCGCGTTTCGTCTGCACGACGGATGCCATGCAGAACCAGATCGCCTCGTTCTACGGCGGCGCGATGGCGGAGGCGCACGAGATCGGGCTGGACGCGGTGGTCGAAAGGGTAGGCGAACCACGTCTTGTCGTCATCGCTCCGAACGATCCTGCCGCGATGATGCGGCACACCGAGGAGTGCCGGCAGTGGGGGTTCCCGTTCGCGGCCGACCCGTCGCAACAGCTGGCGCGGATGGACGGCCGGGAAATCCGCGCACTGGTCACCGGCGCTGTCTGCCTGTTCACGAACGAATACGAGACGTCCCTGCTGCTGCGGGCAACGGGCTGGTCAACGGACACCGTGCTGAACAAGGTCGGCTGCTGGGTGATGACACACGGCGCCGATGGAGTGCACATCCGGTCCACAGCGGGATCGACGATCGTGCGCGCGGTGCCGACGGACCGGCCGGCCGATCCGACGGGAGTCGGCGACGCCTTTCGTGCCGGCTTCTTGTGGGGTGTCCACGTGAGACTGGGCCTCGAACGTTCGGCGCAGGTGGGGTGCACGCTGGCGACGATCGCACTCGAGAGTATCGGCACTCAGGAGTACCGGCTAGACCGTGCCGACTTCTCGGAACGGATCGCGCGGGTTTATGGCGGGGAGGCCGCCGGGGAGATCGAGTCCAGGTTGCGGGTGTGAGGGGATTGATGGAATTCGCCGTCGCGGATCTGGAGTTGGCCGAGTTCGGCCGCAAGGAGATCCGGCTGGCCGAGCACGAGATGCCGGGGCTGATGGCGCTGCGCCGTGAGTACGCGGAGGTGAACCCCCTGCGCGGTGCGCGGGTGTCGGGTTCGCTGCACATGACGGTGCAGACGGCGGTGCTGATCGAGACGCTGGTTTCGCTCGGCGCCGAAGTGCGCTGGGCGTCCTGCAACATCTTCTCCACGCAGGACCACGCGGCGGCCGCGGTCGTGGTGGGCCCGCACGGGACTCCGGAGGCGCCGCAGGGGGTGCCGGTGTTCGCCTGGAAGGGCGAGTCGCTGGAGGAGTACTGGTGGTGCACCGAGCGGATGCTGACCTGGGACGGCGAGGGTCCGAACATGATCCTCGACGACGGTGGCGACGCGACGCTGCTGGTGCACAAGGGCACCCAGTACGAGGCGGCCGGCGTCGTGCCGCAGCCCGACGACAACGACTCCGACGAGTGGAAGGTCGTGCTCGAGCTGCTGCGGGCGTCGCTCGCCGCGGACGGGCAGAAGTGGACCCGGATCGGCCAGGGCGTGCGTGGGGTGACCGAGGAGACCACCACCGGTGTGCTGCGGCTGTACCAGCTGGCGGCGGCGGGTGAGCTGCTGTTCCCGGCGATCAACGTCAACGACTCGGTGACCAAGTCGAAGTTCGACAACCGCTACGGCATCCGGCACTCGCTGATCGACGGCATCAACCGCGGCACCGACGTGCTGATCGGCGGCAAGGTCGCGGTGGTCTGCGGTTACGGCGACGTCGGCAAGGGCGCGGCGGAGTCGCTGTCCGGCCAGGGCGCACGGGTGATCGTGACCGAGATCGACCCGATCTGCGCGCTGCAGGCGGCGATGGACGGCTACCAGGTCAAGACGCTGGAGTCGGCGCTGCCCGAGGCCGACATCGTGATCACCACGACCGGCAACAAGGACGTGGTGATGGCCGAGCACATGGCCCGGATGAAGCACCAGACGATCGTGGGCAACATCGGCCACTTCGACAACGAGATCGACATGGCCGGGCTCGCCCGCTACCCCGGGATTCGCCGCATCAACATCAAGCCGCAGGTCGACGAGTGGGTCTTCCCGGACGGCCACAGCGTGCTGGTGCTGTCCGAGGGCCGGCTGCTGAACCTGGGCAACGCGACCGGGCACCCCAGCTTCGTGATGTCGAACTCCTTCTCCAACCAGGTCATCGCGCAGATCGAGCTGTTCACCAAGCACGAGGAGTACGACAAGGAGGTGTACCGCCTGCCGAAGAAGCTGGACGAGAAGGTGGCGCGCATCCACCTCCAGGCCCTCGGCGGCGAGCTGACCAAGCTGACGAAGGAGCAGGCCGAGTACATCGACGTCGACGTCGAGGGCCCGTTCAAGTCGGAGCACTACCGCTACTGACCGCGGGTTCCTTCCGGTTCTCGACTGTTGGCCGGGGCATCTCTGGCTGGGGCTTGTCTGTTCGTGTTTGGGATGCTGCTGGTCGCGTCGCGGTTTGAGATGCTCTGGGATGAGCAGTGGCTGTTGATGATCGAGGATTTGTTGCCGGCGCGGACGGGTGGGCCGGGGCGTCCGTTTTCGGATGCGCGGGCGATGGTGGAGGGGATCATCTGCCGGTACCGGTGTGGGGTCGCGTGGCGGGATGTGCCGGGAGTGTTCGGGCCGTGGCAGACGATCTGGACCTGGCACCGCCGGCTGGCCCGGGAAGGCACCTGGGATGTGGTGTTCCAGCGGCTCCGGGCCTTCGCGGACGCCACGGGGCTGATCGACTGGTCTGTCTCGATCGACTCCACCATCGCGCGGGCGCATCAGCACGCCACGACCATCACCCGCCACACAAGGGGCTGGATCGAACTACACGAACCCGGAATCGAGCCGCCTGACCACGCCATCGGCCGCTCGCGCGGCGGCTGGACCACCAAGATCCACCGTGTCGTCGACGGGAACGGGCGTGGGCTGGTCACCCTGCTCACCGCTGGGCAGGCCGGAGACTCACCGATGTTCGAGCCGCTGATGGCCCACCTGCAGGTGCCCCGACAGGCCGGCGGGCGAGTACGGACCCGCCCCGACCGGGTGCGCGCAGACAAGGCCTACTCCTCCTGCGCCATCCGCACACACCTACGCAGGCGAAGAATCCAGGCGGTCATCCCCGAACCGGCCGACCAAGCAGGACACCGCAAACGCCGAGGTTCCCGCGGCGGACGACCACCCGCCTTCAACGAGGTCGACTACCCCGGACGCAACGTCCCCGAACAGCACACCTAGCTAGGTGGGTGCCCCGTGCACGGCCGTTCGAGGAACGGTTCCAGGACCACGGTGGTCTGTGCGCTGGCCCGGCCGGTGCTCTGTAGAACAGCGTCGGCGCCGTCGGGCCGGCCGGCGAGCTGGCAGATGGTTGTTCCCTGGGGCCAGAACTGAGGCAGGGTATCCCTCGCGAGGGCTTTCACAGCTGGTGCTCGGCATGCGGATGGTCATGACCGTCGAGGTAGTCCCGCAGTGGCGGAATGAGGAACGGCGGCAGGGAGATGGTGCGCGCGGAACACGCCGTCTTGGGCGGTCCGAGTCGAGCTGCCCGTTGACTTCGTCCCACGCCGATCTGCGGGGCGGTGACGATCTCACCGTCGTCGAGGTGGGCGTCTCGGCGTTGCAGGCCGGTCAGCTCACCCCAGCGAGCACCGGTCCAGGCCGCGGTGATGATGAGCAGCCCGGCCCACAGCCCGACCAGCGCGCTGGCCTGCGCCGCGATCGCGACCACCTGCTCCGGTGCGCCCACAGCTGTTCGGTCCGGGGCAGGTGCCGCCGACGCAGACCTGGCCGGCTGTCCGGTGCCGGGTTCTTCCTCCGCCACGCCGCGGCCGGCCAGGCCGTGCCACGCCGGGTCCGGGCGGCGGCCACGCTCGTGCTCACCAACGGCACGCGTGTGGCGCGGGGAATCCAATCCCACTGCCTGACGACGGCCGTGCTCGCGGAACGGCTCGGTTTGGGGCCCGAGCTCGGCACGGCCCTGCACCAGTTCTTCACCCGGTGGGCCGGTCGCGGCGTCCCGGCCGGTGTCGGTGCCGCCGACGTGTCCCCGTTGGTGCAGATGTTCCAGCTGGCCGACGTGGCCGTGGTGCACTATCGGCACTGTGGCCTGGACGCCGCGTCCTGCGCGCAAGCCGGCGATCTTCTGGGCGGACTCGGCGACACCGTTGACGTGCCGCGCCTGCTCGCGGCCGAGCCGGCGCGGTTCCGTCGGCTGCCCGAGCGGGAACTCGACGCCGCGCTCGAGGCTGGCCGACTTCACCGATTGGCGCAGCGGCTGGCCGGCCGGGCGGGCGCGTGATGGGGCTGCCGCCCGAGACCGGACGGTCCTGCGCCGCGCCGGCCTCGTCCACGACATCGGTCTGCACGGCGTGCCCGTCACCGTTCTCGACAAGCCGGGGCGGTTGTCGGTCACCGAGCGGGAGCGCATCCGGCTCAGCGCGTACTCCACGGAACGGGTGCTGGTCCGGCCCGCGAAGCTCGGCCGGATCGGTGCGGTCGCGGCGCTCGCGCACGAGCGCCAGGACGGCAGTGGGCACCACCGCTGAACCGGCGGTGCCGCGGTGCCGATGACGGGCCGCGTCCTGTGCGTACCGGGCCATGCTCGAACCGCGTTCCCACCGTCCCGCCCTGACCGCGAAGGCGGCTGCCGGCGCGCTGCACGGCGAGGTCCGGGCCGGGCGTCTCGACACCGACGCCGCCCACGCCGTGCTGACCGCGGCGGGCGTGGAAGGGCGTCAGGCCCGCCGGCCCGGGCCCGCGGGCCTGACGCCGCGCGAGGTGCACCGGCGACGTGGCCGCGCGCCTGGGGATCTCCCGCAAGACGGCGGGCACCCACATCGAGCGGATCCACGCCAAGACCGGCACGTCCTCCCGGGCCACGGCGACCCTGTTCGCGTTGCGCAACGGGCTGCTCGGCACGCTCGATCTGTCGGGAGAACACCCGACGACACGGCGGTTTCCCGCGCCTCCGGTCCCCTCATCCGATTCTGACGAGGGGCCACGCCCAGCAAATCGGTCATCAGCCTGAGCGCCGGACTGGAAGATCCGGAGAAGGTCACCGTCGCGTTCCTGGGCAGGCGATCGGCGACGAGCCGGCCACCACGTTCAGCTACTGAGCCGTGCACGTTTCAGCGGTAGCAGTACGAGTCCGAGGACGCGTCGCCGCCTTGGAGGCGCACCTGGTGCGCCCGCAGCCCCCGGAAGTCGTCGCCGTGCGGGAAGACCCGGGTGTCGATCGTCAGGCCGCCCCCGGCGTCCGGGTCGGTGTCGAACTTCGCGAGCCACGCCCCGACTCCGTCGGGGTAGAACTGATCGTCCCAGGAGCCGTACAGCGAGTTCGTGACGTAGATCCGCGACCCGTCCCGGCTCACCTCCACCATCTGCGGTCCACCGGACAGGGGCTCGCCAGGAGCCGCGGGGTGCGGGACCCGTCCGGTGATCCCGCCGAGGCGTACGGACCCGGTCTCGCGCGGGTGGGCCGGATCGGTCACGTCGAACTGCTTCAGCTCACCGGTTCCCCAGCAGGACACGTACAGGAACCGGTCGTCCACGGACAGGTCGATGTCGCTGATGAGAGGCGGCACCGCCCCGAACGGTTGCAGCGCGGGCGGAAGGGTCGCGGGATCGGCCGGTTCGGCGGGAACGGTGATCACCTTGTCGGCCTGCCAGGTGCCGCCGTCGCGGTGCCAGCGCCACACCGAGGCCGACAGATCCTCCGTGCTCACCACGACTCCGACGAACCCCCAGGTCGCCTCGGGGTCGTGCGACGGCCGCAGCTCCAGCACCATCTGGTACTGCCCGCCGAGCTCGACGCGCTGCAGGTGGCGGCCTTGATCGAGGTCCCAGAAGTGCAGCGCGTGGCCGTACTCGCCGCCGAGCAGCAGTTCCGGCTTGAGCCCGTCCTCGATCATCGACGGGGTGCCCCACTCGCTCGTGACCAGCGTGTTCTGGTTCAGGTGCCACCACGCGTCGTAGGCCAGGTACTGGGGTCCGCGCTCGGTCTCCCACGCGCGCACGACGTCGAACGTGTCATGGTCGAGCAGCGCTATCCCGCCGGGGCCGTCCTCCCCGGCCCCGCCCAGGCAGGACAGGTACACCCCGTCCGGACCGCAGTGCAGGGTGTGTGGCCGGGAGTAGCCGGCCTTCGCCGCGAGCTCGTCGGCCGCCACGGTGCGCACCAGCCTCGGATGCCGCGGGTCAGGTTGGGTGTCGTAGACATGCACGTTGGACGAACGCAGCCCGGGCAGCAGCAGGTAGCGCCGGGAAAGTCCGCCGGTGTCGTGTCCGGCGTGCGCGTACGCGCTGCTGCAGGCGTTCCACCCGAAGTGATGCAGCTCGTCGCCCCGTGTGGGCAGGTCGGCCCAGCCCACGATCGTGCCGTAGGCAGGTGATCCGGGGTCGGTGTCGAGCACGGTGAGTGCGTCCGGCCGCTGGGCACTGCGGTCGAACGCGACGATGTAGGCCAGGCGTTCGGCGGGTGCGGCGATCGCATCCGCGGGGCTGCGGTAAAAGGTGGGGTCCAGAGTCATCGGTTCCTCCACGGCCGGCGGTTGCGGAAGACCCTCCACGCTGCCACCGCGGCCGCTCGCGCAGAAGAGGCTTTCGCACCTGGTGATGAGTTTTCCGGCCCGCGGCCGTCACACCTGCAACGGGAGACCACGAGGCGGAAGGATGACGTCATGGGTGCGGACACGCGGACGGAGCTGGGCGTGAGCGGGATGGGCGAGGTCGACGACGCGGCGTTCTCGGGGCTGGCGGAGCGGCACCGCCGGGAGCTGCACGTGCACTGCTACCGGATGCTCGGCTCGTTCGAGGCCGCCGAGGACACCGTGCAGGAGACGTTCCTCCGCGCGTGGCGGCGGCGGGAGACCTTCGAGGGGCGGTCGACGTTCCGGGCCTGGCTGTACCGGATCGCCACCAACGCCTGCCTGGACCTGCTCGCCAAGTGCCGCCCGGAGCCCGCGGCAGGCGGCGAGGTGCCGTGGCTGCAGCCCTACCCGGACCGGCTGCTTGACGAGCTGCCCGCCGGCGGCGCGGACGAGCCGGAGACCGTCGCCGTCGCGCGGGAGACGATCGAGCTGGCGTATCTGATCGCGGTCCAGCACCTCGCGCCGCGGCCGCGGGCCGTGCTGATCCTGCGGGACGTGCTCGGCTGGTCGGCCAAGGATGTCGCGGAGCTGCTCGGGGACTCCGTCAACTCGGTGAACAGCGCGCTGCAGCGGGCCCGCGCCGGCATGCGGGAGCACCTGCCCGCCGATCGGCAGGACTGGACCGGCGGCGACCAGGACGCCGGGACGCGCGAGCTGGTGCGCCGCTACACCGAGGCCAGCGTGGCCACCGACATCGACAAGCTCGCCGCGCTGCTGCGCGACGACGTCCGGTCCTCGATGCCCCCCACTCCGGGCGTCTACGTCGGCCGCGACACGGTGGTGAACAGCTGGGTCGAGGACGGCTTCGCGGACATGGAGCACCTGCGTGCCGTCGGCACGTCGGTGAACCGGCAGCCCGCCGTCGCCTTCTACCACTGGCGGGAGAAGGAGGGCGCGTACCTGCCGCTGACGATCGACGTCCTGCGTATCACCGCCGGAGCGATCACGGAGATCATCACCTTCCACGACGACCAGTTCCCGCGGCTGGGACTGCCGGAGCGGCTACCGGGGGACGGCACGGAGTAGCGCGACCGGCAGCGCACAACCGGACAGCCGAGAAACCCCTTGCCGCGCGGTCGATCGTGCTGTCGGCTCCGGGCGAGGGCGGGCCGGACGTGCTGATGCGGCACGCGGTGGCGGACCTGGAGGCGTCGCCGGTGGACGGTGAGCGGCACGTGCGGATGGCGCACCTGCGGCTCACCGACGAGCAGTTCGCCGAGCTGGGCGCGCGGCTGAACGCGCTGGCGGACGAGTACCGGGAGCTGTCCGATCCGTCGCTGCCGGACGCCTCGCTCGTCTTCGCCCTGTTCCACCCGGCATCGGGCGAGCGGGCCGACGGGGTGCCCAGTGACCTCGGGCGTTCGGAAGGTGCCGGCCGGGTTCGGGCGGCTGTGGACCGCGCAAACGGTGTCCTCGCCGGGCGACGGGGTGTCGCATGCGGCGCTGCCCTGCTCGCGCTGACGTTGACGCGGGATCCGATGGCGCTCACCGTCGTCACGGGCGCCGGGACGGTGCCGTGGCTCATCTTCGGCGTGCTCGGCGGTGCGCTGGTGGACCGCTGGGCCGGCGGACGAGGGGGTCGTGGACGCGGCGCGTGCGGTGCTGCTCGCGGTCGTCGCCTTCCTGCTCGGTCTCGGTGGACTCTTCTTCGACACCGCCGCCACGGCCTATCTGCCGGAGCTGCTCGGTCGCGACCCCACAAGCCTGGAGCGCGCCAACGCTCGCTTGCGCGGGGCCCAGACCGCCCTATCCGGCTTCGCGGCCCGCCCGCGGGCAGTGCGCTGCTCGCGCTCGGGCGGGCGGTTCCGCTACGGCTTCGGCCTGCTCCGCACCGCGGAGGCCACCGGCGGCCTGCCCGGCGCGGGCATCGCCTCCCGGCTAGGCCGGAGGCTCGGCACCGGCACCGCACTGTCCGGCACGGCCGCGGTCGAAGGACTGGCCATCCTGGGCGTCGCCTCCGCCTCGAACCCGTACGTGGCCGGGTTGGCGCTCGCCGTCTGCGGGGCCGGAATGAGCGCCACGATGGTGCTCCTCTATGCCGCCGCCCCCGCCGAAGGCCCGGACCACCCGGCGTCCGCGGACCGCGCACCCGGCTTGGTGTGCAGGAGCCGGGCGGCATGGGTATGACGATTCGCGAGTTGCTCACGTTCTGGCTGACCGACGCCGAAATCGGGGGTAGCTCTGCCGGAATTTGGGCCTACCCTGGGCAGTGCCGGTCCGGTACCGGCCCTGACACGAGTGGTGAAGCGGAGGACGCACGACGCGGTGCGCGGCCGGGACGAGCCGTGGGACGGCGCGCACGCCGCCGGGCGTTGGGAGGGACCAAGGGCGGTTCTCCACGATGAGGGATGCGCATCGGCACGAGCCCGTGGCCGGGAACCCGGGCGGCGGCACCGTGCTCGCGGCGTGGGAGCGGTTCGTGCGGGGTGAGGATCAGGTTCCCGGTGTCCGGCCCGTGGTGGCGATCTCCTGGTATCGCTGCCGGGACCAGTACCGGGTCGACCCCCACCTCAGGGAGGTCCCGGTGGCTGTCGCGAAGCCCGACCCCGCGCCCGAGCACGATGTCGTGTTCGCGGAGCTGGGTTTTCGCGCCGCCTCCGTGGCACATGAAGTGGGCAACCTCGGTGGCGTCGTCACCGTCACCGACGCGACCGGCCGGATCCTCGCCGAGTGGGGCGACCAGGCCACGCTCGCCCGGGCCACCGACGCCAACCTGGCGCCCTGGTTCTGCTGGTCCGAGTGCGCGGCCGGCACCAACGGCATGGGCACGGCGCTCGAGGCGCACGGTCCGGTGCTGATCCGGGGTGCGGAGCACTGGTGCCAGGCGTTCCACGACTGGTTCTGCGAGGGCGTCGCGGTGCGGGACGTGGTGACCAGGGAACCGATCGCGGTGCTGAACATCTCCTGCTGGCGCAGCCAGCTGCCCGCCTCCGCGGGAAGCTGGCTGGCGAACGCGGTCACCAGGACCCAGCGCATGCTGACCAGGCGCGCCCGGGACAGCGGCGCGGAACTGGTCGCGGCGTTCAGCCAGGCCAGGGCCCGCTCGACCGCGGGCCTCGCGGCGCTGGACAACGCCGGCAAGGTGGTGATCGCCGACGAGACGGCCGGCGTGCTCATGGGCGTCCCGGCCGCCACTCCGGCGGTCGACCCCACGCTGCGGTGGCGGCCCGGGCTGCCGGAACTGATCGGGGCGGTGCGGTACGCCAGCAAGCAGGCGGCCCGCAATCCCGGCTGGGTCGGCTCGACGCAGATCTTCACCCGCCTCGCCGACGAGCCGACCTCGATCACCATCCGGCCTGTCTTCACCTCCGGTCACCTGATCGGGAACCTGGTCTCCTTCGGCGATGCCGACGGGGCGCCGGTGCCCCGGGCGGACGGCGCCGCGCAGCCTCGACCGCGGCCGCGCCGCGTGGTCGCGACGCGCGACAACCGGATGGTGCTGTTGCGGCTGCCGGAGGTGTCCTTCGCCGAGTCGGAAGGCAACGACGTGTGGCTGTCCACCGACCAGGGGCGGTTGCGTGCCGCGTCCGCGGGCCTGGACAAGTTCGACGGCGAGCTGGCCGACGCCGGTTTCCTCCGGGTGCACCGCCGGTACGTGGTCAACCTCAGCCGCGTCCGCGAGGTCGAGCGGGGCGTCAAGGGTGAGCTGTCCCTGGTCATGGACGACGGGGGGAACACGATGGTGCCGGTTTCCCGGCGGAACGTGCCGGCCGTGCGCCGCGCGCTGGACATCTGAGCTCCGTACCCGGAAAGGATTCCCATGGCTGAGAGCGCGGACGCCCTCGCCGCCCCCGCGACTGCCGGCGGCGGCCTCGGCCTCTCCGTCCCATCCGAGCCGGGCACCAACCGGGCCACGGGCGCGCGCCTGCGCGACTGGTGGCCGGAGCGGCTCGACCTGACGGGCCTGCGGCGAAACCACTCCATGGCCGAGGACTTCGACTACGCCGCGGAGTTCCGGACGCTCGACCTCGACGCCCTGGCGCGGGACGTCGACGCGGTGCTGACGACCTCGCAGGAGTGGTGGCCCGCCGATTTCGGCCATTACGGCCCGCTCGTGATCCGGATGGTGTGGCACGCCGCGGGGACGTACCGGATCGACGACGGGCGGGGCGGCCCGGCGGCCGGCTTGCAGCGCTTCGCGCCGGTGAACAGCTGGCCGGACAACCGGAACCTCGACAAGGCGCGCCGGCTGCTGTGGCCGGTGAAGCAGAAGTACGGCCGCAAGGTGTCCTGGGCCGACCTGATGATCTTCGCGGGCAACCGGGCCCTGGAGACGATGGGCTTCACGACCTTCGGCTTCGCCGGCGGCCGTGCGGACGTGTGGGCGCCCGACGAGGACGTCGACTGGGGGCCCGAGCCCGTCTGGCTCGGCGATGGACGCCACCGCGGGGTCCGGGAGCTGGAACGCCCCCTGGCGGCCGACCAGATGGGCCTCATCTACGTCAACCCGGAGGGCCCGAACACCGTCCCGGACCCGCTCACCTCGGCGCGGGACATCCGCGAGACGTTCCGACGCATGGGGATGAACGACGAGGAGACCGTCGCGCTGATCGCGGGAGGGCACACGTTCGGCAAGACCCACGGGGCCGCCGACCCGGAACGTCACCTCGGCCCCGAACCCGAGGGCGCGCCGATCGAGGAGCAGGGCCTGGGGTGGAAGAGCAGCTACGGCACCGGAAAGGGCGCCGACACCATCACCAGCGGGCTCGAGGGCACGTGGACACCCACGCCGACGAGATGGGACAACAGCTTCTTCGAGACGCTGTTCGGCTACGAGTGGGACCTGGTGCTCAGCCCCGCCGGTCTGTGGCAGTGGATTCCGGGGGACGGCGGCGGGGCCGGCACCGTGCCGGATGCCCACGACCCGTCGAAACGGCACGCCCCGACGGTTCTGACGACGGACCTCGCGCTGCGGTTCGACCCGGTCTACGAGCGGATTTCGCGGCGCTTCCTCGACAACCCGGACCAGCTGGCGGACGCCTTCGCCCGGGTCTGGTTCAAGCTGACGCACCTGGACATGGGCCCGATCCAGCGCTACCTCGGCCCGCTGGTGCCGCGGGAGCGGCTGCTGTGGCAGGACCCGATCCCCGCCGTGGACCACGAACTGGTCGACGCCGACGACGTCGCCGCCCTCAAGGCAACGATTCTCGGCTCCGGGCTGCCCGTGGCCCGGCTGGTGTCCACCGCGTGGGCGTCGGCCTCGACGTTCCGCGTCAGCGACAAGCGTGGCGGGGCCAACGGGGCGCGCATCCGCCTCGAGCCGCAGCGCGGCTGGCAGGTCAACGACCCGGACACGCTGGCGCAGGTGCTGCGCACGTACGAGAAGATCCAGGAGTCCTTCGACAGCAAAGAAACCGGAGGCAAGTGGATCTCGCTGGCCGATCTCATCGTGCTCGGCGGATGCGCCGCGGTCGAGCAGGCCGCCAGGTCCGCCGGCTTCGACGTCGAGGTCCCCTTCACCCCGGGGCGGACGGACGCCTCGCAGGAGTGGACCGACGTGGAATCCTTCGCGGCGCTCGAACCGGCCGCCGACGGGTTCCGCAACTACCGCGGGAAGGGCAGCCGTCTGCCCTCGGAGCACCTGCTCGTCGACCGGGCGAAGCTGCTGAACCTCACCGCGCTCGAAATGACCGCCCTGGTGGGGGGCCTTCGCGTGCTGGACGCGAACTCCGGGCAGTCCCCGCTGGGCGTGTTCACCTCGGCCCCGGGGACGCTGACGAACGACTTCTTCGTCAACCTGCTCGACCCGGGCATCGAGTGGACGGCGGCGGCCGGGTCCGTTCCGGGCGCGGAGACGTTCGTGGGCCGCGACCGCGCCACGGGCGGGGTCAGGTGGACCGGCAGCCGCGTCGACCTCGTGTTCGGCTCGAACGCCGAGTTGCGGGCTCTCGCCGAGATCTACGCGAGCGACGACGCCGGGGAGAGGTTCGTGCGCGACTTCGTGTCCGCGTGGGACAAGGTCATGAACCTCGACCGGTACGACCTCGCCTGAACCCGCCGGCGGCGGCGAATCGGGTACGAGCGGTAGCCGGTGGCGGACGAACGGCGTGGTGCGCCCGACTTCGCGCGTGCCCTTGTCGGTGCGATTCCCGCCGCGTAGGGTTTTTCCCGGTTGGTGATTCGCAATTCGTGAATAGTAATCGCCAGGTCGGGCTGCGTGCTTCTTGTGCTAATGATTTGCGATTCTGGATGAGGAGGTGAAGCCCGGTGACGACCACTCAGGAACGGGTCGACCTGCTGAACGAGCTCGGGTTGGACGCGCAGAACAAAGCGGCACTGGGTCAGGTGCTGGGGACCGGGAGCATCGGGAAGGCGACGGAGCGGGCGGACGGCCGGATGGAGGCGACGATCCGGATCCGGCCCGACGAGATCAGCTGGGACCCCTCCATTCTCGTCATGCCGCACGGCGGTGATATCGAACTCGAACTCGTCAACGACGACCTGAACACGCATTGCGCGCTGCTGCCGAGCAACGGCGACCGGAAATTCATCTGGCTGGTGAACCATTCGAAAGGAAAAGCGACACTCAACCTCGACGGCCCTGGCTACTACTGGTTCAGCTCGCCCACGGGCAACGACGAGGGCCGGGGACTGACCGGCGCCATCGTCGTGCTGGGAGACGTTCCGCCGGAGGCTCGCCTCGACCGTCCCAACCAGCCGCGGCCCTAGGTTCTGTTTCCCCAGCGGCGGAGCCGCTTGCGGCGGGCCGTCAACCGGCACCGCCGCGGGTTCCGCTAGCCGCGCCGCCACGCAAGCCACTTTCGAAACAAGCTCTGATTGGAGGAGACACGATGACGGTCGAGTACGTGGACGCGGGCGAGGCCATCGACCAGGGAAGGCTGAGCGGCAAGGTCGCCGGCGGAGAGGTCGCGCCGCCGGTGGTCCGCGACGTCGGGTACGAGCGCATCCTGAACGCCCGGTCCGAGCCCCAGAACTGGCTCACCTACTACGGCGCCTACAACGGCCAGCGGTACAGCCCGCTGGACCAGATCAACACCGAGAACGTCAAGCGGCTCGGTCCCGCGTGGGTGTTCCAGGCCGGTACGACCGGCCTCATCGCGGGCGCGTCGACCTACTCGTTCGAGGCCGCCCCGATCGTCGTCGACGGGGTCATGTTCCTCGCCGGCTGGGACGGCTGGGTCTGGGCGCTCGACGCGAAGACAGGTGTCGAGATCTGGCGGTACAAGCACGCGGTCCCGTTCGACGTGTCGCTGTGCTGCGGGAACGTCAACCGCGGGGTCGCCGTCGCGGCCGGGAAGGTGTTCTTCGTAACGGCGAACGCGCATGTGCTCGCGCTCGACGCCACCACAGGCAAACGGGTCTGGGACCAGACCTACGGTGACGTGCGGGCCGGCGAGAGCGCCACGGTCGCGCCGCTGATCGTGAAGAACAAGGTCATCGTCGGCAGCTCCGGCGGGGAGTTCGGCGTGCGCGGCCACCTGGACGCGTTCGACCTCGAGACCGGCGAGCACCAGTGGCGCTGCTACACGGTTCCGAAGCCCGGGGAGCCCGGCTCCGACACCTGGCCCGCGGACGGCGAGGCGTGGGCGCGTGGCGGCGCGAACTGCTGGATCACCAGCACCTTCGACCCGGAGACCAACCTGCTGTACGTGGGCACGGGCAACCCGGCGCCCGACTTCGACGGAGGCGTGCGCGAGGGCGACAACCTCTACACCGACAGCATCATCGCCGTCGACGTCGACTCCGGACAGATCCGCTGGCACCACCAGTGCACCCCGCACGACGTGTGGGACTACGACAGCATCGGTGAATGCATCCTGTTCGAGTCGGAGGGACGCAAGCTGCTCGGTCACTTCGACAAGAACGGCTACTTCTTCGTCCTGGATCGCACCGACGGCGCGCTGGTCCAGGTCACTCCCTTCGTGGACCGGATCACGTGGGGGGCGATCACGCGGGACGGCAAGGTGACGGCCAAGGTGTACCCCGACGAGGAGGGGGTGCCGGTCCACTTCTACCCGGGGCCCGCCGGCGCCAAGGAATGGACCCATGCGGCCTACAGCCCCAGGACCGAGCTGTTCTACGTCCCGGTGCAGGACGTCGGTGCCACCGCGACCCGGCGGCGCCGGGAGTTCAAGGAGAGCATTCCCTATTGGGGCGCCGGTGTTCAGGTGGACATCGAGGACATGACGGGCAGCATCAGCGCGTTCGACGCCAACGGCGAGGAGAAGTGGCGCTGGCGCAACGAACTCCCGATGTGCGCCTCGGTGCTGGTGACCGGTGGCGATCTGGTGTTCGCCGGTGAACCCTCCGGGGAGTTCAACGCCCTCGACGCCCGCACGGGGGAGCTGCTGTGGCAGTTCCAGTGCGGGAGCGGTCACCACAGCAACCCGACGACCTACATGGTCGATGGCAGGCAGTACGTCGCCGTGCCGGTCGGATGGGGCGCCTGGTCGGAGGGATTCCTCCCCGGCATGCTCGGCGCCGGTCACGGAAGCGCGCTGATCGTGTTCGCTCTCCCGGAGACGTCGTAGCGCCGTGGGACAGCTGCCGGAGTGTGGCGGAGAGGAGGTGGATCCATGGAGTCCGAGCTCGTTGTGTGGGAGACGCCCGAGTTCGAGGAGATCGGAGTCGCGCCCGAAGTGACCATGTACGTCGCGCAGATGGAGGACTGACGGGACGTGGAGTGGCGCTGGACCGCGGGTCCGGCGCCCTCCGGCGGCCCGGCCGGCGAGGAGACGGAGGGCGTGGTGTTGCTGCGGGTGCTGGGCTCGGCTGCGGGGGGCGGCTCCCCGCAGTGGAACTGCGGGTGCCCGGTGTGCACCGCGGTGCGCTCCGGGGCCGGCCCCGCGCGGACCCAGTCGTCGGTCGCGGTCAGCGCCGACCGCCGGCGCTGGTTCCTGATCAACGCCTCACCCGATGTGCGAACACAGATCGAGGCGTTCCCCGCACTGCACCCGCACGAGGACCGGACGACGCCGCTCGAGGCGGTGTTGCTCACCGATGCCGAGCTGGACCACACGCTCGGCCTGCTGATGTTGCGCGAAGCCCGCGCGGGCCTTTCGTTGTACGCCACGCCCGCGGTGCACAAGACATTGCGGGACGGCTCGGGGCTGTTGCCGGCACTCGAGCGCTACTGCCCGGTGCAGTGGCGGGCGGTGGTCCCCGGCGTGGGCATGTCCCTGGACGGCGGGCTGTCCTGCCGGGCGTTCGACGTGCCCACCACCAAGCGGAGCCGGTTCGGGCCGGGCGAGGACCACGGCCGCGTCGTGGGCTACCGCCTGACCGACGAGCGCAGCGGGGGCACGCTGGTGTACCTGCCGGGAGTGCAGGCGCTCACGCCGGAGCTCGCCGCGGAAATGCAGGGCTGCCAGTGCCTGCTGATCGACGGGACGTGCTGGCGTGACGACGAGCTGGTGCGGCTCGGGCTGGCCGGCAAGACGTCCCGGGAGATGGGGCACCTGCCGATCGACGGGCCCGACGGCAGCCTGGCGCTGCTCCCCGCACTCGGTGTGGAGCGGACGATCTTCGTGCACCTGAACAACACCAATCCGGTCCTGCTGGAGGACTCGCCCGAGCGGCGCGTCGTGGAGGGCAGCGGCATGGAAGTGGCCCGGGACGGCCTCGAGGTGGAGGTGTAGGCCGTGACGGCGACGAGCGGGACGACGAGAACCGATGCCGACGGCTTCGTCGAGGCGTTGCGGGCCCATTCGCGGCGCTACCACGACCGGCACCCGTTCCACGTCCGGATGAACGCCGGCCGCCTGAGCCGCAGGCAGATCCAGGGCTGGGTGGCGAACCGCTTCTACTACCAGGAGAACATCCCGCGCAAGGACGCGGCGATCCTCGCCAACTGCCCTGACATCGAGGTCCGGCGGCGCTGGATCCGGCGGATCGTCAACCACGACGGCCGGCGCCCCGGGGAGGGCGGCGTCGAGGCGTGGCTGCGCCTCGCCGAGGCCGCCGGACTGACCCGCGAAGAGGTCCAGGACCACCGGCACCTGGTCCCCGGCGTGCGGTTCGCGGTCGACGCCTACGTGGATTTCGCCCGGACCCGCCCGTGGGTGGAGGCGGTGGCCTCCTCGCTCACCGAGCTGTTCGCACCGGACCTGATGGCGGAGCGGCTGGCCGCGTTCGAGCGGTGGTACTCCTGGATCGAGCCTGCGGGCCTCGCCTATTTCCGGGCCCGTCTGGAGGAGGCCCCCCGCGACTGCGAGCACGCTCTCGAGGTGGTCACCGCGTACTGCCGGTCACCGGAATCCCGGGCGCGTGCCGTCGATGCGTTGTCGTTCAAGTGCGATGTCCTGTGGAGCCTGATGGACGCCATCGACCAGGCCTATCCGGAGTGAGCGTCATGCACCCGTCGACCCGACCCGATCTGTCCACAGTGGACCGGCCGAGGCTGGCCCGCCACGTCCGGTTGTCCTTTTGCCGGACCAGGCAGCGTCCGATCCTGCTGCTCCCCGAGACGGTGGTGGTGCTCAACGGCAGCGGCGCGGACATCCTCGGACTGTGCGACGGTCGGCACACGGTGGCCGAGATCGTCGCCGAGCTGGGCGCACGCTACCGGAGCGTCCCCGGCGACGAGGTGCGGCGGTTCCTGACGCGGCTCGTCGCCCGGCGCTGGGTGGAGGCCGGCGATGGATAGTCCCTTCGGGTTGCTCGCCGAGCTGACCTACCGCTGCCCGTTGGCTTGCCCGTACTGCTCCAACCCGGTGAACCTGGCCGGCTACTCCGGCGAGCTGACCACCGACGAGTGGCGGCGGGTGCTGGCCGAGGCCAGGGATCTGGGTGTTCTGCAGTGCCATCTGTCGGGCGGGGAACCGTTGCTGCGGCGCGATCTGGTGGACCTCGTGGCGCACGCCCACGGCCTCGGCCTCTACACCAATCTGGTGACCAGCGCCTTCGGGCTCTCGCGGCCGAGGGCCGAGCAGCTGCGGGCCGCCGGTCTGGACCACGTGCAGATCAGTGTCCAGGCCGACGAGCCGGCCGTGTCCGACCGGATCGCCGGAACCCCGTCCTTCCGGCGGAAGATCGAGGCGATGGGCGTGGTGAAGGAGCTGGGCTGGCCGCTGACCGTGAACGTGGTGCTGCACCGGCACAACATCGACCGCGTTGCCGGAGTGCTCGGCCTGGCCGAGGAGGTGGGCGCCGACCGGGTGGAGCTGGCCAACACCCAGTACTACGGCTGGGCCTGGCGGAACCGGGACGCGCTGCTGCCGAGCCGGGCCCAGCTCGCGGCGGCGGAGGTCGTCGTGCGGGCGGCCCGCGAGCGGTTGCGCGACAGGATGGACGTCATCTACGTCCTGCCCGACTACTACAGCCGCTACCCGAAGCCCTGCATGGGTGGCTGGGCGTCCCGGCAGCTGACCGTGACCCCGAACGGCGACGTTCTGCCCTGCCCGGCCGCGCAGTCCCTGCCGTTGCCGCGGGCCAGTGTGCGGGAGGAGTCGCTGGAGCGGATCTGGGCCGGGTCGCCGGTGATGTCCGCGTTCCGCGGGACGGACTGGATGCCGGAGCCGTGCCGGAGCTGCGCCCGGCGGGAGCTGGATTTCGGTGGCTGCCGCTGCCAGGCCTTCCTGCTCACCGGAGACGCCGCCCGCACCGACCCGGTGTGCCACCTCTCGCCCGACCATCACCTGGTCGCCCGGGCGGTGGAGGCCGCCAACGCCGACTCGCCCGACGGCGATCGGTCGCTGATCCCGCGCCCGCACCGGGTTCGCCGGGTTGAGCGCTAGCCGCCGAACAGCACCTGCAGCGTCGCGGCGGCGACGATCAGGGCGAGCCCGCTCAGCAGGTCCGAGCGGATGCGGATGAGGCGCGCCGCGGCCCGCCCGAGCTGGAGCCCGACCAGCGACAGCACCGCCGTCATGACGCCGAACACCGCGGCCGAGAACCACGGTGAGAGCCCGAGGATCCCCAGGCTCCCCCCGGCGAACAGGTTGTCCAGGCTCAGCGTCAGCGGGATGCCGAACAGCGCCCATGGATGGTCCAGTTCGTCCGGCTCGGGATGGCGCAGGGCGGAGACGAGGAGGTAGAGACCGTACCCGCCGAGGGCGGCGGCGCCCACTACGTTGGCAACGACCCCGAACGCGTCCCCGATCCGCTGACCGATCAACAGCCCCAGCAGGGGCATGACCGTGTCCCAGAGCCCGAAGACCAGCGCCACCTGCACCGCGCGCTTCAGACCGAACGGGACGGTGCCGAGCGCGATCGAAACCCGGAAATTGTCGAGACTGAGCACAAAACCGAGGACGAGCACTTCCCAGATCACGGCGGCACCACCACCCGATGACGACGATCATCGATGGAGCAGACGCTGTCGCGGCGAGCATCCGCCATAGTGGGAGATGATATCGCAGCCTGGGTGCGAACTACACCTGTCGAGCTGATTTCCGGCGTTTTCCCGGCACTGGACGCCCGGTATGATCCGAAGGTGTCCGGCAGCGTCCGACTTGGACATTCGCCGCAGGCGTAGTGCTGTTTGCGGACGCTTGCCCCGAACCATGCTCGGCGTTTTCTCTCGATTTCGTACCCCGCGCCCGTTCCGCGATTCCGTGTCGCACCTGCGGGCGTCGAACCGCTTTTCCCGCCCGTTCTCTTGTGCCGGGCGGCTCGGAATTCTGGACGGGGGTTCAGCCCGGCGAGCGGTACTCTCTCGCCCCGGCCTGACCACCGCCGATCCCTCCCGCGGCCCAGAAGCCTCAACGCGGGCCGGATCGCGTGGCACATCCACGCGGTGGGGCAGACACTCCACGTCGCCGGGGGGATCGGATACGCCCGGTCCCGGGGCGGCGAGCTGGTCGTCATGCGCCCGGGCGGCGCGGTGTACACGCCGCCGGGGGCGCACTGGCACGGTGCCGCGCCGGAGCATTTCACGACGCACATCGCGTCAGCTTCGTCGTCCGAGGGGCAGGGCGCAGTGAGCGCGCAGACCGGCATGCTGGTCCACAACCATGCCAGATTCATAGGGGTATAGGATCAAATCCTGTCAGTCCGACGGTCTGTGGGAGCTCGCTGGCTCTGAGTGAAAGCGCGGGTCGGCGGGCTGTCGTATTCCTTCCCGTTTGCCCTGGCGGGTTGAATCGACAGGGACGTTCTGTGCGGTTCGCCCCTGAGCTGTGCTCTGGCCGCCGGACGTCGACAGGTTGTGTGCGTGGCAGCCGCTGGGCGGTTCGCGGTGCGCCGCACACGCCAGGATGCCTCGAAGTCCTTGCCGAACTTCCGGTACCTGGACACCGCAGCTCTGACTGCGTCCAAGTCGGGACCTCCGCGTCACCTGTCGCACCGGGGAGGGGGGCGACGCGACATCTGTCGCTAGCGGTTCGAGGGCTCTTGAGGCATAGTTGGTCCACGCCGCGAGCACCGGAGGTTTGCGCGATGGCCGATGACCTGCAGGACATCGTCGACAACCTGGCCGAACGGTTGCAACGGTCGGTGGCGATCGACGACCCGCACATCCGGTTGCTGGCGGCGAGTCGTCATTTCGGTGACGAGGACGCAACGCGAGTGTCGTCGGTGCTGAATCGCTCCGTCGACCCGCAACTCTGCGAGCAGATCCTCGCGCAAGGCATCGCGCACTGGACAACGCCGGGCCGGGTGATCGTGCCACTGGAGGGCGCCCTGCCGCGGCTGTGCATCCCGATCCGCTGCACCGGGCTGCTGCTGGGCTACCTGTGGCTCATCGACGCCGGCGCCACACTCGGCGGTCAGGACCAAGACGTCGCCCGGGAAGCGGCCGGTCACGCCGGCGTGGTTCTGTACCGGCGGCTCATCGTGCACGAACGCAGCAGGGCACGGCATGAGGCGATCCTGCGGGAACTCGTCGCCACCGATCGTGCCATCCGCTCCCAGGCCGCGGACGACCTTCGGGCCGAGCAACTGTTCCCCGCCACCGGCATGTACTTCCAGGTCCTCGGCATGCGGCACCAGGGGCCGGACGGCATCGCTGCCCCGCAGACCGTGGCCATGGAAGCCGCCGTCGAAGATGCCCAGACCTGGATGTCCCAGCGCTCGGCAGCCCCCGCCTGCGCCCTGACGGCCACCAACAAGTCCCGGGCATGGTTGATGCTCGCCCAGCCCCAACCGCCGTCTCGTCAGGAGCTGGACACGATCTGCGGCAGGCTCACCGCGCGGTTCGACCGGCTCACCCAGGACGGCGACCGGCTCGTGCTGGGCATCGGCGGCCTCGCCCACCACATCGAGGACATCGCCGAGTCCTATCGCCAGGCCTTCCTCGCCGTGCGCGCGGCACAGCTCGTGCCCTCCATCGGACCAGGCGCTTGTTGGGACGAACTCGGCCCATACCAGCTCCTGCTGAAGATGCCCACCGAGGACCTGCTCGCCGCCGCTCAGGTGCCCGCGCTCGTCGCCCTGGAACGGGAAGACGGCAATCGCGGGCTAGTCGCGACCCTGGAGGCGTTCCTCGACAACGCCGGCGACGTCGCCCGCACCGCGCGACACCTGAACGTCCACCGAGCGACGCTGTACCACCGGCTCAAGCGGATCGAACAGCTCACCGGCTGCGAGCTGAGCCAGGGCGACGACCGGTTGACCCTGCACCTGGGATTGAAGCTGCGCAACCTCGCCGCTGCCCACCGCAACGAGACGGCCGGAGGCAAGCCGGCGAGAATTCGCTCGGTGTCCTGACGAAATTCCATGCCCTGAATCAGCCCAGGACCGTGCCCGAGTTCTCGGCGTTGTAAGGACGTTTGCGGGAGAACGCCGACAAGTCGATCTCCAGTCCGGTGTGCTCGCCGACGAACCGCGCCGGCCGTTCATCGTGATCGACGCCGTTTTCGGTCTGCTCGATGATCGCCGCGAGGAACTTTCCAACGACTGGCGCGTTCTTGAACTGGTTGCCGCTGGTGCCCATGGCAACGTAGAACCCGTTCAGCTCCGTGCGGTCGTAGATGGGCGTCCAGTCGTCGGCGACGTCGTAGACACCGACGACCCCGCGGGCGCGGTTGGGTATCGCCAACTCCGGCAGCCGCCGCGCGGCCCGGGTGACCTGCGCCTCGAACACCGGCATCGTCGGATGCGTGGTGACCGCGTCTGGGTCATCCACCCACTGCAGGGGATCACACTCCGGTTCCGTACCGCCGACCAGCAGGCCGCCACCGACCTCGCCACGCAGGTACGTCCCGAGGTCCATGTCCGCGATGGAAATCCCGACTCCATCGGTGCCGCGGTATCCCGCAGGAGCGGCCACGTGTGCGACTTCCTGACGCAACGGCCGGCACGTCACCGTGAAATCGGCGCCGACGCCGGCGAGTCCGTTGATCCGCGTCGACCAGGGGCCCGCGGCGTTGACCACCACACCACACGGGATCCTGGCATCGGCACACGTCACCGCCGTCACCCGGCCGTGGGCCCGCTCGACTCCGTGCACGGTCGTGTGGAACCGGAACTCGGCACCACAGGCTTTCGCGGCAGCGGCCAGGTTCTGCGCCGCCAGCGCGGGATCGCTCACGAAACCCGCGTCGGGCGTGTACACCGCGCCCAACGTGTCCTCGGCCGCGGTCCAGAACAGATCGTCGTCGATGCGCTTCGGTGGCCAGTACCGGCCGACGTCGATACCGGGTATCCGTTCCGCCAGATCCGCACTCGACCATTCCTCGAACGGGACGCCGACCTCCTTGAACAGTGGCAGGTACATCGAGCGCGGCGCGGCCGGGACATCCAGCATCGCCAACCCGCACCGCTCGAACCGGGCGAGGTCCCCGACCTCGCGGCCGAGGTGCTCCGCCCACGACCGCCAGGCGAAGTGTGCCTCCCAAGCCGCGGAGACGCTGGCCAGGGTGGAAAAGTTGAACCGCACCACCGCGCTCGACGCCGCCGTAGAGCCGTGCCCCGCCGACCCGGCCTTGTCGACGACCGTCACCCGTCGGCCACGCCGGGCGAGTTCCAGCGCGATCGACGCACCCACGACACCCGACCCGATCACCACGACATCCGTGGCCATAGACCCACTCCCTCGCGTTACCGGGTGCGCGACGCGAACCACGCACCATCACACCCATTGTCGAAACGCGTAGGGCTACGCGGCATCAAGCATTTGTAGGGCTTCTCTCGGGCAAAGTCACGACCGATGTCTACTGCTCCACTCGGTCAGGACAGGACATGATGTGTCGGCCAAGAGACGGGCCACGGCCACTGTGGCGTAGCGAAGGGAAGCCGCGTGAGTGTCGAGAAAGTGAGCCGGTCTCAGGCCGCAGCTGAAGAACCGAGCCTGCGCCGCACGGTGACCGCCGCGTCGATCGGGAACTTCGTCGAGTGGTACGAGTTCGCCGTCTACGGCGTGGTCGCCGCCTTCATCTCGAACGCGATGTTCCCTTCCGGCGACCCCACTGCCGCCATGTTGAACACCTGGGCGGCGTACGGGATCGCGTTCCTCGTGCGGCCGGTCGGCGGTGTGCTCCTGGCGCGCCTCGGCGACCGCTACGGCCGACGCCACATCCTCTACGTCACGATCACGCTGATGTCGATCGCGACGTTCGCGATCGCACTGATCCCCTCCTTCGCGACCATCGGGATCGCCGCGCCGATCCTGCTGATCTGCGCTCGCATCGCCCAGGGCATCGCGGCCGGCGGCGAGCTGGCCGGCGCCGCCGCGTTCCTCTACGAGCACGCGCCGGCGCACCGTCGGGCAAGGATGATCAGCTTCCTCGGCATGAGTACGTTCTGCGCCACGGTTCTGGGTTCGACACTGGGGACCGTGCTCACCGTGGCACTGCCGGCCGAGGCGATGCAGTCGTGGGGGTGGCGCGTGGTCTTCGCCACGGCCCTGCCCCTCGGGTTCGTCGGCCTCTACATCAGGCGTTCGCTCACGGAGACGCCCGAGTTCCAGCAGATGCACGCGCAGCGGGACACCACGACGGCCGCACCCGGCTCGGAGAGCTTCTGGCTGGCCATGCGACAGAACAGGCGCGCCATCCTGCTGTACCTGGGCTTCGGAACGTTCTACTCGATCGCGATCTACGTCAGTGTCGCCGCCTACCTCGCGTACATGCTCGCCAACGGATTCCCGAAAGAAGCCGCGCTGACGATCAACACCGTCGCCGGTCTCACGATCATCGTGGGAATCGTGCTCACGGGCGGCCTTGGCGATCGAATCGGACGCAAGCCGATCCTGATCGGCGGCGCCAGCGCCATGGCCGTGGCGGTCGTGCCGACCTTCCTGCTGGGCTCCACCGGCACGTTCGCCCTCGGGTTGCTGGGGGCACTGATCTTCGTCATCCCCCTGTCGGTGTTCCTCACTCCGGCTGTCATCAACGTGGTGGAGCTCTTCCCGGCCAAAGTTCGTGTCACAGCTGGTACCGCGGCCTTCAATCTCACGGTCATCATCGGCGGATTCATGCCGTTCGTCGCGGTGTGGCTCACCGAAGCCACGGGCTCCCACCTGGCCTTCCCGGCCTTCGTCGCAGCGATGGCGATCCTCGCGCTCGCCGTGGTAGTCGTGTGGTACCGCGAGCCGGAGGCCGATCTGGCATCGACCCAGGCGGAAGGAGAGGGGCGACGATGATCCAGATCGTTCTGGAGAACGCCCGGATTTTCGACGGCGTGTCCGAGGAGTGCCCGGAAGGCATGGCGGTGCTCGTCGAAGACGGACGGATCCGCGAGGTCTCCGATCGTCCGATCCGGGTGAACGAAGCGCAGCGGATCGATGTCGACGGCAAGACCTTGATGCCGGGCCTGATCGACATGCACGTCCACTCGTACTTCTCGGATCTCGATCCACGCGTTCTCAACGATCGTGACGCGCCGTACCGGACCGCCTATGCGATCAGGAAGCTGGGCCACGCACTCGACTGCGGATTCACCACCGTGCGCGACATCGGCGGTGGGGACTACCCCCTCGCTGCCGCCATCGCGGACGGCTTGCTCAGAGCGCCGCGCTTCTTCTACGCGGGCAAGATCCTGTCGATGACCGGCGGCCACGTCGATTACCGCACGCCCAACGAGAAGCACCACACGCACGGGTACTGTTCGTGCGCCTCGCTGAACTGGGCGGGCGTGATCGCCGACGGTGTCGACGAATGCATCAAGGCGGCGCGCGAGGAGCTGCGGCGCGGCGCCCATTGCATCAAGATCGTCGCATCCGGGGGCGTGATGTCCCCGAGTGATCCGATCTGGATGAACCAGTTCCGAGAGGACGAGATCCGCGCGATCGTCCAGGAATGTCTCGAACGGCGCACCTATGTCGCCGCGCACTGCTTGACGAGCGAATCAACGCGCAGGTCCGTCGAATTCGGAGTGCGCTGCGTCGAGCATGCGACGCTGATCGACGCGGAGACGGCGGCTTTCGTCGCGGAGCGCGGGGCGTACGTCGTGCCCACGATGGCCGTCCTCTTCTCGCTCGTCGAGCAGGGTCCGGAGATGGGGTTGCCACGCGACCGCATGGACGGTCTGCGTGCGGTCTATGAAGATTCGATGGCTGGGCTGGACCGGATGCGAAGTGCCGGCGTCAAAGTCGCATTCGGCACGGACCTGCTTGCCGGCTTCTACACCCAGCAGTGCCGGGAGTTCGAACTCCGGCGCGAAGTCTTCACGCCGCTCGAACTCCTGCGTCAGGCCACCTCGGTCGGCGCCGAGATCCTGATGCAGACCGGGAAACTGGGTTGTGTGCAGCCGGACGCGCATGCCGACCTGATCGTGGTCGACGGCGACCCGCTCGAGGACATCGGCCTCCTCGCCGCGGACGGCCGGAACCTGGACCTGATCATGCGCGGTGGAGAGATCGTCAAGAACCGGCTGAACCAGAGGAGGAACGAATGACCGGTGGAACCGGGAAGACCGCGATGTCCGCTGACCAGGTGTTCGGCGCGACGGAGTACTTCGAGATGGCGTCGGCGTCGGTGGGCGCCCGTTTCGCGATCTGGGTGACAACGTCTCCGGCCTACGCCCGGGACGAGCAGGTGGCGTACCCGGTCCTCTACGTGACCGACGGCAACTTCAGCGTCGGCCAGACCGCGCCGCTGGCGGTGATGCAGGGCGACCTGGCGCTTCCGATCGCGCCGTACCTCCAGGTGACCGTGGGCTATGCCGGCGACGACGCCCAGGACTGGACCCGGGTGCGCAACCGTGATCTCGTACCCCCAGGAGAGCCCGTCCCGCCAGCCATGCGGTCCTCATTGGACATGGCGGTGGCGAACGGGCTGATGACCCAGGCGGAGGCCGACGCCTATCTCGAAGATCTCGCGAACACCCGAGCCGACGCGTTCCTCTCCTTCATCACCGACGAGCTCCACCCGGAGATCAGCCGCCGTTACCGGGTCGCCCCGGAGGGCCACGGGTTGTTCGGCTACTCCTACGGTGGCCTGTTCACCCTGTACGCCCTGCTCACCGGGTGCGCCCTGTTCACCGCCTACGGAGCGGGGAGCCCCGGCATCGCATCGCTGGAGAGCACGGCGCTCAAGCTCGCCGAGAAGCCGCTCGATCTCACCGGCAAGCGACTCCACCTCACGATCAACGGGCCGGAGATGACGGGGGAGCTGCCCATCTACCGCGTGATCGGACGCGGGTTCACCCTCCTCGTCGAGTCCCTCCGCAGTAGCGAGTCGGGACTCGCGTTGACGACGGCGGTGCTCGGCGAGACCCACGTCACCGGCCTCCAGCCGTCGTTCCTCAGCTTCATGCGCACGTGCTGGTCGCGTCCTGCATGAGCGGCAGGTCGGAAGTTCCCGGTCGAGCAGCGGACGGAGGCTCTGGATGCTGATCGAACGCCTGGCGGAGCGGATCCCCGCTGATCGCATTCAGCTCGATCCCGCGGTGATGGCGAGCTACGCCCACGACGAGGCCGAGTGGGCGTCCCACGGGACACCGCTCGTCCTAGTCCGGCCGCGCACCGCCGAGGAGGTCCAGGAGGTCGTGCGCGCGTGCATCGAGTACCACGTTCCCGTGGTACCCCGCGGGGCGGGCACCGGCCTGTCCGGCGGAGCGAACGCCGTCGACGGGTGTGTCGTCCTGTCGACCGAGGCGATGACGGCCATCACGGAGATCGACCCGGTGGAGCGGCTGGCCGTGGTGCAGCCGGGTGTCGTCAACGACCGCCTGCGGAACGTGTGCGCCGAGCAGGGTCTCTGGTACCCGCCGGACCCCGCCTCGGCGCCGTGGTCGACGATCGGCGGCAACGTCGCGACGAACGCGGGCGGCCTCTGTTGCGTGAAGTACGGCGTCACCGCGGACTACGTGCTCGGCCTGCAGGTCGTCACCGGAACCGGCGAACTGGTCCGGCTCGGCCGGCGTACCGCGAAGGGCGTCGCGGGGTACGACCTCGCCAGGCTGCTCGTCGGCTCCGAGGGGACGCTGGGTGTCATCACCGAGGTCGCGCTCAGGCTGCGCCCGCAGCGGTCGCCGGAGCGCACCGTCGCCGGCTACTTCTCCTCGATCGTGGATGCCGGGCGCGCGGTCACGGCCGTGGCCGCGGCGGGCATCGTCCCGTCCGCGCTGGAGCTTATCGACCGGCACTGCCTCGAGGCCGTGGACCAGTGGAAGAAGACGGACCTGGCCGTCGAGGCCGACGTCGTCCTGCTGGCGCGGTGCGACGTCCCTGGCGCGGCAGGCGACGAGGAGGCGGACGCGATCCGCGACTGCTTCGCGCGAGCGGGTGCCACCTGGGCGGCTGGTTCGACCGACCAGACGGAGGCGGACGCTCTGTTCGAAGCGCGGCGCCTGGCCTACCCGGCCCTTGAGCGGCTGGGGCCCGTGCTGACCGAGGACGTGTGCGTGCCCAAGGCGGCGGTTCCGGAGATGCTCGCCCGGATCGAAGCGATCGGGAAGAAGCACGAAACCCTGATCGCCAACATCGCCCACGCCGGAGACGGCAACCTGCACCCCCTGCTGATCACGCCGCGCGACGACGACGAGGCGAGGGGACGTGCGCAGCGGGCCTTCCAGGAGATCATCGGGGAAGCCATCGCGCTGGGCGGCACGGTCACGGGGGAGCACGGTGTCGGCCTGCTCAAGATGGACGGACTTGCCGAGGAGCTGCCCGCGGAGGTCCTGGATCTCCACCGCGCGGTGAAAGCCGCGCTGGATCCGCACGGCATCCTCAACCCCGGCAAGGTCATCGCCGCCGGCGGGGAGTGAGCCGCCTTCGCGCACGGCCGCCCGCGCCCGGTCACGTCCGGGGGAGGCGACGTCAGCTCAGACCGCAAGGTTGCGACTCGGTGAGAGTGCGATCCGAGGTCGACCGTGCGGCCGCACCACGTCGGGGCGTAGGTTACACGCGCCGCGCCGCTTCAGCCGCCCACGCCGAAGGTCGACACCTGCTACGCGGTCACCGGACCGTCGGACCGCCGTGACCTGACTCCGGAAGAGGAACTGTGCACCGGCCGCACGTGCTGCAGTGGCCAGGTTGGCGGCCGCCGGCATCGGGTCGTCAACGCCTCGGTCGGTGAGGACGGGCAGTCCATGATCCAACATCGCGGAGTGCACCTGGCGATCGCGGCGGACAGCCCGCGGCCTGCTGGCACCGGTGATCCGTGACGCACTGGAACTGAGCCTCGGCGCTCGCGCCCGGAAGATCGCGGACCTGGCGGAACGAACCCGCTCGGCCACGATCAAAGTCGACGAGCTGAACGGCGGAACGTTCACAATCACCAACATCGGCAGATCGCCGTGCGGTCGATGCGCAACCTGCCGCTGACTTACGACCACCGAGTTATCGACGGTGCGGACGCCGACCGGTTCGTCGGCGCCGTCCGCGGGCGGACCGAGGAGGGTGCGTTCGAGCCCGACCTGACCGGTGACCTCGAACGGTGCGGCGCACGACTAGAGCTCGATCGGCGCGACGCATTTGCAGCTGGTTGACGGTCCGCTGGGCCGCTGTTGCCGACTGCCGGACAAGGAACGGCGCAGGCGGGCGCCGGCCGAGCACCGACGCTGCCACTCACACCTGCTACGGGACAGATCGCGTTTCGACCTCCACCGAGTTGCCGCCTCACCGACTAGTGGATACCCTTGACCTGCTGCCATGTGCAAATTGCATTTCGGGAAACTTGACCTGACAGTGGTTCCAGGGGCTCATCCGCTGGAGTGGGTGCAGCGGCGCAAACCCGGCCCCGGATGCGAGGAGCGGGTACTGACGGGATGGTGCTGCTACCACTTCACCGGTTTGAGTTGTTCCAGTCCAGAGATGTCGACTACACCCGTGACATGACGGCTCGCGCCTTCTGCGCGCACAAGCTCGAGCCGCTTGACCTCGCGACGGGTTTTCATGCTCGGCTCAACACCAAGCGCGTCGGCGACGGGACCAGTGTCTCGTACCTGGCCTACGGCGGTGACGTGCTCATAGAGCCGGAGGAACGCACGTATTTCGCTGTGCTCGTCCCCCTTGCGGGGGAGTGCCGGATCGAGTACGCCGGCGAGCAGATCCGCACGTATCCCGGTGAGGCCGCGGTTCTGCCACCCGACCGCTCGCTCGTCATGAACTGGTCCGCGGACTGCGCCCATCTCGTGTTCCGGATCGAGCGCGCGGCGCTGGAAGCACACCTGCGCCACCTCCTGGGAAGCGCACTGCACCAGCCACTGCGTTTCGCTCCCCGGATGCCTGTCGACTCGGGGCCGGGCCGGGGATGGGCGGCAGGTCTGCGAATGCTGGTCACCCTGTTGGACGAGTCGGACACCTTGATCGAGCATCCGCTCGCCGCGGCCGAGTTCGAGTCCGGACTGCTGACCGGGCTACTGCTGGCCCAGCCGCACGCCTTCCAAAGCCAGCTCGCCGACCGGAACGCCCGTCCGGCGCCCTCCCGATCGGTGCGCCTCGCGGTCGACATCATGCGGAACCACCCGGAGTGGGAGCACACAACCAGCAGCCTGGCGAAGGCCACCGGCGTGGCGGTGCGAACGCTTCAGCGTGGCTTTCGCGAGGAGTTGGGCGTGACGCCGCGTGAGTACCTCAACGACGTCCGCCTGCAGCGCGTGCGCGACGAGCTTCGAGCGCGCCGACCGGAGCACGCGACGGTCGGTGCGATCGCATCCCGGTGGGGGTTCCCCCATCTCGGGCGTTTTTCGGCGCTCTATCGCAAGCGCTTCGGCGAGAGCCCGTCCTCGACCTTGCGGGGCTGATCCCCAGGCCGAGTGGCAACGGCAGCGAGGCGCCGATTGGACAGAACCTGACGTTAAGCGTATTGCCGCGGTGCGACGCGCGGGCAAGAATAAATGTCGTGTGTGCTGAGGTGCCCGACACTGGCGTCGGCGTCCCGGTTCGGTGCTTCACTGCATGACAACGCGAGTTTTTGACTTCTCGTCGATATCGCGGACGCGGGGCATTTCGGTACCGAGGGTATCCGCAATTCGACGATGGGGGACAAATGACGGCGTCCAGACTCAGGGTTCTGGTCGTTCTGCCGCAGCCTCTGCTCAGATACGGAGTGCGAAGCCTGATCGGGCAACTCAACGGTGTCGGCGAGGTCGTCGAGGCGGTGTCGGAGCAGGAGGCACTACGACACTGCAGCCAGCAGCTCCCTGGCCTGATCATCACAGACCTCATGTTGCCCAGCGGAGGAACCGGGTTGCGTGTGTGCCGGTTCGTCAAGGAACGGCGACCCGACGTGCCGGTCATCGTGCTCAGCGCCGATGCGGCGCCGGCCGCCATCGCCGCAGCGCTCAACGCGGGAGCGGACAGCTTTCTCCTCAAGTCCGCCAGCTGCGACGAGGTGCTGGAAGCGGTGGCAGCCACGTGCTCGGGGCGACGGGCTTGGGTGCTCGGCGACGCCGTGCCGAGGACTGCGGAATTCTCACGGTTGCCGGGTGCCGACCTGACCAACCGGGAGCAAGAGGTGCTCTCACTGCTGCTGAAGCGGCGGTCCAACGAGGAGATCGCCGAGGAACTGTGCCTCGCCCAGCAGACGGTCAAGAACTACGTGAGCAAGGTCCTGCAGAAGCTGGGTTTTGGCAGTCGAAGAGAACTGTTCCGGTCTGTGGAATCACGGGTCGATCGGGTTCCGCGTCCACGTACGCGCTCGACTGACTTCCCGGAAACGCGCCCTTCGTCGCTCGCGTCCTGAAACGGTACCCGCGGTCCCGCCACGGTTCTCAAATGGGTACCTGGAAGGTCTGCCGCTGAAGTCGCTGAGGCGGTTTCCTGGAATTGTCTCCACCGTCAGCGGACACGAGAAGGGATGACAAATGCCGGCCCAAGTTCAGCTGGATTGCCAGGACGGGGTGCTGACCGTCATGCTGAACCGGCCGGAAAGCGGTAACGGACTCGATTTCGAAACAGGCAAGGCGTTGCTCGCCGCGGTCGCGGACGGTGCTGCCGACACGAGCGTTCGTGTGATCGTGCTGCTGGGCAGCGGCGGCATTTTCTGCTCGGGGGACGATCTGGACTCGCTGCGGAAGTACGCCGACGGTGACGTCGCCGCCGCACCCGCGTCCGCCGACACCGCCGACGCGTTCTACGTGCGGATCTGCGAAGAAATCGTGCTCGCACCGAAACCGGTGCTCGCCGCGGTGAACGGCGTGGCGATCGGGCCGGGCACGGAGATCGCGTGCGCCGCTGACCTGCGCATCGGAGGTCCGGGGAGCCGCATCGGGTGCGGTTTGATCCGGGTGGGCCACGTCGGCATCGGCGCGATGTTGCGGCGCGTGGTGGGCCCGGCCCGGGCGACCGAGATCTTCCTCTCCGGACGCCTCGTCGGCGCGGACGAAGCACACCGGATCGGTCTCCTGGACCGGTTGGTTCGCGAGGACGAGCAGGTCGTGGACGAGGCTCTGCGGCTCGCCCGCGACCTCGCCTGCGGTCCGACGAAGGCCATCGCCCTGTACAAGGAACTGCGCGAGCGCTCGATCGAGCAGCCGGTGCTCTCCGCTCTGCGGATGCAGGACCGGTTCCACCGGCGCAGCCACGCGGAAGTCGCAGACAGCGACGAAGGCTTGCGCGCGCTACTGCACGGCAGGAAACCGCACTTCACCGGTCATTGAACGGTCCCCACATCGCGCGGCTTTCCGGTGAACCCGGTACGCCGTGATCGGAGAAATGTGAAATGCAGCAGAAGAATGACGACCAGCAAGTTGTCATCACTGGGCTGGGATTCGTGCTTCCCGGCGCGGAGAGCCGGGACGACGTGTGGCGGACGCTGCGCGACGGCGTTTCCCAGATCGACGTCCTCCCGGCGGAGCTCACCCGTGACGTGCCCGCCGGAAGCGTGAGCCGTGTTGGAGCCAGGGTCCGGAATTTCGACCACAGCAAGCACGTCCCGGACCTGCCGGACGCCTTCACGAAGCGGTACAGCCGGGAGATCCTGATGGTCCTCTCGGCGGTCGAGCAGGCCAGGCGCGACGCGGACCTGACCGTCGGGGACTCCGTCACCGAGCCACAGCGGGTGGGCGTGATCGGATCGAGCTCACGCGGACCGGTCGAATGGTGGTCGCAGACCGCGCGCGGTGGCGCTCTTGATCCGGAGAACCCGCCGATCGACGTCGATCAGGCGATCTTCGCCTCGCTCCCAGGGAGCCCGGCGACGCTCAGCGCGATCCGGCTCGGCGCGCAGGGCACTGTCACGACCCTGAGCAACGCGTGCGTCGCCGGCCACCAGTCGATCGCCTTCGCCGTCCAGGCGCTGCGGGCCGGGCAGGCCGACGTAATGATCCTCGTCGGCCACGAGACGCCGTTCGTACCGGAGATGCTCCGGCTGTACTCCTCGCCCAGCGCTGGGGTGCTGTCCCGCGCTCAGGGGGACCCCCGGCAGACGATCAAACCCTACGACCGCCGCCGGGACGGGTTCGCGTTCGGCGAGGGGGCGGTGGCCATGGTTCTGGAGACACGCGCGCACGCCGAGCGCCGGCAGCGGCAACCCTATGCCGCCATCGGGTCGGCCGTCAGCCTCAACGAAGCGGGCCACGCAACGCGGATGGACCTGAGCGGCCGGTTCACCGCTGACCTCATCGGCAAGGCGGCGACCGCCGCCGGTCATCCCGCCGCCGACCTCGACTACATCTGCGGTCACGGCACCGCGACGCGGTACAACGACCTGGCGGAGAGCCGGGCCCTGCGGCTGGTGTACGGCGAAGACCGCGCCGGATGGCCGCCATTGGGGTCGATCAAACCGGTGTTCGGTCACCTGCTCGGGGCATCGGGGCTGCTCAACTGCGCGGCCGTCGCCCTGATGGTGCGTAACCAATGTCTGGTCCCGACGATCAACTGCGTCGAGGTCGACCCCGAGTGCGACCACGACCACGTGCAGGAGGGCGCGCGACCCGCCGTCGTGAACCGAGCGTTGTCGTTGTCGTTCGCCATCGGCAGCCAGAGCTCAGCCGTGGCGTTGGAGAAGGTGGCATGACGTCGCAGATCATTGACGATCCGGACGCGTTGTGCCGGCGCCACCTGGTGCCTGGCACGCACATCCATGTGGCGTCCACCATGTCGCGGCCGAACGCCCTGCTGCTGGCCCTGGCGCGGGCTTTCCGCGGCCGGGCGGTCTTCGACGTCAGCAGCAACGCCTTCCACGCCAACATGCACGCGCTGGCGATCGCCGGTGTGGTACGGCACGCGATCACATGTTTCGCCGGCGACACCTACCCGTCACCGCGCCCGAACCCGCTGTACGCGGATCTGCCGGAGGGAAAGCCGTTCACCGTGGAGGAGTGGAGCCTGCTCGCACTCCTCCAGCGGTTGATCGCGGGCGCGTGCGGGAACCCGGTCACGGTCACGACGTCGCTCGCCGGTTCCGATCTGGAGGGCCGGGGGACTCGATTTCCTGCCGAGTTCGCGGATGCTCAGGACTGCCTCACCGTTCCGGCGCTGCGTCCGGACGTCACGTTCCTGCACGCCCCATGCGCGGACCGGCGGGGGAACCTCTACCTCAACGGCCCGCGCGGCGAGGGCTGGTGGGGCGCGATGGCCGCGCGCCGAGGCGTGCTGGCGACCGTGGAGCGGGTGGTGGACCGGCCGCCGAGCGGTGGGGTGTCCATCCCCGCCGACCGGGTGCTCGGCATCGCGCGCTGCGAGTTCGGTGCGCACCCGCAGGGGCTTCCCCCGTGGCCCGAGTGCGGTTTCGCCGGTTACCGGGACGACTACTCCTTCCTGGCCGAGCTCGCCGACACTTTCGCGAGGCCGGGTGGACCGGACGCCTGGTTCGACCGGTGGGTGCTCACCCCGGCGGGGCACGTGGACTACCTCGCCGGCCTCGGCTCCGACCGGCTGGCCGCGCTCCGCCGGCTGGATCCGCTTCGTCGGCCGGTCGCGGAGGGCGGGCCGTCCTGGCGGGAACGGCACGTCGTGGTGGCGGCCCGGGCGATCGCGGATCGGGTACGGGCCGCGGGCTACCACACACTCTTGGCGGGCATCGGTACCGCGCACATCGCATCGTGGCTGGCGGCGGCCCAGCTGGCCCGGGACGGCCACCCCCTGCAAGTGCACGCCGAGCTGGGGCTGATCGACATGAGCCCGGCGGCTGGTGACGCGTTCCTGTTCGCGCAGGCCCACGTGTCCCGATCCCGTGCGCACGGCGACAGCCTCGACGTGCTGGGTGCGCTCACCGCTGGTGGTTACGGCCGGGCGTTGGCGGTGCTCTCGGCCGGTGAGATCGATCCGGCGGGCCGCATCAACAGCAGCCGGACGGCGGACGGCCGGTACCTGGTGGGGTCGGGCGGGGCGAACGACTTCGCGACCCACCTGGAAACGCTCGTGGTCGCACCGGCCTCCCCACGCAAACTGGTGCCGCGGGTGCATTTCGTGACCTGTCCCGGTAAGAACGTGCTGACCGTGGCGACCCAGTACGGGCGCCTGGTGCGGGAGTCCGCCGCGGCGCCGTTCCACCTCGGCACGTGGATGGCGCCGGACGACGACACCGGTGCGGATCCGGTCAGCACACTGCGCGCCCGCACGTCCTGGCCCGTTCCCGACAGTTCTCCCGAGTGGGAAAAGCCGATCACGGACGAGGAACTGTCCACACTCCGCACTCTCGACCCGGAGGGCTTCTACCGATGACCGCACACGAACCGCCCGGCGGCCGCCCGGTCGGACTGGCCGGGGTGGGACACGACTTCCCCGGCGCCCCGATCACCAACGACTACTTCGAGTCGGAGCACCCCGCCCTCGGCATCGACGACGCGTGGATCCGCAAGCACACTGGAGTCGGCGCGCGGCACTGGCCTCCGCCGGGCGAGTACCACGCCGACATGGCCGAACGCGCGGCGGCGATGGCTCTCAAGGACGCGGGTGTCGACGCCGCGGACGTGGACGTCGTCATCGGCACGACCGCGACTGCGCGGCCCCGAACCAACCCGACGACCGGTGGAAACCGGTACATGGATCTGGCTTTGCCGCTGCAGAAACGCATCGGGGCCGAGCGCGCGTTCGCGTTCGACATCACCGGTGTTGCCTGTGCCGGTTTCCTGCATGGCAGCGTTGTGGCGCAGGGTCTGCTGGCGAACCCGGCAGTCGAGACGGTGCTGGTCGTCGCCGCTGAGAACCCGCGGCCCATCCTCAACTTCGGTTTCCGCAACGCTGCTTTGTTCGGGGGCGGGGCCGCCGCCGGCGTCTGGCGGGCGTCGGACGCTCCGGGCGGGCTGGAGGGTGCGGTCCTCCGGTCGGACGCGGAGTTCTACGACGCCTTCGACATCGACGACCAGGACAAGATGATCATGAAGGGGAAGGTTGTCAGCGATGTCGCGTCGCGGTTCCTGTCGGAGGCCGCGCGGGACGTGCTCGCCCGATCCTCGCTCACGCTCGACGACATCGACTGGATCATCCCGCACCAGGGCAACATCCACATCATCGAGGAGGTGGGCGAGATCCTGGAACTCCCGCGGGAACGGGTGCTCGTCAACATCCACCGCCGCGGCAACACCTCCAGCGTGAGCGTACCCAGCTGTCTGTCCGAACACGTGCACGACGGCACCATCCGAAGAGGACAGCGGGTGCTGGCGATGAGCGTGGGCCGCGGGTTCAGCTGGGGAGCCATGGTCTTCCGCTACGGGGAGCTCTCGCGTGCCTGATCGGGAAAGCCAAGAAGGAAAGGTACTGTCAGCGATGTCGAAGGAACAGGTCGGTGTGGACGGTCCCCGGTGGGCAAGCGCCGGCCTGGTGCTCCGTGGCTTCGGCCTGTACTACCCGGAAGAACAGATCTTCAACTCGGACGTGGCGGCGGTACCGGGGAACTCGATCGACACCTCGGTGCTGGGAACGGTGTCCGTGCGATCCCGTCATCGCAGCAGCGAGACCGAGACGGTCCAGTTCATGGCAGCCGAGGCGGGCAAGGCCGCGGTGAAGGACGCGGGCCTGGAACCGACCGAACTGGATCTGCTGGTCCTGTCGAACTGGACCACACCGCCGTTCACCCCCGAATACGGGCCAGAAGTGGCAGCACTGCTCGGTACCCCGCGGACACTGGCGTTCGACATCTCGGGCGCCTGCGTCGGTTTCCTGCACGGTGTACAGACCGCGGCCGCCTACCTGCACTGCGTTCCGGAGGCGCGGCACGCGCTTGTCGTGTGCAGCGAGCAGTTCAGCAGGCGGGTCCGCCCGGGCAGCAAGGGTGAACTTGTCGCCTCGGATGCCGCGGGAGCGGTCGTCCTGAGCAAGTCCACTGAGAAGAGTGGCTTGATCGACGTGGTGTTGCACAGTGACGGTTCGCGGGCGGATGTGATCAGGGTGGCTGCGCCCCGCGGCTGGATCCGCAGCGAGTCCACCCTGCCGGACCACGCGGTCACAAGCATCGTCGACTCCTGCGCGGAGGTCTTCCGGCGCACCGGCGTGACCATGGACGAGGTCGACTGGGTGGTTCCGCACCCCGGAACGGACGTCGTGCACCGGCGGGTCCGGACCGCGCTGGAGGTCCCTGAGGAGAAGTTCATCGTGAACTTCGAGACGAGAGGGAACACCTCCAGCGCGTCCATTCCGATCGTGCTGGCCGAACAGGTCGCGGCGGGGCGGTTCCGGCCCGGCGATCTGGTGCTCAGCCCCGCGATCGGCGCAGGCTGGTACTCCGGCGCCATGCTCTACCGGATTCACTGATGACGAGCGGTCCGGTGGCGCCCAGTACCAGCGGCAGCGTGCTGGTGGTCGGCGGCAGTAGCGGAATCGGTCTCGCGACCGCACTCGTGCTGGCCGAGGCGGGACGTCGTGTGCTCGTGGCAGCCCGGGGCGGTGAGCGCCTGGCCGAGGTGGCGGAGGTCGCTGAGCGCAAGAAGCTCCCCCTGGAGACCAGGGTGGTCGACGTGCGGAGCGAGCGGAGCGTGGACGCGCTCTTCTCCACTCTCGATGAGGCAGGCGAGCCGGTCACGGCGTGCGTGAACACAGCGGGGCGGAACTTGTCCCGCAGGTTGCTCGGGCCGCCCGGCGACGACGGCGGGCAGTGGCTGATCCACTCGGAGCGGGACTGGCAGGACACTCTGGACCTCAACCTGACCGGTACGTTCCGGGTGGCGCGGGCGGCGGCGCTGCTGTTCGCGAGCCGGCGGCGCAGCGGGGTGATCGTCACGGTAGCCAGCTCGACCTGGCGCGGGTCATGGGGACAGCCCGCGTACGCGGCGGCGAAGGCCGGAATCGTGTCCCTGACGCGGAGCCTGGCGCTCGAACTGGCAGACCACGGAATCCGGGTCGTGTGCGTGGCGCCCGGCGTGATCGACGGCGCCGCGCTGCGGGACAAGTGCGCGCGGAAGCCCGCGCACGCCGCTCACATGGCGCGGTTGCGCGAACACATCCCGCTGCAGCGGTTCGCGAGGGAGTCCGAGGTCGCGCGGACCATCGTGCACGCGATCGACAACGAGTACCTGACCGGCAACGTCCTGGAGGTGGATGGCGGTGGCTTTCCCGGCCGCATCACGTGAAGAACCCGGCGCAGGCGAGCGCTTCGAAGGGCAGGTCGCGCTCGTCACCGGTGGTGGCAGCGGAATCGGGCTGGCGGTCGCCGAGGTCCTGGCGGCAGGCGGCGCGTCTGTCGGGCTGCTCGGCCGGAACCTGGAGCGCCTGCGCACGGCGGAGAAGAAGATCGTCGCAGCCGGTGGTGAGGCGATGGCCTGCCCCGGTGACGTGCGGGACCTGGATTCGGTGCAGTCCGCGGTCGCCGAGGTGGAGCAGCGGTACGGGCCGATCACCTTCGCGGTCAACGCGGCGGGCACCGGGGTGGGGCAGAAGTACCTGTGCGACCAGGACGAGGAGTCCTGGCTGCGCACGATCGACACCAACCTCAACGGGTCCTTCCGGTTCTGCCGGGCCGTGGTGCCGGGGATGATGCACCGCCGGCGCGGATCGATCGTCCTCGTCTCGAGCGCGGCCGGTAAGCGCGGAGTTCCCGCGAACACCGCGTACTCGGCCTCGAAGTGGGGCCTCAACGGCCTGGTCCGGTCGCTGGCGCTGGAGGTGGGACCCGCACACGTGCGGGTCAACGCCGTCTGCCCGGGCTTCACCGACACCGAGATGGTGCGCGACGAAAGCCTCTTCGGCGGGGACTTCATGGACAGCGTGCGCCGGCACGCCGGTCCGCCGGACCTGACCTGGGAACGCTACTGGCGGAGCACGGTCAAGCAAACCGCGCTCCGGCGCCTCATCGACGCGGAGGAGGTGGCCGAGATGACGGCCTTCCTGCTCAGCGATCACGCCCGATCGATCACCGGCCAGTCGTACTCCATCGACGGCGGCCTGCCCTGACCCGAGCGCACTCACGAACTGGAGCCGTGATGTTCCCGACCCAAGGCGCCTGGAAACCCGTCACGGTACGGGGAGCCGGTTTCGCGTTGCCCGGTGCGGACCGCCCGTGCCACGACTACAAGGAGTTCGCCGATTCGGTGATGGCCGGATCCTGCGCCATCACGCCGTTCGAGCTGGCGGGGACACCCATCCGGGTCGCCGGTCAGGTGCCGGGCACCGGGGCGGAGACCCTGGACCTACCCGATCGCCTGGTCTCGAGACTGCCGCGGGCGAGCAGGCTGGCGCACACCGCGGTGGCCAACGCACTCGACCACGCCGAGCTGACGGCCGCCGAGATCAGCCGCCGGGACGCGGTGCTGATCGTGACGTCGTTCCAGTTCGCCCTGCAGGAAACGGCTGTGCTGCTCGACCGGTTCGCCGAGGCCGGTCCGGCGGGCGTCGCCTTCGATTACTGGTCCAAGGTGGCACCGGGCAGCATCGCGTCCGGGCTGTGCACCAACCTCGGGCTGGACATCCCCACCCTGACGCTGACGGGCGGGTGCAGCACCTCGTTGCGGGGGTTCGAGCTCGCCGCGAGCATGGTCGCGCGGGGCGAGGTCGAGTACGCGGTCGTCGTGGGTGCGGACACGATCCTGGAGCCGCTCTACCTGTCCGCGACGGGTTACGCCGGCCGATCCGGCCACCGCGCTTCATCCATTTCGGACGATCCGGCGGACGTCCGGCCGCACGACGCGGTGCAGACGGGCAACGCGCCGGCGGAAGGTGCGGCCGCCACCGTGCTGACGTCCACCCGGAACCCCGGCGGCGGGGTGGACGCCGCCGTCGAGTTCATCGGGTTCTCGTCCCGCAACGGGGGCGGCAATCCCATGGGCCTGGGCGATCCGAAGAGGTGCGCGGCCGACATCCGGCGCCTGCTGGCCGTCGGCGGTGTGAGCCTCGGTGATCTGGCCTTCTTCTGCGACTTCGCCGAGGGCAACCGCCAGCTCGAGGATTTCCTGTGCGAGACCCTGGTCACCCTGCGCGCCGCTCTTGCCGACGACGCGCCGCTCACGCTGACCTCGCAGGAAGCGTGTTACGGCCACCTGCCCGGCGCGGCCGGGCTGCTCAAGGTACTCGCGAGTCTGGTGATGCTGACGGAGAACCGGGTCGCCCCCACCGCGAACCTGGTGAACCCCTATCCCCGCTTGCCCGCGCGCGCTCTGGCTGGTAGTTCCGAGCGGATTGCCGACAATGGCCGGCGGACGGCGATGACGGTGGGCCTTTCCGGTGGCGGCGACACGACGTCGCTGCTGCTCCGGCTCGCCTGAGGTGCACTCCCGCCGGCCGGACCGAGGAGGAGGACAGCCGTGGCGGGACCGTTGTGCGGGTTGCGCGTTCTGGAGCTGGGAGGGATCGGCCCGGGGCCCCACGCGGCCATGCTCCTGGCCGATCTGGGGGCGGAGGTGGTCCGTGTCGAGCGGCCCAGGGGTGGTCTGCGTGTGGTGCCCGAGGGCGCCGATGACTGGCTGCTGCGCGGTCGGCGCTCGATCTCGGCCGACCTGAAGCACCCGGAGGGACGCGACCTCGTGCTCGCGCTCGCCGAGAAGGCCGATGTGCTGATCGAAGGCTTCCGGCCGGGGGTCGCCGAGCGGCTGGGCGTCGGCCCGAAGGAGTGCCTGGACCGCAATCCTGGCCTGGTCTACGGCCGCATGACCGGCTGGGGGCAGGACGGGCCACGGGCCGACCGGGCCGGGCACGACATCAACTACCTCGCCGTGACGGGCGTGTTGAACGCCATCGGCACGGCCGGCGCGCGTCCGACGCCGCCTCTGAACCTGGTCGGGGACTTCGGTGGTGGATCCCTGTACCTCGTCCTGGGCGTCCTGTCGGCGTTGTGGGAACGCGGGCGCTCGGGCAGCGGGCAGGTGGTCGACGCGGCGATCGTCGACGGCGTCACGTCGCTGGCGCAGGGGGTGTGGGCACTGCGCGGCGTCGGCCAGTGGCGGGACGAGCCGGCGTCGAACCTGGTCGACAGCGGGGCCCCCTTCTACGACACCTACCGGTGCCGCGACGGCCGGTACGTCGCGGTGGGTGCGATCGAGCCGCAGTTCTACGCCCAGCTCGTCGACGGGCTCGGACTGGGCGACGCCGATCTGCCGGACCAGCTCGACCGCTCCGGGTGGCCGCGTCTGCGGCAAGCCTTCCGGCAGGCCTTCGAGACGCGGAGCCGTGACGAGTGGGCCGAGCGGTTCGCCGGCGTCGACGCGTGTGTCACACCGGTGCTCGACTTCGCGGAGGCGGTCGACGAACCGCAGCTCGCCGGGCGCGGCACGATCGTCGAGCTGGGCGGGGTCCGCCAGGCCGCGCCGGCGCCGAGGTTCTCCCGCAGCGCACCGGACCTCCCAGAGGCACCGCGAAAGCCAGCGGCGGACACCGAGGCCGTGTTGCGGGCTTGGGGCGTGCGTCACCCGGCTGGGTGAATCCGATCTGAGGCGGACGAGACCCGTCACCTGTTCGAGCGGGCGGCATTGCCCCTGTCCGCCGGTTCCATTATGAACGTTCATACAGCTGAGGCCAGCCGCGCCACGTGGGCGTACTTTGCGCGCCCCACTTCGTACGCAGGCCCTCACCTGAACAGCCGTATATGAACGATCGTTGACAACGGCCGGTCTGGTCGGGTTGAGTACCCGGCCAGACCGACCCTGTCAGGAACCGGAGAGGCATCGATGAAGCTGTCACTCTCGCGCCGGTGGGCCGTGCTCGCCGGTGTGCTGACCGCGGCGCTGGTCGCGACCGCCTTCGCGGCGGTCGCTCCGGAGCGCGCCACTGCCGCGAGCGGAACCAGGTGCGCGGACGCCGGCGACCGGTACGAGACCGCGCGCCCCGAGCAGGTCGGTCTCGATCCCGTCACCCTTGGACACGCGCTGAACCTCCTCTCGGTCAACGGGTCCGAGACGGTGCAGGTCTACCGGCACAACTGCCTTGTCGGGACGGGGATCTTCGACCCGCTGCTCGGTCACGTACCGGGCAACAACTGGAGCCAGACCAAGACGATCACCGCCCTGCTCGCCGGCCGGGCCGCCACCCTCGGCCTCCTCTCCGTCGACGATCCGATCGGGAAGTACCTTCCGCCGGGCCTTGGGGACGAATCCCACCGCGCCGTCACCGTCCGCCAGTTGCTGACCCAGACCAGCGGCATCAGGGCGAACTGGACGCGTGAGCTGAACCTCGCGATGCCCGACCGCGTCCGCGAGTTCCTGTCCCTGCCGTTCGACCACCAGCCCGGAACCTTCTACCGGTACTCGCAGACCGGGCCGTCCGTGGTGGCCTACGTGGTGCAGCGCGCGGTCGGTGAGGACCTCCAGGACTTCGCGCAGCGCGAGCTCTTCGGCCCGGTCGGCATCCCCCGCGCCCACTGGTTCTGGCTGCGGGACCGCGCAGGCAACACCGACGGCTGGTCCAACCTGTTCCTGCCCGGACACGACTTCGGGCGGATCGGTCAGCTGCTGGCCAACAACGGCACCTTCCACGGAAAGCGGCTGATCTCCGAGAGCTACCTCCGCGAACTGCGCACGCCGAGCCCGACCAACCCCGGCTACGGCTACCTCACCTGGCTCAACGCCGGCCCGTACTGGATCACCCCGTCCGCGTTCGCGTCCACACGCAACCCGGCGCCGATGATCGCCAGTGCTCCCGCCGACATGTACTTCTCCTACGGGTTCTTCGGCCAGCACGTCTTCGTGATCCCCGGGCTGGACATGGTGGTGACCCGCTCGAGCGGGACGCTCAACTGGCCACCGAGCCGGCTCGACGCGGGCGATCCGCTCACTGCCGTCGCGCCGGGCCAGACCACCCGCGTCGAGTACGAGTTCTTCCGCCTCCTGACGCAGTCCGTCGTCACTCCCCGGCAGCCGGCTCCGCCGCCCTACGTCGCGCCGAAGCCGGGTGCGGTCGACCCGAGCCTGTTCGTCAGCGTGCCCGACAACCTCGCGGTGGCGCAGCTGGGCCCGAACGCTCCGAAGGGCTGCACGATCTTCGGGTGCGGCGGAAAGCTGGCCGCGGCCGGCACCATCCGGTCCCTGATGGACGTTCCGCGCACCGGTTTCGCGGCGCTGACCGCTCTTCCGGCCGGCACCGCGCAACTGGCGCGGCAGGTGCCCGATCTGTTGCCGCGCCTGCTGGACGGCTGGCAACAGACGGCACGCATCGCGGGTGAGCAGCTTCCGGCGGCGCTTCCGGCGCTGCTGGCGTCCCTCCAGCAGTCGGTTGGGGGATGAACACGGGGCGCACGACGGAGTGCGTCCGAGGAAAGGAAGTCCGATGATCGGTGGTAGCTGTGCGGAAGGGTTCTCGCGCGTTCGCGAGGAGTTCGAGCGGAACTTCGCCGACCGCGGGGAGGTGGGCGCCTCGGTCTGCGTGATGATCGACGGCGAACCGGTGGTGGACCTGTGGGGTGGCGTCGCCGATCGGGAGACCGGCCGCCCGTGGGAGCAGGACACCGCGAGCGTGATCTTCTCCTGCACCAAGGGGGCGACCGCGCTGTGCGCACACGTGCTCGCGTCCCGCGGGCAGCTGGACCTGGCCGCGCCGGTCGCCCGCTACTGGCCCGAATTCGGCCAGTCGGGCAAGGAGGACATCACGGTCGGAATGCTCTTGACCCACCAAAGTGGACTTCCAGTGATCAGCACGCCGTTGCCTGACTGCGCCTTCTTCGACTGGGACCGGATGATCGCCGCTCTCGAGGTGGAGAAGCCCGCGTGGGAGCCCGGAAGCAGGCACGGTTACCACGCCCTGACCTTCGGCTGGCTGGTCGGCGAACTGGTCCGGCGCGTGTCCGGCAGGTCGCTCGGCGAGTTCTTCCAGCAGGAGGTCGCCGAGCCGCTGGGCCTCGACTTCTGGATCGGGTGCCCGGAGGAGGTCGAACCCCGGCTCGCGCCGATGATCTTCCCGGAGCCGCGGGAGGGCGACGAGCCGTCGCTCTTCATGACCATGGCAGCGACCAAGCCGGAATCCATTCCCGGTCAGATCTTCGCCAACTCCGGCGGGTACATGCTGCCCGGGCCGACCGGGTTCGACTCCCGCGAGGCGCACGCTGCCGAGATCGGGGCCGCGGGCGGGATCAGCAACGCCCGTGGCCTCGCCGGCATGTACGCGCCGCTGGCGTGCGGCGGCGGCCTCGCGGGGGTGGAACTGGTGGACCGGCGCGCGCTGACGCGGATGACGACGACCATGTCGGCGGGGCACGACGAGACGTTGCTGATCGGCAGCCGGTTCTCGGCAGGCTTCTTCCGGTCGATCGACAACCGGCACCGTCCCTACGGCTTGCGCGACAGTGTCATCCTGTCCCAGGACGCCTTCGGCCACCCCGGTTTCGGCGGCAGCATCGGCTTCGCCTCGCCTGCCGACCGCATGTCCTTCGGCTACACGATGAACAACATGGGGCCTGGCACCCTGCTCAACGAGAGGGGGCAGAGCCTGGTCGACGCCGTGTACCGCTCGCTCGGCTACACCGATGACAGCGCGGAGGTGTGGTGCTGATCCGCGTGTGCCAGGTCACAGGTCGTCGTGTCCGCGGGTTCCGGTAAGGTTGGCGACGCGGTCGATGTATGAACGATCATACATCCCGGTGGCGGGGCCCAACTGGCCCTGCCACCGGGCGTACGGCCCAGGTGCACGGAAGTCGGTGGGAAGCGATGGGGACGCCGGTCAGGTCGCGGAGCAGGAACGGGCAGCACCCGCGGGTCCGGCTACAGGAGGCGGGCACGCGCCTGTTCTACAACAAGGGGTTTCACGCGACGTCCGTGCGGGACATCACGGAGGCCTGCGGCCTCACCCCCGGCGCGCTCTACAACCACTTCGGCTCCAAGGAAGAGCTGCTGTACTCGATCATCCTGGACGGGCACGCCGCGCTCGACCGCATGCTCGACGCGGTCCGCGCCGACGCGCCCGCGCCCGAGCGCCTGCACGGCTTGATCGAGGCCTTCGTGCTGCACCACACGCGCTACCGCAAGGAAGCCGTGGTGGGCGACGAGTGGCGCGCGCTCGACGAGGAACACCGTGACGAAGTGCGCCGGCTCCGGCTCGGTATCCGGGCCAGGGTCTCCGATGTCATCCGCGAAGGTGCCGCGGCAGGCGCCTTCGAACTGCCCAAGGTGCCCAACGGCGACCCGGTGCGGATGGCCGCCACTGCCGCGCTCGACATGTCCTTCCGGGTGGCCGGCTGGTTCAGTCCGGACGGCCCGGTGTCGGACACCGCGTTCGCGGCCTTCTACGCCGATCTCGTCCTCCGTTCGATCAGCAAGGTTCGCTGAGACCGGTCCCGGCCTCTTCGCGAACCGGAGAGGTGATGCATGACCGTCCACCCGCACCCGATCGTCGACATGTCGGGCATGGTGCTCGACCGCGACTGCTGGCGTGCCTACCTCGGCGGGTTCGCCGAGTACGCGCCGGACTACTTCCATTTGTTCGGCCAGCGGCTCGCGGTCACCGCGGGACTCGACCCGCGGGACTTCGCGGCGGCGAGCAAGGATCCAGACGCCGCGCTCGACCTGCTACTGGCGAGCCCCGCGTTTGATCTAGACCTCGACGCCTACGTCGCCCGGCTGGCGCGGGAAGGGGTGCGGCACCAGGTCATCCACTCGAGCATGCGACCGCTGCCGGGCGGCGGGATGGTGAGCGACCGGATCGCGGAGTTCGCCGCGCGTCATCCCGAACGCCTGCAGGCGTGGGCGAGCGTGAATCTCGCCGATCCCGGCGCGGCGATCGCGGAGGTGCGGCGCTGCGTGCTCGAACTCGGTATGCGCGGGGTGTCGGTGACCCACTTCCTGGACGTCGCCGAGCCGTTGTCGGAGGGCGCGCACGAGTTCTACCGGACGGTGAGTGAGCTGGGTGTGCCGCTGTGGGTGCACACCGGGCACAACCTGTCGACCCGGGTGCCGATGAACTGGTGTACCTGGCGGGAGGTGGACGAGATCGCGCGGCGGCACCCCGACCTGGTGGTGATCGCCGGGCACGGCGGCTGGCCCTGGGTCCTGGAGATGATGACGCTGTGCCAGCGGCACCGCAACGTCTATCTGGAGTTCTCCACGCACCGGCCGCGTCACATGACCCGGCCCGGATCCGGGTGGGAGCCGTTGCTCCTGCACGGTGCTTCCACTGTCCGGAGCAAGATCCTCTTCGGGGGGATCGAATGGGTGCACGGCATGACCACCGGTGCGCTGGCCGCTGAAGTGTCCGCGCTTGCGCTCGACGAGCGCACCAAGTGCGCGTGGCTGCACGACAACGGTGCGCGCCTGCTCGACCTCGATCCGAGCTAGACCAGCCGGGTGCCGCGTCTTGACCGGACAGGCCTGCGGTCATAAAAATGAACGTTCATACACAAGGAAGTGGAGTGGTCCATGAACCTCGCAGGACGTGCCGCGCTCGTGACCGGGGCCGGACGTGGGATCGGCGCGGCGATCGCCGAACGCCTCGCCGCGGGCGGCGCCCGGGTCGCGGTGAACGATCTGGACGCCGAGGCCGCCAAGGCGACTGTCGAGCGCATTCAGGCCGGGGGTGGTGACGGGGTGGCGCTGGCCGGCGACATCGCCGACACCTCCTTCGCCCGCGAGCTGGTCGCCACTGCCGCCGACCAGCTCGGCGGCCTGGCGGTCCTGGTCAACAACGCGGGCACCATCCACCGCCTGCCGCTGCGGGAGCAGACCGAACAGCACTGGGACCGGGTGATGGACGTCAACCTCAAGGCGCCGTTCGTGCTCAGCCAGGCCGCGGTCGATCACCTCGCCGCGTCCGGGCACGGCGCGATCGTCAACATCTGCTCGGTCGCGGTGATCGGGTTCTTCCGCCAGATCGCCTACGACGCCTCCAAGGGGGGCCTGCTCACGATGACTCGGTCGCTGGCCGTCGAACTGGGCCGGGAAGGGATCCGGGCCAACGCGATCGCGCCGGGGTTCATCGACACCGACACCGGGCACGCGGCCGATCTCGGCCGGATCGGGGAGAAGACAGTGGCGACCCTGCCGTTGAGCCGGACCGGGCAGCCGGACGAGGTCGCGGGCGCCGCGGTTTGGCTGGCGTCGGACGAGGCGCGGTACGTCACGGGCCAGGTGCTGTTCGTCGACGGCGGCTGGGTGCGGAACTAGTCATGGCGACGGGAAGGGAACCAACGAGCATGGGAAACACTGACGCTGCGCGGCTGGATGGGCGGGTCGCGCTGGTGACCGGTGGCGCCTCCGGCATCGGGCAGGCGACCGCGCGGCGTCTGAGCCGGGACGGCGCTACTGTCGTCATCGCCGACATCGACGGCGAGGGAGCCGAAGCAGTAGCCAAGGACATCCAGAACGCCGGCGGTCTGGCCGAGGCGGTGCCCTGCGATCAAACCGACCCCGACCAGGTAGCGGTGTTGTTCGAGCGGCTGCAGCGGCACGACCGGCTCGACATCTGCGTGGCCAACGCCGGCTGGGGACGCTTCGGCGCGTTCCTGGAGATCCCGGAGAAGACCTGGCGCCGCACGTTCGAAATCAACGTGACCGGGACGTTCCTCATCTGTCAGGCCGCGGCGCGCCGGATGGCCGAGCTGGGCAACGGGGGAGCGATCGTGGTGACCTCGTCGTCCGGGGCCGTCGAACCGGTAGCCCTGTTCACCGCCTACTGCTCGGCCAAAGCCGCGCTGAACATGATGGTGAAGATCATGGCTTACGAACTGGGGCAGTTCGACATCCGCGTCAACGCGGTGATGCCGGGCGTTACGGAGACGGCGATGACCGGTGGTCTGCTGGCGACCGGGGCGCGCAGCTACAACGAGGCCGAGTCGCCCCTGGGCAGGCTCGGCAAGCCAGAGGACATCGCCGGTGCGGTCGCCTACCTCGTGTCCGACGACAGTGGTTACGTCAACGGCGCCGCCTTGCTGGTAGACGGCGGTGGCAGCGCGTACAACCCGGGCTGGTTCGGCACCGACTTCCGGCGGCGAGGAGAAGCGTCCTGGATCCTCCGGCACGAGCAGGTGCCGGTTCAGGAAGCCGGAAATGCCTGACACGGCGGTACTTCCCGTCACGGCCCGCGGTTCTCAAGGGGTACTCGCGGGGCGATGACCGCGGGCCGGGACGGCCGTAGTTTCGCGATATGCGCTACTGCGGAGGTGTCCCATGACGAGTACCAGCACGGCACCGTCCCGGACGGTGTCGCTGCGGCCCTGTTCGGCGACGATCGAAATCGATGCGCCGCGCAAGACCGCTGCGCTCGGCGCGGTCAACGCGATGCTGAAGCGAGCCGGGTTCCGGACCGTCACCGCCGGCACGGGCGCGGCGGCGTTCTGTGCGGTCCAGGTGGAGAACGCGGCGTTCGGCGTGCACGGCAGCGGTGGTTGCCTGCGTCGTTCGGTCGTCCTGGAAGCTGCGACCCGGATGGCCCGGTCCGGTGGTGGCCGGATGGTGCTCGTCACCGACGCCCTACCGTGGCCGGCTGGTTCGGCTCACGTCGAGCGCTCGGCGCGGCAGAGCGCGGATCTGCACTGGTGGCAGCAACTCGCCTCCCGGGTGGCGCCGTACGGCGTGCGGATGAACGCCATCCGCATCGGCTACGCGCCCTTTCTCGGCCACTCGTTGCCCCAGCCGGCGGAGGCGGTGCTCCACGCGCACCAGGTGGTCCGCCGCCCGGTGACCGAGGCTGACCTGCAGGCGGCCCTGACACTGCTGCTCAGCCGTGGCCTGAACGCGATGGTCGGGGAGGTGCTGCCGCTCGACGGTGGCCTCGAGACCGGGATCGTGCCGGTCAGTGCCACCGGTACAGCCAAAGTGGACGGAAGCACGGTACCGCCGGCGCGACCGTGGTCCCTGGACGGGCGGACGGTGCTGGTGACCGGAGGCAGCAGCGGGATCGGTGCGGAAGCCGCTCTCGAACTGGCCAGGCGGGGCGCCGACGTCGTGCTCGCGGCACGGCGGCTCCCCGAGCTGGACGAGGTGGCGGCGGCGATCCGGGAGCACCTGGGGCGGCGGGCCTGGACGGTCCGCGCCGACCTGTCCCGCGCCGGCGCCGCCGACGACCTGGTCGACGAAGCCCTGCGCCAGGCCGGCGCGGTGCACGACTTCGTGCACGCGGCCGGCGTCCTGCCGCGGGACGACCAGCCCGAGGCGCGGCGGCACCGCGAAGAGGCCTACCGGATCAACGTCCTGTCCTTCGCCGACGCCGTGGAAAGGCTCGCGCAGCGGTGGGTTTCCTCCGGTCACCGCGGCAACATCGTCGCGGTCTCGTCCACGAGCGCGCAGACCGCGCCGGTGCCGGGGTTGTACAGCTACGGCTCGGGCAAGGCCGCCGTCGCGCAGCTGAGCACGCACCTGGCGGTCACCCTGGCGCGCCACCGGATCCGGGTCAACTCCGTGCTGCCGGGCATTGTCCGCACCCCGATGACCGACACCGCCGATCCAGCGTTCGTGACCGCGTCACTGCGGCGGACCCCGTCCCGCCGGCTGTGCGATCCGGAAGACATCGCCGCGGCGGTGGCTTACCTGGTCAGCCCGGCATCCGCGATGGTGGACGGAGCCCAGCTGCGGGTGTGCGGCGGCTGGGCGACCTTGCGATCACTGCCCGCGTTCACCCCCGGAGGCGAGCAGCCCGTCTCCGCGGCGTTCGCGTGATCGGAAGCCGGTCACCCGGTGACCACGAAGCTCACCGCCGTGCTGCAGCTGCCCCCGACGTTGAGGGTCGCGGCGGTGCGTGCCCCCGGTACCTGGTAGTCGCCGGCGGTTCCGGTCACCTGCCGGTGCGCGTCCAGCAGCATCCGGACTCCGGTGGCACCCACCGGGTGCCCGGCGCCGATCAGGCCGCCCGACGGGTTCACCGGCAGGCGCCCGTCGAAGTCGATGTGGCCGTCCTCGATGGCCTGCCAGGCCTTCCCGGGATCGGTGAGTCCGAAGTGGTCGATCGCGACGTACTCGGTGATCGTGAAGCAGTCGTGGGTTTCGATCACGTCGAGCTCTTCCGGTCCACGCACGCCGGCCCGGCCGTAGGCGTCGGTGATCGCTTGCCGGACGTTCGGGAACAGGTAGCGCCCCTCGTGGGTGAACTTCGCGCTCAGCGGTAGTGGTGCGGTGTGGTGGCCCCATCCGCTGATCCGGCTGGCCCTGCGGCCGGGCGACCCGCCCTGCCAGGCCTCGGTGAACCGGCTGCCGGCCAGCACGATCGCGCTCGCCCCGTCGGTGATCCGGCCGCAGTCGCTCCTCCGGGTGCGGCCGGTGACGATGGGGTTGGCGATGTCGTCGGCGTCGAAGTGGCCGGGTTCGGCCGTCCAGTCACGGGTCTGTGCCAGCGGGTTGCGGCGGGCGTTGCTGCGGTTGAGCTCGGCGATGCGGTTGAGGTGGGTTTGGTCGAGCCCGTACCGGCGGTCCACCTCCTGGCTGATGCGGTCGAAGAGGTGCGGCCAGGGCAGCTCGCCGGAATCCAGTTCCTCGGGTGTCCACGCCGCGGAGCCGAGGTTGCGTGCCGCTTCCTCACCCGCGACGTTGCGCATCAGCTCGACCCCGACGACGAGGACGACGTCGTACCGCCCGGCCTCGATCTCCGCCATCGCGGCCAGTGCCGCGGCACTACCGGACGCGCAGGCTGCTTCGTGCCTGCTGGTGGGCAGCATGGCCCAGGCCGGGGTCAGCATCGGGATCATCGCGCCGAGGTGCGACTGCCCGGCGAAGCGCTCCCCGCCGAAGTTGCCGACATGCGCGGTGTCGATGTCGGACGGTTCGAGCCCCGTCGCGCCGAGGCAGTCCCGGACAGCCTCCTCCAGCATGTCGAAGAGCGGGTTGTCGCTCTGTTTGGCCCACTTGAGGGCGAAATCGGTCTGGGCGCCGCCCAGGATGTGGACTGTGTCGGCCATGGCGCTCCCTCTGTGTGTGAATGAACGTACATGCAATATCGCTTCCTGCCCGGTACTTGGCAAGTCTTCCGGGCTGTTCACCATCTCTCTTGACGTGTCAGAAGCACGATGTATATAAACGCTCATACACGTACCCGTTTCGGGTGATCCGACGCCAACGGAGGCGCACATGGACACGAGCCTGAGCCGCGGCGGACCCGGCTTGTCCCGCCGGACCGCCCTGTCGGGGGCGCTGGCCCTGGGAACAGGGCTCCTCGGCGCCGGACTGGCGGCGTGCGCCGGCCGCGGAGCGGGATCCACGGACGGGCAGGCCGAGCTCGGCTGGATCCAGCCGAAGACCGGTCGCCTGGCCAGTGCCTACGCCCCCACCTTCATCGGTGCCCGGCTGGCCCTGCAGGAGATCAACGCCGCGGGCGGCCTGCTCGGCACGGCGATCGCGGTGCACGAAGAGGACGACGAGGGATCACCCGCCACGCAAGCGACGGTCGCCCAGCGGTTGCTCAGTGCGCGACCGGACTTCGTCGTCGGCCCGACCGGCAGTTCCCAGGCCGTCGCTTCGGTCACCGCGCTTGCCCGCGGCAATGCGATCCAGTCCGCGTGGGGCGGCGCCGACCTCCTCGGCGACGGGACCCGGTTCCCCGGGCACTACCAGCTGGTCTTCAACACCAGCAGGCAGGGCAGGGCGGCCGCGAAGTTCCTGTTCGAGTCCCGAGGCCTCCGCCGGATCGGCCTGCTCACCGAGAACTCCGAGTTCGGCAAGTCCATGCAGGAGTCCTTCACTCGCACCCTGCGTGAGGACTACCGCACCGAACTCGCCGGGGTGCAGGTGTTCGAGCCGAACGCCCCGGACGTGACGCCCTACCTCAACCAGCTGGCCCGCGCCGGGGTCGAGGGGCTCGGCATGTTCAGCGGGCAACCGCAGGCGGCCGTCCTGTCCCTTCGGGCGATGGTCAACGGCGGCTTCGCGCCGGTGATCGTGGCCCACGACCTCAACTACATCGACGCCTACAACGAGATCCCGGTCGAGCTGCTGCGCAACTTCTACGGCACCGCCTACCGCTCGCTGACCTACCCCCGGGGTGGTGCCCCGTCGGGCCCCGCGGTCGAGTACGCGGCCAAGATCCGGGCCGAGGCCGGGCAGCTGGCGTTCTCCGCCGCCAACAGCCCGTACTACGACTTCCTGAAACTGCTGGCCACGGCGGTGGAGCAGGAGCGAACGACGGACCCGGAGCGGCTGCGGGCCGCCTTCGACCGGGTGCGGGGTTACCCGGGCGTGCGGGCACCGATCTCGTTCACCGAGACCGACCACTGTGGAATCGGTGACGACGCGATCGCCATCGCGACGCTGCTCTCGGCCCGGGACGAGGCGTCCGCGGGCGGCATCTTCCGGGAGCTGGCCTCGTGAACCCGGTCAGCGAGGTCCTCGTCCCCGGGCTGACGTTCGGCAGCCTGTACGCGCTCGTCGCGATCGGGTTCAACGTGCTCTACCGGCCGACGAACGTGCTCAACTTCGCGCAGGGCGACCTGGTGATGGTCGGGGCGATGCTGATGGCCGCGACCGGCCTCGGGGGCCTGCCGTGGCCGATCGCGCTCGTCTGCGTGGTGGTGGTCGTCGGCCTGGTCGCGCTGCTCGAGGAACGGCTGGCCGTCGCGCCCGTGCTGCGCCGGTCCAGTCACGCCGCGGGCTGGGTCATCACCACGCTCGCCTTCTCGCTGGTCCTGAGCCAGGTCGCGGGCCGGATCTGGACCGCGGAACCGCGATCGGTGGCGCCACCCGAGCCGTTGTCCCTGCGGCCGATCGACTTGCTGGGGCTGCAGATCAGCAGTTACCAGCTCGTGGTGATCGGCGTGGTCGTAGTGCTCGTCGTCGCGCTCGAACTCGGGGACCGGACGCGGTTCGGGTGCGCGGTGCGGGCGGTCGCCGCGGACCGCGACGCGGCGCGGCTGCAGGGGATCCGGCCGGACCGGATCGGCCGCATCTCGTTCCTGGCCGGGGGCGCGCTGGCCGGGCTCGCCGGGGTGCTCGCCGCACCGCTGCTGCTGGCCTCGGTGACCATGGGGTTCGGCCTGCTCATCCGCGGGTTCTTCGCGGCCATCGTGGGCGGCGTCGGCGACCACCGGGGCGCGCTGGTCGCGGGCTGGCTGCTCGGCGTCGTCGAAGCTGCCGGGGCGCGTTACGTTTCGCCGGGCATGCAGACCGCGGTCCTCTTCGGAGTCGTCGTGGTCGTCCTGATGGTCCGGCCCACCGGGCTCCGGCGTGCGGGCGGGGTGCTGCGCCATGTCTGACGCGACACTGGCCGCACGACGGCCTTGGGTGGCCGGCGGGCCGCGGGCCAGGGCAGCCGGGATCGCGCTCGCCGCGGGGGCCGCGGCGGCGTTGCCCCTGGTCGCCGGTGACCCGTTCGTCGTGTACCTGGCGACGCTGGTGGGCATCTACGTCCTTGTCGCGATGGGGCTGAACCTGCTGTTCGGCTACGCCGGGCAGGTCTCGCTCGGCCACGGCGCGCTGGTCGCCGTCGGCGCCTACGTCGCGGCGGTGCTGACCACGGCGCACGAGTGGTCGTTCTGGGCCGCCCTGCCGGTCGCGATGCTCGGCGCGGGACTGGTCGGCAGCCTGATGGCGTTGCCCGCACTGCGCCTGAGCGCCTGGTACCTCGCCCTCATCACGCTGGCGTTCGGAATGGTCGTCAACGGCCTGCTGGTCGAGATGCGGGCGATCACGGGTGGCTTTTCCGGGATCTTCGGCGTGCCGCGACCGGAGGCAGGCGGGCTGCCGCTGGACGACGCGGGCTTCTTCTGGCTCGTGCTCGCCTTCGTCGTCGTCACGTACTTGGTGCTGCGGAACCTGGTGCGCTCACGAGTCGGCCGCGCGCTCATCAGCGTTCGCGATGCCGAGGAGGCGGCCCGCTCGGCGGGCGCGAACACGGTGCGGCTCAAGGTGTTCGCGTTCTTCCTCAGCGCGGTCCTCGCCGGCGCGGCGGGCGCGTTGCTCGCGGGGCTCAAGGGCATGGTGACACCGGACGACTTCACCATCGACTTCTCGGTCTTCTTCCTGCTCGTGGTGATCGTCGGCGGGGCGGGACGGCTGGGCGGTCCGGTCGTCGGCGTGCTGGCGTTCTTCGTGCTGCCCGAGCTGCTGGGAGCGCTGGCCGAATGGCGCCTGCTTGTCTATGGCGCGGCGTTGCTCGTGGTCGCCGTCTACGCTCCGCACGGGATCGCCGGCGCCTGGTCGCGCTGGTGGCGCTCCCGCCGGCCCCCGGCCCCGGTGGCCGGGTGCCTCCCGGATCCGCCCCGGCCGCCGCGGCGGGACGCGCTGAGCCTGACCGCCCGTGGCCTGGTCAAGGGTTTCGGCGGTGTCCGTGCCCTGCGGTCCGCCGATCTGGCGGTACCCGCCGGCACCATCCACGCGGTGGTCGGGCCCAACGGGTCCGGCAAGACCACTCTGCTCAACACCATCACCGGCTACGTCCGCGCCGACGACGGCACCGTGCGGATCGGAGGGCGGGCGATGGCCCGGCGGTCGCCCGACCGGATGGCCCGCGCCGGCGTCGGCCGCACTTTTCAGACGCCGCGCCTGCTGCCGGAACTGAGCGCGCTGGACAACGTCCTCCTCGGCGCCTACGCGCGGGAGCGGTCGGCCGCGGTGGTGATCGCGGCGGGCCTGCCGCCTGCCCGCCGCGAGGTCGCCGCGCTCACCGCCGAAGCCATGGCCTACCTGCGGTTCGTCGGGCTCGGCGACGTCGCGGGGCAGCAGGCAGGTGCGCTTCCGCACGGCAAGCAGCGGCTGCTGGAGATCGGCCGCGCGCTGATGGCCCGTCCAAGCCTGCTGCTCCTCGACGAGCCGGCCGCCGGCCTGTCGATGACCGAACTCGACGCGCTGGGACGGCTGTTGCGGGAGATCCGCGCCGACGGCGTCACCGTCGTGCTCATCGAGCACCACATCGAACTCGTCGCCGAGGTGGCCGACGCGGTCACGGTGCTGCACGAGGGCGTGACGCTGCTGTCGGCGCCGCCGGCGACGGCCCTGACCGACGACCGTGTTCTCGACGTCTACCTGGGGCGCTGATGACTCCTCTCCTCGAACTGTCCGAGGTCACCGCCGGCTACGGATCGGCACCGGTGGTCGAAGACATCACCCTGGCTGTCGAGCCGGGCCAGGTCTGCGCGCTCGTCGGCGCGAACGGGGCGGGCAAGAGCACGCTCCTCGGCACCATCTCCGGTCTGCGGCACCCCAGCCGCGGCCGGATCACCTTCGACGGAGCCGACCTGAGCCACGCGGCGCCGGAGACCGTCGTGCGACGGGGACTCGTGCACGTGGCGGAGGGACGGCGCATCTTCCGCGGGCTCACCGTGCGGGAGAACCTCGACCTCGGGCTGTGGCGGTCCGGTCTCGGCAAGCCGGAGCAACGCGACCGGCTGGACCGGGTGCTCGGGCTGTTCCCGTTCCTGCGCGCCCGGCTGTCCGCGCAGGCTGAAGTACTCAGCGGTGGTGAACAGCAGATGCTGGTCATCGGGCAGGCCCTCATGCGCGAGCCGCGGATGCTGCTGCTCGACGAACCCTCCCTCGGGCTGGCGCCGGTGATGGTCGACCGCGTTTTCGACACGATCGAGGTGCTGCGCGCCGAAGGGCTGAGCCTCCTGCTGGTCGAGCAGGTGGTCGAGCGGGCGCTGAGCATCGCCGACCGGGGTTTCGTGATGCAGAACGGACGCATCGTCGCCGAAGGGCCCGGTCCGGACCTGCTGCGCGGTCCCGGCTTGCGCCAGGCGTACCTGGGGGCGTTCGCTGGGGGGAGCCCGTCCGGCGACCCCGCTGATCCGACGGAAGCGAGGCAGTGACATGGACTGGTGGAGTTCGGCCGTGCCCGGGCCGGAGGAGTGCGTGCTGGGGCTGCTGTTGCGGCGGCACGCCCGCGAGCGCGGGGACACCGTGCACGCGGTGTTCCAGGACGGCAGCCGCTGGACCTACGGCGAGACCTGGCGGGCGGCGAACGCGGTTGCCCGTCAACTGGCCGCGCTCGGCGTCCGGCACGGCGACCGCGTGTTGTCCTGGCTGCCGAACGGTCCGGACGCGCTGCGCGTCTGGTACGGCGCCAACCTGCTCGGCGCGATCTACATGCCGCTCAACCCCGCCTACCGCGGCGGTCTGCTCCAGCACGCGATCCGCTTGTCCGGCGCCAGGGTGATGGTCGCTCACCCGGACCTGGTACCGCGTCTGGCCACGCTGGAGGGCGGGCAACTGGACCACGTGGTGCCGCTGACCAGTCGCGAGTGGACGGACGCCGGACCGGAGGTGGTTCCCGAAGCGCCGATCCAGCCCTGGGACCCCTACGCGATCATCCTGACGTCCGGGACGACCGGGCCGTCGAAGGGCGTGGTGTGCTCCTACACGCACGTCGCCACAACCGCCGCGGCGGCGTTCGACGAACGGTTCGGGGAGCAGGACCGGTACATGATCAACCTGCCGCTGTTCCACGCCGGCGGCACGATCGGCTGCTACGCGGCGTTGCTGAAGGGCGCGTCGATCGCGGTCGTCGACCGGTTCGACACCGCCCGCTTTTGGGACCTGGTGCGCACGACCGGGACCACCCACGTGACCCTGCTCGGCGTGATGGCGACCTTCCTCGCCAAGCAGCCGCCCGCGCCCGGCGACCGCGACCACCCCCTGCGGCACGTGTTCATGGTGCCGTTGAACGACGACGTGGCCGGTTTCGCCCGTCGCTTCGGCGTCCGTGTGACGGCGCTGTTCAACATGACCGAGACGTCGATTCCGATCATTTCCGAGGACGATCCGACGACCCCCGGGACCTGCGGCCGGGTTCGCCGCGGCGTGCAGGCACGGCTCGTCGACGAGTTCGACCGGGAAGTCCCCGACGGGACGCCAGGCGAGCTGGTGCTGCGCACCGACCGGCCCTGGGCGATGAACTCCGGCTACTGGGGCATGCCCGAGGCGACGGCGCGAGCGTGGCGGAACGGCTGGTTCCACACCGGGGATGCCTTCCGCCGCAGCCCCGACGGCGAGTACTTCTTCGTCGACCGCGTCAAGGACGCGATCCGGCGGCGCGGCGAGAACATCTCGTCGTTCGACGTGGAGGCGGAGATCCTGGCCCACCCGGCGGTGCGCGAAGCGGCGGTCGTCGCCGTGCCCAGCCCGCACGGCGAGGACGACGTGCTGGCCGTCGTCGCACCGGTCGAGGGGGCCGTCATCGATCCGGCGGAGCTGCTGGTGTTCCTGTCCGACCGGATGGCGCACTTCATGGTGCCGCGCTACATCCGGGTGCTCGACGAGTTGCCCAAGACGCCCACGAGCAAGATCGAAAAGCACCGGCTGCGGTCGGCCGGCGTCACCGCGGACACGTGGGACCGGGAGGCCGCCGGGCTACGGGTCAAGCAGGAGCGAATCGCTCAACACTGATGGGCGCTGCCGCACCGGCCGTGCGCAGCGCGAGCACGGCGAATTCGTCCGCGAGGTCCGGCACGCTGAAGTGGCCGCCGGGGTGGTACCAGCGGCCCACCTCGGTCCACGTGCTCAGCAGCACCTTCGCGAGCAGGGCGTTGTCGGCCGTCGGCTGGAAGACGCCGGTGCGGATGCCGCGTTCCAGCAGCCGCTCGACGAGGTGACCGAGCCGCAGACGGCTGCCCCGGATTTCGGCTGCCTGCGGCTCGGGGAGGTTGCGCCACTCCGCGTGGCTGATCGAGGTCTCCTTGCGGTAGGTGGCCGAGAACGTGGTCAACGCCTGGGCCACTTCCGCGAGCTGGCGGGCCGGGTCTTCGCCCGCGCGCAGGATCGCGTCGGCCGTGACGCGCTCGGCCTCGGAGTGTGTGCGTGAAATGATGGAGTAGAGCAGTTCTTCCTTCGAGCGGAAGTGGTTGTAGAGCGCGCCGGAGGTGAGTCGCAGCGCCGCCGTGATGTGCCGGACGCTGGTGCGGTCGTAGCCCTGCTCGAAGAACAGGTCGATCGCCGCCGCACGGACGCGGTCGGCCGCGGTGGTTCGCGCTGTGGAGTTCCCCATAGCCCGATCGTACTGCTTGAATGAACGTTCGTTGCCCGCTTCAGTACCCGGGGTACCACACTGACCGATGGGTGCCGGGGGTTGTAGACGAGCAGCGGTAGCATCGCGCCGATGACCGAGATGTCCGGCGTGGCGAACCCGGACGACGCGAGCCCCGCTGCTGTCGGTCTGGACGGTCCGGAATGAGTAGCTGGTCAGCCGGCGGTTGGATCATGGGGAGGTTGACGGGTTGCAGCCGACGGGGATGGGGCATGTTGCAGCAGTTGACCAAGTGGCTCCGCCGAGCGGGAGCAAGTCTGGAGCGCGGCAGGTTCGAGTCTTGAACCCGGACCATCACCGTCCCCACTCGGTTTGCCTGCGCGGATGGTTCTCGGTTCCGCAGGTCAAAGTCTCGCCGGTGTAGCCTGCTGGCTCTGGAGCCAAGGCGAGCGGGCTTCCTCGGGACCGGACTGCGGAAATCCGAGATCGAGGTGGGGTGGGACAGAAACCTTGTCCAGTGTCCGCTCGTTCTGCCACACCTGCACAGTGCCGGGGTCGCAATTGCTTCTAGCGCAACTGGTGCTCTGTCTTCCTGCCTGAGTGCGGGAATGCCAGCCTCGCCGGTGCGGGTGATGCCGATCGTTTTCACAGCTGGTCCACGACGTTGTCAGCGGCCGACGGAGCGCTCGATCATCTCCAGCGCGGCGTTCTTGGCGCGCTGCAACTCCTCCGCGCTGAGGCCCGCCTTGTGCAGGAATTCGATTCCTTGCCTGACGGCGATCAGGGCGCGTGCGGTCGACTCCGGGTCGATGTCCTCGTCGATCTCGCCGCTGTCGCGCGCTTCGGTGATCCGCCGGGTGAATAGGGCGAGCGTTTCGTCGTACAGCGGGCACGCGCGGGTTCGCACGTCTTCGTCCTGCGCGCTCAGTGCTGCGACGCTGTTGGCCATCAGGCAGCCCTGCGGAGGGCAGCTCCATGCGACCGCCCTCGTCGAACGTGTCGGCCGATGTGACGCCGTGCCACGGGCTCGGGTTCGCGGTCGCCGCGGCATCGAGCCCGGCCTGCTGGCTCCACGCCGACAGCTGACGGGCCTCTCGCGCCGGCCATGCTCGGCGTCATGGCGACGGACCGGTACGGCACCGCGGCCGAGGTCGCCGCCTTCGTCTCCTACCTCGCCGGGCCGGAAGCCGCGTACATCACCGGCTCCAGCCTCAACATCGACGGCGGATTCACCGCGTAACCCGGCTCAGCGGGGCGGCTCGTCGTAGCCCTCTTTTCGCAGGCCAGAGCGGTAGGTGCGGTCCATCACCCGGCGCAGCAGCCGGGTCGCACCGGGGACCGCCTTGAGTAGGAAGGCGCCGCCCGCGGCCGTCGCCGAGTTCGCGGCCACGTGTTTTCCCGCCACGGCAAGGAGATCCGGCACCGGTGCCCGGTCGACGCCGGGGTTCCACGGCTGCGCGTCCACCACCGCGTTGTTGACGGCGATCTCGGCGTCCTCGACGGTGACGAGCAGCGCCGCGTGCGGTGGCTTTCCGCGCAGCGCAAGCGGCTCCAGATGCGCCGGATCGACGGTGATCGCGCCCCGTCCGCGGACGTGCAGCACCTCGTCGCGGCCCGGGACGAGCGCGGCGAACGACAGCCGGTCGTCCTGCAGCAGGTTGTGCAGCGCGTCGGCGCGCTTGTTGCCCTTCCGGTCCGGGATGACGAGCGTGCGGCCGTCCAGTATCCGCGCCACAGCCTCCCGGTCCCCGCGCGGGCTCGTGTCGCTCCCGCCAGCCGGGTCCCAAGTGGACAGCGCGAGGAACGGCGCCGCGGCGAGGAACTCGGCGACCCCGCGCAGCGGACCGTCTCCTCCGGGCGCGGCGGACGGCCCGGCCGGATCGCGGGGCTGCCACAGCCTGGACCGGAGGATGGCCTGCGCGCAGTGGACGTAGGCCTCCGTGACGTCGGCGAAGATCCGCTCGCCCTTCCGCTTGGCCACGGAACCGTTGACACGCAACACCTCCCCGACACCCGGCAGGAGGAAGAAGAACGAGATCGCGCCCCGCGCGTCGCCGTCCAGGGTGAACGAGATCCGGGTGGCCGAGTGGACGCGCACGAACCCCGGCGCGCCGCCGAGGAACGTCGTCCGGCTCGCGCCGTCGGCGTCCCGGTAGCCGACGGCCGCGATCGGCGAACGGGCCAGGACGGCCCGGCACCCCTCGTCGAGGGCGGAGATCTGCTTGAGCGTGATCATCGGCGCCGGGCGCCCGACGACGGACTCGACCTCGTCCGCCGTGGTGAGCTGGTGTGGTGCATCAGCGCAGGTCATGCCACTATTCTGAGCAATAGCTCAGCTTTTTGGCTACTCGCTTTTCGCGCCAGGAGGAGGATGCGCGATGCCGTCGGACGACCGTCGTCTTCAAGCACGTCGCAAGCCCCGGCAGGTGCGCGCGGAGCTGACCCGCGAGCGCATCCTCACCGCCGCTGCTCACGTTTTCGCCGAGCACGGCTACGCCGCCGGCACCACCAACCGCATCGCCGAGCGCGCCGGCATCTCGATCGGCTCGCTGTACCAGTACTTCCCGAACAAGGACGCCATCCTCGCCGAACTGCTGGTGCGGCACATCGACCGCGGTCGGTGGACGTCCGCCGACCAGCTCGACCTGTCGCCGGGCACGCTGGAAGCGCTGGTCCGGGCTCTCGTCCGGGACGCGATCGACAACCACCGCGACGATCCCCAGCTGCTGCGGATCATGATCGAGCAGGCGCCGGTTTCGCGGGACCTGCTCGACACGATCGACCGGCACGGGAAGATGCGCGTCGGGCAGGTGCGCGACCTGCTGGCCCGTCACCCGGACGTGGGTGTCCGGGACCTGGACACGGCGGCGGAGCTGATCGTGTTCACCGTGGAGACGAACACGCATCGCGCGATGGCCGACCCGCGGACCACCGGGATCGAGGCGCTGGAGAACGAGCTGGTGGCCATGGTGACCCGGTACCTGCGCGGGGACCGCCCCGCACCGGGCGGTCAGGCGGACGCGCGCTGACGGCCTGCCTCCCGGCGGGCGGACTCGATGATCGTGTCCAGCAGGCCGGGGAAGGCGCGTTCCAGGTCGGCCCGGCGGAGTTCGTTCAGCTTCACCGTGCCCTGGTAGTGCTGCCGGATGATCCCGGCCTGCCGGAGGACCTTGAAGTGGTGCGTGCTGGTCGACCGGGTGACGTTGATGTCGAACGTGCCGCACGCCATGTCCTCGCCGGAATCGGCTAGTTGCCGCACGATGCTGCGCCGCACCGGGTCGGTCAGCGCGTCGAGCACGCCCTGCAGCGTGATGTCCTCCGCGGCGGGGTGGTCGTTGATCCGGTCCGTCACGGCACCCATATTACGATGATCGTCGAAGTTTGACCACCATGAAGTTTGATGGCTATCGTACTAACCGTGCGTGACTCCTCTGGTCTGAAACTCGCCGCGCTCGCCACGGGCTTCGTCATGGCCTCGCTCGACGTGACCGTCGTCAACGTCGCGGGCAGCGCGATCCAGCAGCAACTGCACGCTTCGCTGTCCGAGCTCACCTGGATCGTCGACGGCTACGTGCTGGTGTTCGCGTCGCTGCTGATGCTCGCCGGCGGCCTGGCGAACCGCTTCGGTGCGCGGGCCGTCTACCTGGCCGGCATGGCGGTCTTCTTCGCCGCCTCACTCGCCTGCGCGCTCGCGCCCACCGCCGGGGTGCTCATCGCCGCGCGGCTCGTCCAGGGCGCGGGCGCCGCGTTGTTCATGCCGAGTTCCCTGTCCCTGCTGGTGTTCTCGTTCCCCGACAAGCGCCAGCGCACTCGGATGCTGGGGCTCTGGTCGGCGATCGTCGCCACCTCGGCCGCGCTCGGGCCGACCCTCGGCGGCCTGTTGGTAAGCGCTTTCAGCTGGCCCAGCATCTTCCTGCTCAACCTGCCCATCGGCGTCGCCGGCATCCTGCTGACCCGGCGCTGCATCCCACCGGTCGGCGGGCGCCGTGTCCGGCTGGCCGTGCCGGGGCACGTCCTGTGGATCGCGGCGCTCGCCGCGCTGAGCTTCGTGCTCATCGAAGGCCCGCGGCTGGGCTGGCTGGCCCGCCCGGTGCTGGCCGCGTACGTGGTGCTCGGCTTCGCCGCTGCCGCGCTCGTCACCCGCGAACGGCGGGCCGAGCACGTGGTCATGCCGTGGAACCTGTTCCGCGGCGCGGGTTTCACCGGCGCGAACCTGGTCGGCTTCGCGTTCAACTTCGCCGTCTACGGCGGCATGTTCATGCTCAGCCTGTACTTCCAGCACGCCCGCGGCGCCGGCCCGTTCCTCGCCGGGCTGGAGCTGCTGCCGATGACGATCTGGTTCCCGCTGGGCAACCTGGTCTACTCGCGCATCGCGGGCCGGATCCCGAACGGGGTGCTGCTGACGGTCTTCCTGCTGGTCGCCGGCGTCGCGTCGCTCGCCATGGCCGGAATGTCGACCGACACGCCGTACTGGGTGCTGGCCGTCGCCGTCGCGGTGGCCAACGTCGGCGCGGGCATCATCTCGCCCGGGATGACCGCCGCGCTGGTCGAGTTCGCCGGGGTGGCACACGCGAACGTGGCGGGCGCCGTGCTCAACGCCAACCGCCAGATCGGCACGCTGGTCGGCGTCGCGGCGATGAGCGTCGTGCTCGGCACCGTCACGGACTGGAACCGCGGCCCCGGCCTGTCTTTCCTGCTCCTCGGCGGCGCCTACCTCGCCGGCGCGGCCGGCGCGTGGTGGCTGATCGCCAGGTCCGAACGTCAGGCGCGGAACGTGCGGCGGTAGGTGTCCGGCGGCACCCCGACCGCGCGGTGGAAGTGGCGGCGCAGCGTCGTCGCGGTGCCCATGCCCGCCGCGGCGGCGATCGCGTCGATGCTGTCGTCCGTGCTCTCCAGCAGCTCCTGCGCGCGGCGGATCCGTTGCGCGAGCAGCCACCGCAGCGGGGTGGTGCCGGTGACGGCGCGGAAGTGCCGCGCCAGGTGCCGTGAGCTCAGGTTCGCCTGGCGGGCCAGGTCCTCCACCGTCAACGGCTGGTCCAGCCGCCGCATCACCCACGGCAGCAGCTCGGCCAGCGGATGGCCGTCGTCCTCCGGCACCGGCGTGCTGACGAACTGCGCCTGCCCGCCTTCCCGGTGCGGCGGCACGACCAGGCGGCGGGCGACCACGTTGGCGATCGCCGAACCGTGGTCGAGCCGGACCAGGTGCAGGCACAGGTCCATCGCCGCCGCCTTGCCCGCGGAGGTGAGCACGCGGCCGTTGTCCACGTAGAGCACGTCCGGGTCCACTTCGATCCGCGGGTAGCGCGCGGCGAGTTCGTCGGTGTGGGCCCAGTGGGTGGTCGCGCGCAGCCCGTCCAGCAGGCCGGCCGCCGCGAGCACGAACGCGCCGGTGCACAGCGACACCACGCGCGCGCCCGACTCGTGAGCCGCGCGCACCGCGTCGACCAGGTCGGCGGGCGGGTCCTCGTCGACGTCGGCCAGCGCGGGGACGATCACGGTGTCCGCCTCGGCCAGCCGGTCGAAACCGCCGTCCGGCTCGACCCGGAACCGGCCGGCCCGCACCGGGCGCGGGCCGCACACGCTGAGGTCGTACCACGGGACGCGTACGGCATCCGGCGGCGAGCCGAAGACCTCGCAGGCCAGCGCCAGCTCGAAGTGCAGCATGCCGTCGGTGGTGGCGACGGCGACGGAGTTCATGTCCGAAAGTGTACGGGTCGTGTCGTTCCGGACACTGGGCAGCGGCGGCCCGGCCGGACAGGATTGTCCGCAGTGGATCACTTCGAGCACGTGGGAGCAGGCATGGGACGGGTTGCGGTGTACGGGGCGTACGGGCACACCGGGCGGTTCGTGGTCGCGGAGCTGCGCGAGCGCGGGCACGTCCCGCTGCTGCTGGGCCGCGACCGGGAGAAGCTGCTGGCGGTGGCGCAGCCGGACCTCGAGGTGCGGCCGGCGGCGGTCGACGACCCGGCTGCCCTGGACCGCGCCCTCGCCGGGGCGGACGCCGTGATCAACTGCGCGGGGCCCTTCGCGACGACCGCCGCCCCGCTGGTCGAGGCGGCACTACGGGCGGGCATCCCGTACGTCGACGTGGCCGCCGAAATCGAGGCGAACGCCGACACCTTCGCGCACTTCGCGGAGCGGGCCGGGGACAAGGTGGTCGTCCCGGCGATGGCGTTCTTCGGCGGCCTCGGCGACCTGCTGGTCACCGCCGCCATGGGGGACTGGACAGCGGCCGACGAGGTGCACATCGCCTACGGCCTGAGCAGCTGGCACCCCACCGCCGGAACCCTCGCCGCGGGCGCGGTGTCGCGGCAGCGCCGGGACGACCGGCGCGTCCGCTACACCGGCGGACGGCTGGAGTACCACGACGACGCCCTGCCGGCGCTGGAGTGGGAGTTCCCCGCGCCACTCGGGCCACAGGACGTCATCGGGGAGTTCAGCATGGCCGACATCGTCACCGTCCCCACCCACCTGGACGTGCCCGAGGTGCGCACCTACATGACGGCCAAGGCGGCGGCGGACCTGGCCGCGCCCGGCGCCACGGCCCCGTCCGCCGTCGACGAGCGGGGCCGCTCGGCACAGACCTTCGTCGTGGACGTCGTCGTCCGCCGCGGTGCCGAGGAGCGCCGGATCTCCGCCGCCGGGCAGGACATCTACGCGATCAGCGCGCCGCTCGCGGTGGAGGCCGTCGCCCGGATCCTGAGTGGACGGACCAGGGCGACCGGCGTGCTCTCCGCGGGCGCGGCGTTCGACGCGCCGGACTTCCTGCGCGCGCTGGCGCCGCACCTGTCGCTGTCTCAGCCGGCGCTGTGCCGGTAGAAGGGCTCCTTGATCGGCGCGAGCGGCGTGTTGCCGAGGATCAGGTCCGCCGCCTTCTCCGCGGTCATGATCACCGGCGCGTAGATGTTGCCGTTGGTGATGTAGGGCATCACCGAGGCGTCCACGACCCGCAGGCCCTCCGTGCCGTGCACCCGCATCGACCCGGGGTCCACGACGGACATGTCGTCGACGCCCATCTTCGCCGTGCAGGACGGATGCAGCGCGGTCTCCGCGTCCTTCGCCACCCAGTCCAGGATCTGCTCGTCGGTCTCCACGCCGGGGCCGGGGGAGATCTCGCCGCCGTTGTAGCGGTCCAGCGCGGGCTGGTTGAGGATCTTGCGGGCCACCCGCACGGCCTCCACCCACTCGCGCCGGTCGTTCTCCGTGGACAGGTAGTTGAACCGCAGCGCCGGGTGCCGCCGCGGGTCGGTCGAGGTGATCTTCACGCTGCCCCGGGTGTCTGCGTACATCGGTCCGACGTGGACCTGGTAGCCGTGCCCGCCGGCGGGCACCGAGCCGTCGTAGCGGATCGCGATCGGCAGGAAGTGGAACATCAGGTTCGGGTAGGCCACGGTGTCGTTGCTGCGCACGAAACCGCCGCCCTCGAAGTGGTTCGTGGCGCCCGGACCGGACCGCAGGAACAGCCATTGCGCGCCGATCAGCGGGCGCTTCCACGTCGCCAGGTGCGGCTGCATCGACACCGGTTCCTTGCAGGCGTACTGGATGTACACCTCGAGGTGGTCCTGCAGGTTCTCACCGACTCCGGGCAGGTCGTGGACCACGTCGATGCCGAGCCGGCGCAGCTCGGCCGCGTTGCCCACGCCTGACAGCTGCAACAGTTGCGGCGTGTTGATCGCTCCGCCGCACAGCACGACCTCCTTGCCGTACACCTCGCGTGGCGCGCTCCGCCCGGTCGAGTACTCGACCCCGATGGCTCGGTTGCCGCGGAACAGGACCTGCGACACGAACGCGCGCGTCTGCACGGTCAGGTTCTTCCGGTGCCGCACCGGGTGCAGGTAGGCGCGGGCGGCGGAGAGCCTGCGGCCGCGGCGCACGTTCCGGTCGAAGGGCGCGAACCCCTCCTGCCGGTAGCCGTTCACGTCGTCCGTGCGCGGGTACCCGGCCTGCTCCGCCGCGTCGAAGAACGCCTGGAACAACGGGTTCGACGCCGGTCCGCGTTCCAGCTCCAACGGGCCGTCGTGCCCGCGCCAGCGCCCGTCCGGCGGATCGGCGAGGCAGTTCTCCATGCGCTGGAAGTAGGGCAGGCAGTGCGCGTAGTCCCACTGGGACATCCCCGGGTCGGCGGCCCACCGTTCGTAGTCCATCGGGTTGCCCCGCTGGAAGATCATGCCGTTGATGCTGCTCGACCCGCCGAGGATCTTGCCGCGCGCGTGGTAGATGCGCCGCCGGTTCATGAACGGCTCGGGCTCGCTGCGGTAGCCCCAGTCGTAGAAGCGGCTGCCGATCGGGAAGGTGAGCGCGGCGGGCATGTGCACGAACACGTCCCACTTGGCGTCCGACCGGCCCGCCTCCAGCACCAGCACCTTCACCTTCGGATCGGCCGACAGCCGGTTGGCCAGCACGCACCCGGCCGAGCCGCCGCCGACGATGATGAAGTCGTAGTTCTCGGTGCTCACGTTCGTCCTCCTCAGGAAAGCTCGTCGACGAGCCGGTCGCCACGGTCGGCCTGGTGTTCGGGGAGCGTGCCGAGGCGGTGGCGGCCCCGGAGTCGGAACCACGCCAGGCCGATCGCGGCGACGATCCCGATGAAGATCAGGGCCATCCAGCGCAGCACCCCGCCGCCGTAGATCTGCTCGCGCGGCCACGCCAGGTTCACGGACATCCCGGCGCCCCACAGCACGGCGACGACGTTGACCGGGAGCCCGAACCGCCCGAGCGAGAAGTGACCGCCCGCGTCCCGGCCCGACCACCCGCCACGCAGCCGCTTGACCAGCATCGGCACCGTCACCAGCAGGTAGGCCAGGTAGATCATCACCACCGCGACGCTGGTGACCGCGGTGAAGATCTGCGGGGTGCCGATGTTGACCAGGAGGATGGCCACCGCGACCGCGCCGATGAGGATCGCCGGGACCACCGGGGTGCCGGTCTTGGCGTTGATCCGGGCCAGCCGCACCCCGAACGGCAGCGCGTTGTCGCGGGCCATCGCGAACATCAGCCGGATGCCGGCGGTGTGCACGGCCAGCGCGCACACCGTGATGGCGACGACGATGCAGCACAGGAACACCTTGCCCAGCGGCCCGCCGAGCACCTGCAGCACGATCAGCTGCAGCCCGCCCGACGACGTGCCCAGCCGCGGATCGGCCAGGTCGGGCGCGGCCATGATGGCGAACAGCAGGATCAGCCCGCCGATCACGAACGACGCGATGACCGCGCGCAGGATCGCCACCGGCGCGGTGCGCCGCGGGTTGACCGTTTCCTCGCCGAGTGAGCTCGCCGTGTCGAAGCCGTACATGACGTAGGCGGAGGCGATCGCGGCCACCAGGAACACGCCGGCGTAGCCGCCGGTGTGCCCCTCGCCGAGCCCGTGCGTGTCGACGAAGACACCGGGGCCGCGCACCACGTTCACGGCGAGGATGACGACCAGCAGGACCGCGGCGATCAGCTCGATGAACACGCCGATGCTGTTGATGCGCGCCATCAGCTTCACGCCGAAGGCGTTGACCAGCGTGGTGAACAGGATCAGCACCGCGCCCCAGATCACCGCGGAGATCCCGAAGTCGTGCGCGCCGCTGCCGTCGCCGACCAGCTGGAAGCCGGACCACAGCTGCGGCAGCGTGACCTGGTAGGCCAGCACCACACTGGCCAGGGTGACCACGGAGGCGGTGAACATCATCCAGCCGGCCAGCCACGACGTGGTGGGACCGGCGAGTCTCTTCGACCAGTTGTAGACCGAACCGGCGACCGGGTAGCGGGCGGCCAGCTCGGCGAAGCACAGTGCCACCGCGATCTGCCCGACGAAGACCATCGGCCAGGACCACCAGTAGGCCGGCCCGCCGGTGCCGAAGCCGAAGTAGAACAGCTGGAACGTGCCGGTGAGGATGGAGATGTAGCTGACCCCGGCGGCGAAACTCGCGAACTTGCCGATGCTGCGGTCGAGGGACTGCCGGTACCCGAACTCGGACAGTCCGTGGTCGTTGCTGGTGCTCACGCGCGCCTCCTCTTCAGTACTGCGGCGTGGAGAGGGGAGTCCCGGTCAGCCCTTGAACCAGTGCTGCGGCCGGGGATCGATGTTGTGGTAGATGTGCTTGGTCTCGCGGTACTCGTGCAGGCCGGACGGGCCCAGTTCGCGGCCGATGCCGGACTTGCCGAAGCCGCCCCACTCCGCCTGCGGCAGGTACGGGTGGTAGTCGTTGATCCAGACCGTGCCGTGGCGCAGCGCCCCGGCCACGCGCTGGGCGCGGCCGGCGTCGGAGGTCCACACCGCGCCGGCGAGTCCGTAGTCGGTGTCGTTGGCCAGCTCGACGGCCTCCGCCTCGGTGCCGAACCGTTCCACCGTGACAACCGGGCCGAACACTTCCTCGCGCACCACGGCCATGTCGCGGGTGCAGTCGCTGAACACCGTGGGCCGGAGGAAGAAACCGTTGCGCAGCGCGGGATCTTCGGGTCGCGTGCCGCCGGCGCGCAGGGTGGCGCCGTCGGCGATCGCCCCGGCGATGTAACCCTCGACCTTCGCGCGGTGCTGCTCGGAGATGAGCGGACCGCACTCGGTGTCCGGGTCGAGCCCGTTGCCCAGCCGGATCCGCTCGGCGCGCCGGGCGAGCTCGTCGACGAACCGGTCGTGGATCCCGTCCTGCACGATCAGCCGCGCGCCCGCCGAACAGACCTGTCCGGAGTGGACGAACGCGGCGTTGAGGGCGTGGTCGACGGCGGTGTCGAAGTCGGCGTCGTCGAAGACCACGTTGGGGTTCTTGCCGCCGAGTTCCAGCGCCACCCGGCGGACGCCGCGCGCCGCGGCGGCCATGATCTTCTCGCCGGTCGCCAGCCCGCCGGTGAACGACACCAGGTCGACCCCGGGGTGCTCGACCATCGCCGCGCCGACCGCGCCCGGGCCGAGCAGCAGGTTCACCACGCCCGGCGGCACACCGGCCTCCTCGGCGAGCGCGACGAGCCGGATGGTGGTCAGCGGGGTGAGCTCGCTCGGCTTGAGCACCATCGTGTTCCCCGCCGCCAGCGCCGGGGCGATCTTCCAGGAGATCTGCAGCAGCGGGTAGTTCCACGGGGCGATCAGCGCGCAGACACCCACCGGCTCGTGCACGACCCGGCTGATCGCGGCCGGGCTGCCGGTGTCCACCACGCGCCCGGCTTCCTGCGCGATCGCCGCGGCGTAGTAGCGGAACACGGCGACCACGTCGTCGACGTCGATGCGTCCCTCGGCGAGGGTCTTGCCGGTGTCGAGGGTTTCCGTGCGGGCGATGTCCTCGCGGTCGCGGACCAGCAGGTCGGCGATGCGGCGGAGCAGTTCGGCGCGCTCGCCCGCGGTGGTGCGGCGCCACCGCGAGCCGGGGCGGAACGCCGCTCGCGCGGCGGTGACGGCCCGGTCCACGTCCTCCGGGCCGGCGACGGCGACCGTCTGGATGACGGAGGCGTCGTAGGGGTTGCGGACGTCGGTGCGGGACCCGTCGCGCCCCTCGGTCCAGTTCCCGTCGATGTACAGGTCCTTCATGAGCCCTTTCCGATGCGGTAGCGGGCAACGCCGGCGCGGGGAATGTGATGCGCGGCACGTCAGTGCGTACATTTGTACATGAGAGTGCGTACGGATGTCCATACTCGTCGGCTACGATCGTGTTAACCGGGAGTATTCGCAGGTGAGGGGTGTGCGCGGTGGTGTCAGGGCAGGCGGCCGGATCGCGCCGGCAGCGTCCCAACGATCCCGGACGGCGCACGAAGATCGCGCGCGCCGCCATCGACGTGGTGGCCGAGCGGGGAATCGACGGGCTTACCCACCGGGCGGTCGCCGCGGCCGCGGGGGTGCCGCTGGGCTCGACGACGTACCACTTCCGGACGCTGGACGACCTGCTCGAGGTCGCGCTGAGCCAGGCGGCCGAGGACAACGTCCGCCGCCTGCGGGAGTGGGAGCGCGGCGTGCCGCCGGACGCGGACTTCGCGGGCGCGCTGGCGGAGCTGGTGATGCGGTACGTGCGGGACGAGGGGCCGCACACGGTGGTCGAGTACGACCTCTACGTGGCGGCCATGCACCGCCCCCGGTTGCGCCCGGTGAGCGCGGCGTGGGACGACGCGCTGATCGAGCTGTTCGGCTCCCGGACGGACCCGCTGACCGGGCGCCTGCTCGCCGGACTGTTCTGCGGTCTGCTGATGCAGTTGGCGATCGCGGACGGCACGCCCTCTACTTCGGACATCGAGGCGCTGTTCCGCCGCGCGATCGCCGGTCCTGCCTGCTGAGCCTTTTCCGGCCGGCGATGAATGGACCGTTCATCGAGGCACGATTGGTCGGCCCCGCAGACCTATGAACGGACCATTCATCGGGGTGCGACATGCCCACTCGCTCGGAGGCATGAGTGGACCGTTCATCCAGCCGCGACAGATCCCATGGCGGCGGTATGAGCGGATCATTCATCAAGCCATGACATGCTGACCGGCTCCCAAGGGATGAATGGACCGTTCATCGCGGCGCCGCCGGCGCACCCGTTCGCGAAGGAGTGAACGGGTCGTTCATCGACGCGCGACTGGCCCACCGGCGAATCGATGAACGTACCGTTCATCGGGGCGCGACATGCTCAGCCACTCGCGAAGGCATGAACGGGCCGTTCATCCATCCACCACAGACCGCGTGGCGGCAGCATCAACGGGCCAATCATCGAGCCATGACATGCTGACCCGCTCTCAAGGGGTGAATGGACCGTTCATCGCGGCGCCACCGGCGCACCCGTTCGCGAAGGAGTGAACGGGTCGTTCATCGACGCGCGACTGGGCCACCGGTGAACCGATGAACGAACCATTCATCGGGGCGCGAGATGCCCACCGGCTCGAAGGCATGAACGGACCGTTCATCCACCCACCACAGACCTCGCGGTGGCAGCATGAACGGACCATTCATCAAGCCATGACATGCTGACCTGCTCTCAAGGGATGAATGGACCGTTCATCGCGGCGCCACCGGCCCATCCACTCGCGAAGGCGTGAACCGGTCATTCATCGACGCGCGACTGGCCCACCGCCGAACCGATGAACGGACCATTCATCGAGGCGCCACCGGTCCACCCACTCGCGAAGGGATGAACGGACCGTTCATCCACGACCACAGACCCCGTCATCGCGGCATGAATGGGCCGTTCATACCGGCTCCGGAGCGGCGGCGCGCAGCTCGCGGCGCCAGCGGCCGAACACCTTCGGCTGGTTCATCGCGAACACGGCCACCGGACGGTCGCCCCGCCGGAACACGGCGCTGAACCGGCGCGCGGCCGGGTCGCCGTCGACGACCTCCATCCGGTCGCCGTCGCGGCGGTGGCCCGCGAACTGCAGGCGCGCCCCGTACTGATCGGACCAGAAGTAGGGCGCGCGCGGGCTGGGCAGCTGCTCCTGACCGAGCAGGGTCGCCGCGGCGGTGGCCGGTTGCTCGAGCGCGTTGGTCCAGTGTTCGAGCCGGATCTCGGCGCCGGCGAACGGGTTGTGCGACACCGCGCAGTCGCCGACCGCCACCACCGACGGGATGCCGGTCGCGCACCGGGCGTCCGTCCGCACGCCCCGCTCCGCGTCCAAACCGGACCCGGCCAGCCACTCGGTGTTCGGCACCGCGCCGACCCCCACGACCACGACGTCCGCAGCCAGTTCGCGGCCGTCGGTCAGGTGCACCGACCGCACCCGGTCCGCGCCGGTCAGCCCGGCCACGCCGACGCCGGTGATCAGCTCGACCCCGTGCTCGCCGTGCAGCGCCGCGCACACGCCGCCCAGCTCGGCGCCGAGCGGTCCGGCGAGCGGCACGGCCTGCTGCTCGACCACCGTGACCGCCAGGCCGAGCCCGCGGGCGGTCGAGGCCACCTCGGCGCCGATGAACCCGGCCCCGATCACCACCAGCCGCGCGCCCGCAACAAGCTCCGCCCGCAGCGCGATCGCGTCGTCCAGGGTGCGCAGGGTGTGCACACCGGCGAGCGGCGAGCCCGGCAGGCGGCGGGCCCGCGCGCCGGTCGCCAGGACCACGCCGTCGCAGACGATCCGCTCGCCCGAGTCGAGCACGATCGTCCGCAGCGCCGGGTCCAGGGCCACGGCCCGCGCGCCCAGGCGCCAGTCCACGTCCAGGGCCTCGTCGTCGCTCTCCAGCGCCAGCTCGGCCGCGGACATCGTGCCCGCGAGGAACTCCTTCGACAGCGGCGGCCGGTCGTAGGGCCGGTGCGGCTCGTCGCCGACGACGACCACCCGCCCGTCGAAGCCGGCCTCCCGCAGCGCGCGCGCCGTGGACAGGCCGGCCAGCGACGCGCCGGCGATGGCGATCACGCGCATCAGACCCCCATCCGCTGCGGCGCGTTGACGTTGACGTAGATCTGCCCGTCGACCACGACGACCTCGTGCGTGCGCACCGGCTTCTTGGCCGGGGGCCCGCTCGGCATTCCGGTGCGCAGGTCGAAGCAGGCGGCGTGCAAGGGGCACTCCACCGCGCAGCCGTCCAGCCAGCCGTCGGCCAGCGAGGCGTCCTGGTGGGTGCAGGTGTCGTCGATCGCGTACAGCGTGCCGTCGACGTTGAACACCGCGATCGGCACTTCGGCTTCGATGCGGACGGCTTCGCCGACGGGGAGGTCCTGGAGAGCGCAGACGGGAATCATGAGGCGGCTCCGTTGTGTAATGCACAACTACACGTGCTATCCGCAACAGAGTGCGGCAGTGCGGGGGGAGCGGTCAAGGCCTGGAAGTGGGAAATTGTGTCATGTGAGTAGAGTTGCGGTATGCGGAACAACGAGCGCTCTACGAACGGGTCCGCGAGTCAGGTCCAGTCGGTGGACCGGGCGATCGCCATCCTGGACATCCTGGCCAGACGGGGCGAGGCCGGCGTCACCGAGATCGCCCAGGAACTGGACGTGCACAAATCCACCGCGTTCCGCCTCGTCGGCGCGCTCGAGGCGTGGCAGCTGGTGGAACAGGTCAGCGAGCGCGGCAAGTACCGCCTCGGGTTCGGCATCGTGCGCCTGGCCGGCGCCACCACGGCCCGGCTCGACCTGTCGCGGGAGAGCCGCGCGGTGTGCGAGCGGCTCGCCGCGGAACTCGACGAGACCGTGAACGTCGCCGTGGTGGACCAGGGTCAGGCGACCAACATCATGCAGGTGTACGGCTCGGCGGCGGTGACGGCGCGGAACTGGATCGGCCAGCGCACCCCCGCTGCACGCCACCTCCAGCGGCAAGGTCCTGCTGGCCTGGGCAGGCGACGACGACCGGGAGTCCGCGCTGGCCGAGCTGCCCGCGTTCACGCCGAACACCCGCACCGACCGGGACAAGCTCGCCGAGGAGCTCGAGCAGGTCCGCGAGCGCGGCTGGGCGTGCACCGTGGAGGAGCTGGAGGTCGGCCTCAACGCGGTGGCCGCCCCGATCCGCGCCGCGAACGGGGACGTGATCGCGGCGCTGTCGGTCTCCGGGCCGGCGTACCGGATGGAGCCGTCGTCCTATCCGGACATCGCGGAGAAGATCGTCGCCGGGGCCGAGGAGATCAGCTTCCGCGTCGGCTACCTCGGCCCGCGGTGACGGGTGGTCCGCGGGTCCGTTGTCCATAGTGCGCGGCGCGGCCGGTTTGCGGGCGTTGCCGGATGGCCGCGTGCCGGTGGAATGCTCGGGGGCGGGGGCGCCTCGGCATTGTGGCCCGCTCGGTTGTGGCTCGGCGGGGTCCGTTGTCCATAGTGCGCGGCGCGGCCGGTTTGCGGGCGTTGCCGGATGGCCGCGTGTCGGCGGAATGCTCGGGGGCGGGGGCGCCTCGGCATTGTGGCCCGCTCGGTTGTGGCTCGGCGGGGTCCGTTGTCCATAGTGCGCGGCGCGGCCGGTTCGCGGGCGTTGCCGGATGGCCGCGTGCCGGCGGAATGCTCGGGCGCGGCGGTGCCTCGGCATCGCGGCCCGCTCGGGTGCGGCTCGGCGGGGTCCGTTGTCCATAGTGCGCGGCGCGGCCGGTTTGCGGGCGTTGCCGGATGGCCGCGTGTCGGCGGAATGCTCGGGGGCGGGGGCGCCTCGGCATTGTGGCCCGCTCGGTTGTGGCTCGGCGGGGTCCGTTGTCCATAGTGCGCGGCGCGGCCGGTTCGCGGGCGTTGCCGGATGGCCGCGTGCCGGCGGAATGCTCGGGCGCGGCGGTGCCTCGGCATCGCGGCCCGCTCGGGTGCGGCTCGGTGGGTCCGCTGTCCACAGTGCACGGCGCGGCCGGTTCGCGGGCGTCGCGGGTCAGGGGAAGACCACGGTGCTGTTGCCGTTGAGCAGCACGCGGCGTTCGCAGTGCCAGCGGACCGCCCGGGACAGCGCCAGCGCCTCCGCGTCGCGGCCTACCGTTTGCAGTGCGCGCGGGTCGTAGGTGTGGTCGATGCGGATGACCTCCTGCTCGATGATCGGGCCCTCGTCCAGGTCGGGCGTCACGTAGTGCGCCGTCGCGCCGACGAGCTTCACTCCCCGGTCGTAGGCCTGGTGGTAGGGCTTCGCGCCCTTGAACCCGGGCAGGAACGAGTGGTGGATGTTGATCGCCCGGCCGTGCAGCGCCTTGCACAGCTGGTCGGACAGCACCTGCATGTACCGGGCGAGCACCACCAGCTCCGCCTCGTACTCCTCCACCACCTCCAGCAGCCGCGCCTCCGCCTGGGGCTTGGTCTCCGGCGTCACCGGGATGTGCAGGAACGGCAACCCGGCCGCCTCCGCCATCGGACGCAGATCGTCGTGATTGGACACCACCGCGACGATGTCCGCGCCCAGACTGCCCGCGCGCCAGCGGAAGATGAGGTCGTTGAGGCAGTGGCCCTGCTTGGACACCATCACCAGGACGCGCGCGTTGCGGTCCGGGTGGAACGCGTACGACATGGCGAAGTCCGCGGCGACCGGCTCGAAACCGCGGGACAGCTCGCCGAGGTCCACCTCGGTGTCGGTGGTGACCTTGGTGCGCAGGAAAAGCCGCTTGCGCACCGGGTCGTCGAACTGCTGGTACTCCTCGATGTTGCCACCATGCTCGACGACGTAGGCGCTGACGGCATGGACGATCCCGGTCCGGTTCGGGCAGTCCAGGGTGAGCGTGAACGAGCGCGTCATCGGTTGTCTCCTCAGCATTCCACGATGTTGAGAGCCAGCCCGCCGCGGGCGGTCTCCTTGTACTTGTCCTTCATGTCGGCGCCGGTCTCGCGCATCGTCTTGATGGCCTTGTCCAGCGACACGTGGTGGCGGCCGTCGCCGCGCACCGCCATCCGCGCGGCGGTGATCGCCTTGACCGAGGCGATCGCGTTGCGCTCGATGCACGGGATCTGCACGAGCCCGCCCACCGGATCGCAGGTCAGGCCGAGGTTGTGCTCGATGCCGATCTCGGCCGCGTTCTCCACCTGCTCCGGGGTCCCGCCGATGATCTCCGCGAGACCGGCCGCGGCCATCGAGCACGCGGACCCGACCTCGCCCTGGCACCCGACCTCGGCGCCGGAGATCGAGGCGTTCTCCTTGAACAGCGACCCGATCGCCCCGGCGGTGAGCAGGAACCGCACGGCCGCGTCGTCGTCGAAGGCGGGCAGGAACTTGTCCGCGTAGTGCAGCACCGCGGGCACGATCCCGGCCGCGCCGTTGGTGGGCGCGGTGACCACCCGGCCACCCGCCGCGTTCTCCTCGTTCACCGCGAGGGCGAACAGCGTGACCCACTCCATGGCGTGCAGCGCGTCCGGCTCACCCGAGTCGTGTTCCAGCCGCTCCCGCAGGTCGCTGGCGCGGCGGCGCACCTTCAGCCCGCCCGGCAGCACGCCGCCGGTGTGTGTGCCGCGGTGCACGCACTCGCGCATCACCGACCAGATCCGCAGCAGCCCGGCGCGGATCTCCGCCTCGCCCCGCCAGGACAACTCGTTGGCCAGCATGAGATCGCTGATGCGCAGGCCCGTTTCGCGCGTGTGCGCGAGCAGCCCGTCGGCGGTGGTGAACGGATAGCGCACCGGGGTGGGATCGGGCACCAGCGCCCGGCGGCCGGTTTCGTCCTGGTCGAGCACGAAACCGCCGCCGACCGAGTAGTACTCCCGCCGGTCGAGCACCTCGCCGCCGTCACCGAACGCCGTGAATACCATCCCGTTGCTGTGGAAGTCCAGCCGCTTCCGGCGGTGCAGCACGATGTCCTCGTCGACGGAGAAGGCGATCCGGTGCTTGCCGAGCAGCGAGATCGCGCTGTCCGCCCTGGCCGCGGTCACCGCGGGCTCGGCGGCGACCGGGTCGACCAGGTGCGGCTGCTCCCCGGACAGCCCCAGCACGACCGCCTTGACGCTGCCGTGCCCGTGTCCCGTCGCGCCCAGCGAGCCGAACAGCTCGCAGCGCAGCCCCGCCGTGCGGGGCAGGAGCCCGGTCTCCGCCAGGCGGGAGCCGAACAGGTATGCGGCCCGCATCGGGCCGACCGTGTGCGAACTGGACGGACCGATGCCGACCTTGAAGAGGTCGAAGACGGAGACCGTCATGGTCCCTCCTGATGTAGGGTTGATATACCAGAATGACGGATCGTGGTTTTCAGCGGATAGGATGGCGTTCGTGACCGTTCGACAGCAGGAACTCGAGGGGCCGCCGGTCTCCCTGGCCGAGCGCGCCTACACGGCGATCCAGGACCGGCTGATCATGCTGGACATCCCGCCGATGGCGCCGATCGACGACACCGCGCTGTCCGCGTCGCTCGGGCTCGGCCGCACGCCGGTGCGGGAGGCGCTCAAACGCCTCGAGGTCGACCGGCTGGTCGTGTCCTACCCGCGTCGCGGCACGTTCGCCACCGGCGTCGACATCACCGACCTGGCCTACATCTCGGAGATCCGCGTCCAGCTCGAACCCCTCGCCGCCCGGCGCGCCGCCGAGACCGCCGGCCCTGGCGTGAAGTCCGAGCTCGCCGAACTCGCCGACGAGGTCGCCGACCTGGACGTGCGGGCGCTCGAACGCACCGAGCTGATGCGCTGCGACCTGCGGGTGCACCGCGCGATCTACCGCGCGGCGGGCAACCCGCACCTGGAGGACACGCTGGTCCGCTACGACAACCTGGCGACCCGCATCTTCTGCCTGTTCCTGGACCGGATGCCGCACTTCGACCGGCACGTCGGCGAGCACACCGCCCTGCTGCGGGCGATCGCCGACGGCGACGCGGACACCGCGGCCGAGCTGGCCCTCGTGCACGTCACCGGCTTCGAGAAGGCGATCCGCGCGATCATCTGACCGGTTCACGGCAGCGCCTCCAGGACCGCGAGGCCGTCGCGTGTGGCGGCGACGTCGTGCACCCGCACGATCTTCGCGCCGCGCTGCGCGGCCAGCACCGCGGCGGTCACCGACGCGACCGTGCGCTGCCCGACCGGACGGCCGGTGACCTGACCGAGCATCGCCTTGCGGGACAGCCCCACCATCACCGGTACGCCCAGCGACCGGAAGGCAGGCAGCGCGCCGAGCAGGGCCAGGTTGTGCTCCAGCGTCTTGCCGAAGCCGAACCCGGGATCGGCGATCAGGTGCTCCGCCGGGATGCCGGCCGCCAGGCAGGTCTCGATGCGGGCCCGCAGGAAGTTCCGCACCTCGGCGACCACGTCGGTGTAGCGCGGATCGCGCTGCATCAGGTGCGGGGGCCGGAGCATGTGGGTCAGGCACACCGGCACGCCGAGCCCGGCCGCGGCCCGCAGAGCGCCGGGGTGCCGCAGCGCGCGCACGTCGTTGATCATCGCGGCCCCGGCGTCCACCGCGGCACGCATCACGTCGGGGCGCGACGTGTCGACCGAGATCGGCACGTCCACCACGCGGGCCAGCCGGGCGATCACCGGCACCACCCGGTCCAGCTCCTCGGCCGGGGTGGGCGGATGGGCGCCGGGCCGGGTGGACTCACCACCGACGTCGAGCAGGTCGGCTCCCTCGGCCGCCAGCCGTTCCCCGTGCTCGACCGCGGCCGCGTGGGAGTGGAAGAGGCCGCCGTCGGAGAACGAATCCGGCGTCACGTTCACGATGCCGCAGACCAGGGTGCGTGGCTCGGTCAGCAGCTCCGGCACCGGTGTCCGGACGGCGAGGGGGTTCCCGGTCATGATTGTCCTAACGGGACGCAGCGGTGATGGTGTGCCGGAGGAGGAGCGCGGTGGTCACCGGTCCGACCCCGCCCGGCACCGGCGTCAGCGCCGCGACGCGGCCGGACAGCGACCGCGCGTCGGCGTCCCCAGCGAGGCCGCCGTCCGGGGTGGGGTTGGTGCCCACGTCGACGACCACCGCGTGCGGGGCGACGTGCTCGGCGGTGATCAGTCCGGCCCTGCCGACGGCCACCACGAGGACGTCGGCCTCCCGCGTGCAGGCGGCGAGGTCCGCGGTGTGGCGGTGGCAGATCGTCACGGTCGCGTCCCTGGCCAGCAGCAGCTGCGCCGCGGGCTTGCCGACCACGGTGGAGCGGCCGACCACCACGGCGCGGCGCCCGGCCAGGGGCACCGCGTAGTGGTCGAGCAGCGCCAGCACCGCCGCGGCCGTCGCCGGCGGGTGCGCCGGCAAACCGGCGGTGAGACGGCCGAGCGACAGCGGATTCGCGCCGTCGACGTCCTTGGCCGGGTCGATGGCGGTGGCCAGCTCCTCCAGCCGGGCGCCGCCGGGCAGCGGGGTCTGCAGGATGATCCCGTGCACCGCCGGATCGGCGCTGAGCCGCGCCAGCTCGGCGGTGATCCCGGCCGGGGTGGCGGCCGCGCCGAGGTCCACGACATCGCACTGCACACCGCTGCGGGCCGCGGTCTTGGCGATCGAGCGCACGTACCAGGCGCTGGACTCGTCGTCGGTGGCGACCACGACGGCCAGGCGGGGGTGCACGCCCCGCTCGGACAGGGCCGCGGCCTCGGCCGAGACCTCGGCCCGGATGTGCCGACCCAGCTCGGTTCCACTGAGGACGGCCGTCATCGCGTGATCCGCTTCCGCACGGCGGTGGTCACGTCGTCGGCGCGGGCGATCGCCTGGTCCACGGTGGCGATCGCCGCGGTCAGCTCGTCGCGGGCCGGGCCCTCGCCGATGCCGGACAAGTTGATCTCGACGTTCACCCTGGCCGTGGACAGCGCCGCCCGCGCCGCGTCGGCCGCCGCGGCGACGTCGCTGATCACGTTGCGGTTGCCGATCAGCTGGAGCCGTTCGGTGAGGTTGACGATCTGCTTGGCGACCGCGATGACGCGGGCCGGGACCCGCCCGGCCTCCACCAGGGCCGCGCCGATCGCCCGCGACCGGGCCACCTTCTCGCGCTCGGTGGATTTCGGCAGCGCGTAGGCGCGGGCGACGGCCTGGAAGGCGGCCGCGTCCTTTTCGGCCAGTGCCAGGGCGAGGGCGCGCAGATCGTCGGCGTTGGCCCGGATCTGCGCGATCGCGTCGGCGTCCTGCCGGTACTTTTCGCCGTCGCTGTACCGGGCCACCATCGCGACCAGCGCCGCACCCTGGGCGGCGTGCAGCGCGGCGGTGGCGCCGCCGCCCGGGGCGGGCACCCGGGCGGCGAGCGCGTCGAGGAACGCTTCGAGGGTGGATGTGCGCATCGGTGTCCGTCCTCAGCGCCGGATGCGCAGCATCTCGGGGTCGACCAGGGGTTCGGCGGCCACGGTCGCGCGCACCCGGCGGCCGAAGTAGCCGATCTCGACCGCCGTGCCGGGCGTCGCGGCGGCGGGCAGCCACGCGTAGGCGATCGGCACGCCCAGGGTGTGCGCGAACGCGGCCGAGGTGACGTACCCGGCGGGGTCGCCGTCGAGGAACACCGGCTCCGAACCCAGCACCACACTGCGGCCGTCGTCGATCGTCAGGCACGACAGCCGGCGAGTCACGGTCTCGTCGGTGACCTCGGCGATCGCGTCCCGGCCGACGAAGTCGCCCTTCTGCTTGCGCACCGCGAACCCGAGCCCGGCCTCGTACGGGTTGTGCTCGGTGGTCATGTCCGCGCCCCACGACCGGTAGCCCTTCTCCAGTCGCAGGCTGTTGAACGCGGCGCGGCCCGCGGGGATCACCCCGAGCGGGCGGCCGGCCTCGAACAGCACGTCCCACAACCGCTGCCCGTACTCGGCGCTGGTGTAGATCTCCCAGCCGAGTTCGCCCACATAGGACAGTCGCATCGCGGTGACCGGGATCCCGGCGATGTGCGCGGGCATGCAGCGGAAGTACTTCAGCGCCTCGTGCGAGAAGTCGTCCCGGCTCAGCGGCTGCACCAGGTCGCGCGCCAGCGGACCCCACACGCCGATGCAGCAGGTGCCACCCGTGATGTCGCGGACCTGCACGTCACCGCCTGCCTCGGACCGGAAGTAGGCCAGGTCGAGGTTGCCGTTCGCGCCGACCTGGAAGCGGTCCTCGCCCAGCCGGGCCACCGTCAGGTCGCTGCGGATCCCGCCGGCTTCGTCCAGGGCGAGCGTGTAGGTCACCGAGCCGACCGACTTGTCCATCTTGCCGGTGGTGAGCCGGTCCAGGAACGCCAGCGCGCCCGGCCCGGACACCTCCAGTCGCTTGAGCGGGGTCATGTCGTAGAGGGCGACCGCGGTGCGGGTCTGCCACGCCTCGGCCGCGGCGATCGGGGAGTGGAACATCGCCGACCACGCGTCCCGCGACGGCGGCTGCCATTCCGGCGGCAGGTCCTTGACCAGGTGCGCGTTCGCCTCGTACCAGTGGGGCCGCTCCCAGCCGTGCGCCTCCAGGAAGAACGCGCCGAGCTCCTTCTGCCGCGCGTGGAACGGGCTCACCCGCAGGTCCCGCGGCGACAGCTTCGGCTGCAGCGGGTGCACCACGTCGTAGATCTCCACGAAGTTGCGCTGCGCGGTCTCGTCGACGTAGGCCTCGGTGGTCTCGATCTCGTCGAACCGGTGCACGTCGCAGCCGTGCAGGGCGATCTCGCTGCGGCCGTCGACCAGCAGCTGCGCGACCGAGCGCGCCACGCCGGAGGAGTGCGTCACCCAGACCGCCTCGGCGATCCAGAACCCGGCGACGTCGGGCGACTCGCCGATCAGCGGGCCGCCGTCCGGGGTGAAGGAGAAGATCCCGTTGAACCCGGTCTCGATCTTCGCCGACCGCAGCGACGGCAGCAGCTGCCTGCTGTGCTCCCAGGAGGGCGCGAAGTCCTCCTCGGTGAACGGCAGCATCGACGGCATCGCCGCCTCGGTCAGGTCGTCGTCGGAGACCTCGGGCAGGTCGGACAGGCGCACCGGCATCGGGCGGTGCGCGTAGGAGCCGATGCCGAGGCAGTCGACGTGCTCGCGGTAGTACAGGTCGCGGTCCTGGTGCCGCAGGATCGGCAGCCCGGCCTCGGCCAGCTCGTCGTTGCGCCCCACCAGGTCCGCGACCTGGCCGGTGCGCACGTACTGGTGCGCCAGCGGCAGCAGCGGCACCCGCATGCCGACCATCTCGCCGATCGCCTGACCCCAGAACCCGGCGCAGGACACCACGATGTCGGCGGGGAAATCACCGGCGGTGGTGCGCACGCCGGTGACCCGTCCGCCGGCGTGGGAGATGCCGGTGACCCGGACGCTGCCGCGGAACTCGGCGCCGCGGGATTCGGCGCGCCGCCGCAGGGCCACCACGGCGCGCGCGGCCTTCGCGAGCCCGTCGGTCGGGGTGTGGAACCCGCCGAGGATCTGCTCGGGGTCGAGCAGCGGGTGCAGCCGCGCGCACTCCTCGGGACCGACGACCTCGCCGGGCACGCCCCACGAGGTGGCCCAGCCCTGCTTGCGGTGCAGGTCGGCCAGGCGCTCCGGGGTGGTGGCCACCTCCAGGCCGCCGACCTGGTTGAAGCACCAGGCGCCGTCGACGTCGAGGCTCGACAGCTTGTTGACGGTGTAGGTGGCGAACTCGGTCATCGTCTTCGACGGGTTCGTCTGGTACACCAGGCCCGGCGCGTGCGAGGTCGAGCCGCCGGTCAGCGGGAGCGGACCCTGGTCGAGGACCGTGATCCGGGTCCACCCGCGCTCGGTCAGCTCGTCGGCCAGGTTCGCGCCGACGATGCCGGCGCCGATGATGACAACCCGGGGTGTGGTGCTCATCGTGGTCTCCTGTCTGTGGTCTACGAGGTGGCCCCGGCGGGCTGGAACTCCAGCGCCGCGTCGAGAAGCCAGTCGGCGAGGTATCCGGCGAACGAGGGCCGCACGAACACGCGGAAGTCCTCGCCCGCGCCGAGCGCGAGCAGCAGCACCGGGGCCTGTCCGAGCGTCGTCTGCGCGGCGCTCCCGGCGGGGAACGCCAGCGGGTGCAGGTCGAGCGCGCAGCCGGTGGCCAGGACGTCCCGTGCGTGCCGTCCGCTGACGCGGATTCCGGTGCGCTGCGCGGAAACGTCGGTGGCGGCCCCGCCGCGCGGCCGCACCACGGCGCCCAGCCGCGCCTCCAGCTCATGCCCTTGCACGGCGGTGCTGGTGACCAGCCATTCGTCCGGGCCGAGCCAGACGATCTGCCCGTCGTCGGCGTAGACCCAGGTGCCGGGCTCGGTGGGCAGCGGGGTGCCGAGCACGTCCGCCGGTGGCGTGACGCGCAGGTCGACCGCGGCCACCGGCGGCTCGGCCTCCAGGTTCAGGCCGGTCGCGTTGCGCGACGCGGCGGCCAGCGACGGGATCCACTGCTGCAGCGGATGCGTGGGGTAGAGGCGGGGGTCAGCCATCGCGGCGTGCTCCTTCCGGGTCGACCAGCACGATCCCGCCGATCTCGGCGGGCACCAGTGCGCCGTCGACCGGGACGTGGACGGTGTCGCCGATGCGCGACTGCCCGCCCTTGACCAGGGCCAGCGCGAACGGACGGCCCAGCTCGGCGCTGTGGTAGCTGGAGGTGACGTGGCCGAGCATCGGCACCGGCGGCGGGGGCAGGGTGCCGTCCGGGCGGAACTCCACGACCTGGGAGCCCTCCGGCAGTCTGGTCCGGGCGTCGGCGGGCAGGAGCGACACGAGCTGTTTGCGCTCCGGGTTGGTGTTCTCCGGGCGGGAGAACGAGCGCTTGCCGACGAAGTCCCGCTTCTTCTTCGACACCGCCCAGCCCAGGCCGAGATCGTGCGGGCTGACGGTGCCGTCGGTGTCCTGCCCGACGATCGGGTAGCCCTTCTCGGCGCGCAGCACGTGCATGGTTTCCGTGCCGTACGGGGTGATGTTCCAGCGCGCGCCTGCCGAGAGCAGGCGCAGCCACATCGCCCTGGCGTACCACGAGTTCACGTTGACCTCGAAGGCCAGCTCACCGGAGAACGAGATGCGGGCGATGCGCACCGGCACGCCGTCGACTTCGGTGTCCTGCCAGGACATGAACGGGAACGCCTCGTTGGACACGTCCAGGTGCGGGAACGCCGCGGCGATCACGTCGCGCGAGCGCGGCCCGACGACCGGGAACACCGACCACTGCTCGGTCACCGAGGTCAGGTGCGCGCGCAGGTCCGGCCACTCGGTCTGCAGCCACTCCTCCATCCAGTCCAGCACGCGCGCCGCGCCGCCGGTGGTGGTGACGACCAGGAACCGGTCCTCGGCCAGGCGCAGCACGGTGCCGTCGTCGAACACCATGCCGTCGTTGCCGCACATGACGCCGTAGCGCACGCGCCCGACCTTGAGCGTGCTCATCATGTTGGTGTAGAGCCGGTCGAGCAGCTCGGCGGCGTCCGGGCCCTGCACGTCGATCTTGCCCAGGGTGGAGCCGTCCAGGATGCCGACCCCGCCGCGGACCGCGGCGCACTCGCGCAGCACGGCGGCGTCCATGTTCTCGTGCGGCGCCGGGTAGTAGCGGGCCCGCTTCCACTGCCCGACGTCCTCGAACACCGCCCCGGCCGCGACGTGCCAGCTGTGCAGCGAGGTGATCCGCTCGGGGTCGAACAGTTTCCCGCGCTCGCGCCCGGCCAGCGCGGCGAACGCCACCGGGGTGTAGGGCGGGCGGAACGTCGTGGTGCCGGTGTCCTCGACCGGTTTCCCGAGCAGCTCGGCGACGATGCCGGACGCGATCACCCCGGACGTCTTGCCCTGGTCGTGGGCGGTGCCGATGGTGGTGTAGCGCTTGATGTGCTCCACCGACCGCAGCCCGGCGCCCACCGCGCGCTCGATGTCGGCGACCGTCGCGTCGCGCTGGATGTCCACGAACTGGCGGGCCGGGTCGCCCTCGGTGCGCCACAGCACCAGCGGCGCCGTCTCCGGCTCCGCAAGCGTGGCAGGTGCGTCGTCCCCGGCGCCGTCGCGCAGACAGCCGGCGAGGTCGAACGTGCCGTTCGCGGCGCCGATCACCGACACCCCGGGAACCGGCTCGGCCGGGCGGAAGGCGCCCAGCGCGGGGTCGTACCGCAATGCGCCGCGGACGTGGCTGAACAGGTGCGCGGCGGGGTTCCAGCCACCGGAGGTCAGCAGCAGGTCGCACGGCAGCGACTCCGCCTTGCCCGCGGTGACCGTGTCCACGCCGGTGATCCGCCGGTCGCCGGTGGTGCCGACGACGGCGCTGCCCGGCCGCACGGCGATCGACCGTTCCCGGCACAGCGCGGCCCAGTGCTCCGGCGCGCTCGGGCGGGCGTCGAGGACCGTGACCCGCGCCCCGGCGTGCTCCAGGTCGAGCGCGGCGGCGTAGGCGGAATCGTTGGTGGTGAACACGACGACCTCGCGCCCGGCGAGCACGCCGTAGCGGTGCAGGTAGTCGCGTGCGGCAGAGGCGAGCATGATGCCCGGCCGGTCGTTGTCGGCGAACACCACCGGCCGCTCGTGTGCGCCGGTCGCGACGACGACGTGGCGCGCACGGATCCGGTGCACCCGCTGGCGGGAGAGGTTGCGCGGCGCGGCGGTGCCCAGGTGGTCGGTGCGCCGTTCCAGCGCCAGCACGAACCCGTCGTCGTACTGCCCGAACGCCGTGGTGCGCTGCAGGTGCAGCACCTCCGGGGCGGCGGCCAGCTCGGCCACCACCTCGGCGACGAACTCGCGCGACGGCCGCCCGTCGATCACCTCGGTGCCGGTCAGCGAACCGCCCGCGTCGGCCCGGTCGTCGACGAGCACGACCCGTTCCCCGCGCCGCGCCGCGGACCGCGCGGCCAGCAATCCGGCCGGGCCCGCCCCGACGACGAGCGTGTCGCAGTGCGTGTGCTTGCGGTCGTACCGGGCGGTGTCGGCCACCTCCGCGAGCCGTCCCTGCCCGGCGAGCCCGCGCGCCACGAGCCCGTCGGTCAGTTCCACGGTCGCGGCGAGCAGCATCGGCTCCGGGAACGGCTCCTCGATCTGCACCAGCCCGGTCGGGTCCTCGACCCACGCCGCGCCGATCCCGCGCGGACGGCCGAACTTCACGCTCGTGCCCACCGCGTGCACGCCCTGCGCGAGCAGCGCCGAGGCCAGCGTGTCGCCCGGGTGGCCGGTGTAGGCAACCCCGTCGAAGGTGAACGCGACGGTGCGGGTGCGGTCGATCCGGCCGTAACCCTTGATGCGGCTCATGACGCCACCTCCGGTGCGGACTGGCCCATCGGGTACACGTCCAGGAACTCGTAGGTCCGGGTGTCGCGGACCGCGTTGAACCAGCGACGGCAGCCGGCGGCGTGACTCCAGCGTTCGGCGAACGGGCCCTTGGGGTTGTCGCGGAAGAAGACGAAGTGCGCCCACTCCTCGTCGGACAACGCGGCGGGGTCGTCCGGGTAGGCGAGGTGGGCCTGGCCGCCGTAGTGGAACTCCACTTCCTCGCGCGGCCCGCACCACGGGCAGGTGATGAGTTGCATGCGTGGCTCCTAGTGGGCGACGGCGGCGGCGCCGTGCTCGTCGACGAGCGCGCCGGTGACGAAGCGGTCCAGGCCGAACGGCTCCACGTACGGGTGCGGCTCGCCGTTGGCGATGGTGTCGGCCAGGCACCAGCCCAGGCCCGGGGTGGCCTTGAAACCGCCGGTGCCCCAGCCGCAGTTGAGGTAGACGTTGTCGTAGGGCGTGCGGCCGACGATCGGCGAGGCGTCCGGCGTGACGTCGACGATCCCGGCCCAGGTGCGCAGCAGGTGCGCCCGGGCGAACACCGGGAACAGCTCCACCGCGGCGGCCATCTGCCGCTCGATGATGTGGAACGCGCCGCGCTGGCCGTACCCGTTGTAGGAGTCCACCCCGGCGCCCATCACCAGTTCGCCCTTGTGCGCCTGGGACACGTACACGTGCACGGCGTTGGACATCACGATCGTCGGGTGCACCGGCTCCAGCAGCTCGGACACCAGGGCCTGCAGCGGGTGCGACTGCAGCGGCGCCCGCACGCCCAGCTGGTCCAGCAGCACCGAGGTGTGCCCGGCCGCGCACAGCGCGACGGTGCCGCAGCCGATGTCGCCGCGGCTGGTGCGCAACCCGGTCACCCGGTCACCGTCCACAGTGAACCCGGTGACCTCGCAGTCCTGGATCAGGTCGATCCCGGCCTCGTCGGCCCGGCGCGCGAAACCCCAGGCGACGTAGTCGTGCTTGGCGATGCCGGCGCGCGGCTGGTAGGTCGCGCCCAGCACCGGGTACCGGATGTCGCCGGAGACGTTGACGATCGGGCAGACCTTGGCGACCTCGTCGGGGGAGAGCCATTCGGCGTCGATGCCGTTGAGCTTGTTGGCCTCCACCCGCCGCACGCTGTCGCGGACGTCCTGCTCGGTGTGGGCCAGGTTCAGCACGCCGCGCTGGGAGAACAGGATCGGGTAACCGAGGTCGTCCTCGAGGCCTTCCCACAACTTCAGGGCGTGCTCGTAGATCGCCGCGGAGGCGTCCCACAGGTAGTTGGAGCGGATCAGCGTGGTGTTGCGGGCCATGTTCCCGCCGGCCAGCCAGCCGCGCTCCAGCACGGCGACGTTGGTGATGCCGTGGTTGCGCGCGAGGTAGTGCGCGGTGGCCAGGCCGTGCCCGCCGCCGCCGACGATCACGACGTCGTAGCTGCGCCTCGGTTCCGGGTTGCGCCACAGGAAGTCCGGGTGGTCGGGCAGGTGCGCGCCAGGGGGCTGGGGGGTGGTCATGCCGTCAGCTCCGGGTAGAGGGGGTGGCGGGCGGTGAGGTCGGCGACGCGGGCGGCGAGCTTGTCCAGGTCGGCGGTGGAGGCGTCCGGGCGCAGGGCCAGCGCGGCGATGTCGGCGACCTCGGCGAAGTCGTCGGGGCCGAACCCGCGGGCGGCCAGCGCGGGCGTGCCGAACCGCAGGCCCGAGCTGATCATCGGCGGGCGCGGGTCGAACGGGACGGCGTTGCGGTTGACGGTGATCCCGACCTCGTGCAGCCGGTCCTCGGCCTGCTTGCCGTCCAATTCGGACTCCCGGAGGTCGGCCAGCACCAGGTGCACGTCGGTGCCGCCGGTCAGCACCCCGATCCCGCTCTCGCGCAGGAACCGGTCGGCGAGGATCTTCGCGCCCTGCAGCGTGCGTTCCTGGCGCTCGCGGAACTCCGGCTCGGCGGCCAGCTTGAACGCCACCGCCTTACCCGCGATGACGTGTTCCAGCGGCCCGCCCTGCTGGCCGGGGAAGACACTGCTGTTGAGCTTCTTCGCCAGCGACCGCTCGGCCAGGATCACGCCGCCGCGCGGGCCGCCGAGCGTCTTGTGCGTGGTCGAGGTGACGACGTGCGCGTGCGGCACGGGGGAGGGGTGCAGGCCCGCCGCGACCAGGCCGGCGAAGTGCGCCATGTCGACCATCAGGTACGCGCCCACCTCGTCGGCGATCCGGCGGAACGCGGCGAAGTCCAGGTGACGCGGGTAGGCCGACCAGCCGGCGACGATCAGCTTCGGCCTGCGCTCCCTGGCCAGCCGCTCGACCTCGTCCATGTCGACGCGGTGGTCCCCGGCGCGCACGTGGTAGGCCGCCACGTCGTAGAGGCGGCCGGAGAAGTTGAGCTTCATCCCGTGCGTCAGGTGCCCGCCGTGCGCGAGGTCCAGGCCGAGGATCGTGTCGCCGGGCTCCAGCAGCGCAGCCATGGCGGCGGCGTTGGCCTGGGCGCCGGAATGCGGCTGCACGTTCGCGTACTCCGCGCCGAAGAGGGCCGTGAGCCGGTTGATGGCCAGAGTCTCGATCTCGTCGACGTGTTCGCAGCCCCCGTAGTAGCGGCGGCCGGCGTAGCCCTCGGCGTACTTGTTGGTCAGCACCGACCCCTGCGCCTGCATCACCGCCAGCGGCGCGAAGTTCTCGCTCGCGATCATCTCCAGGGTGTCCCGCTGGCGGCCGAGCTCGCGCCCGATCGCCGCGTGCACCTCCGGATCGGTTTCCGGCAGGGAACGCCCGAGCACTCGCTGGGGGCTGAGTGCGCCAGCGCGGCCGATGGCCACCGACATGCTGCCTCCCGGTCTCATACCTCTGTTCGCCGACTGATATATCAACTGGCCGTCACGCTACGGCTCGGCGTCCGGCGGGGTCAAGAGCCGATTCCGGCGAACCTTTGTTACTCGTGAGTCCCTTGTGTCGCAGGGATTTCGCGCTTCGTGTTGCCGGGAGGAAAACTCCGCGGCACCCCCGGTTCAGGTCTTGACAGGGCCGGTGTGCAGGCCGCACTGTGGTCCGCGTCGCAGTTGCACATCACGCAGGTGTTGCGGAAGAAGCAACAACCAGTCCCCGGTCACTCACACCACCACGGAGCGTTCGTTGACCGAGAACACCACCACCGCGCCGTCCACCGACCAGCCCGGGCTTCCGTCGAGCCTGATCCCCACCCTCGGCGGGATCACCTACACCGACGAGACGATCTTCGCCCTGGAGCAGGAGAAGATCTTCGAGCAGATGTGGTTCTGCGCGGTCCGCAGCGCGGACCTGCCGCAACCCGGCAACTTCCGCACGGTGCAGATCGGCCGTGAGAGCGTGCTGGTGACCCGGTCGCGGGACGGTGGCCTGCGGGCCTTCCTCAACATCTGCCGCCACCGCGGTGCCCGCCTGTGCGTGGAAGAGAGCGGCACGGTCAAGCGGAACTTCCAGTGCCCCTACCACGCGTGGACCTACGGCCTGGACGGCAAGCTCGTCGCGGCGCCGAACCTGACCTCGATGCCGGACATCGACCGCACCGAGTACGGCCTCAAGCCGGTGCACCTGCGGGAGTGGCTCGGCTACGCCTGGCTGTGCCTGGCCGAGGAGCCGCCCTCGTTCGAGGAGACGGTGCAGGCGGACGTGGCAGGCCGGCTCGGGCAGCTGGACGCGATCGGCAACTACGGCATCGACGAGCTGGCCCTGGGCAGGCGGATCACCTACGACGTCAAGGCCAACTGGAAGCTCATCATCGAGAACTTCATGGAGTGCTACCACTGCGCGACGATCCACCCCGAGCTGACCGAGGTGCTGCCGGAGTTCGCCGACGGTTACGCCGCGCAGTACTACGTGGGCCACGGCGCGGAGTTCGGCGAGGACGTCAGCGGGTTCACGGTGGACGGCAGCGCCGGGTTCGACCGGCTCGGCGGGGTGGACGAGCACCAGGACCGCCGCTACTACGCGATCACCGTGCGGCCGCAGGTGTTCGTCAACCTCGTGCCCGACCACGTGATCATCCACCGGATGTTCCCGATGGCGGTCGACCGCACGATCGTCGAATGCGACTGGCTCTACGCCCGCGAAGTGGTGGACTCCGGCCGCGACGTGTCACATTCGGTCGAGCTGTTCCACCGCGTGAACCAGCAGGACTTCGACGCCTGCGAACGCTGCCAGCCCGCGATGTCCTCGCGCGCCTACGCCCGCGGCGGGGTCCTGGTGCCCTCGGAACACCACATCGGCGAATTCCACGAGTGGGTCGAGCGGACACTGGCCGGCGGGCGGTGACGCGGTGACCATCTCGCAGAGCGCAGGGGGGCAACCGGACAACCAACTCGAGCAAGAGGCGGTGAGCGTCGTGCCCAGTACGGAAGCATCGACCCGGAAACCCGCGGAACCCAGAGCGCGCGGCGGGATGGATCGCGTGGTGTTCGTCGTGGCGGCGGTGGTCGCGGCGGCGTTCCTGGCCTGGGGCGTGTTCGCGACCGACAGCCTGTCCAGTGTGTCCGCGGGGGTGCTGGACTGGCTGATCCGGAACACCGGCTGGGCGTTCCTGCTCGCCGCGACCGGGTTCGTCCTGTTCGCGATCTGGCTGGCGTTCAGCCGGTACGGCAAGATCCCGCTCGGCCACGACGGCGAGCGGCCGGAGTTCCGCACGGTGTCGTGGATCGCGATGATGTTCAGCGCGGGCATGGGCATCGGGCTCATGTTCTACGGGGTCGCCGAACCGTTGTCGCACTTCGTGGAGCCGCCGCCGGGCACGGTCGCGGGCAGCACCGACGCGGCGGTGGAGACCGCGATGGCGACCTCGCTGTTCCACTGGGCCATCCACCCGTGGTCGATGTACGCGGTGGTCGGGCTGGCCATCGCCTACGGCACTTTCCGGCGCGGCCGCAAGCAGCTGATCAGTTCGGCGTTCGCGCCGCTGTTCGGCGAGCGGGTGAGCGAGGGGCCGCTGGGCAGGCTCATCGACATCCTGGCGATCTTCGCGACGCTGTTCGGGTCCGCCGCGTCGCTCGGGCTGGGCGCGCTGCAGATCGGCAGCGGGCTCGTGCAGCGGGGCTGGCTGTCGGACAACCCGGGCACCGGCCTGCTCATCGGCGTGATCGCGGTGCTGACGGTGGCGTTCGTCGCCTCCGCGGTGTCCGGGGTGGCGAAGGGCATCCAGTGGCTGTCCAACATCAACATGGTGCTGGCCGCCGTGCTCGCGGTGTTCGTCTTCGTGGTCGGGCCGACGATCTTCATCCTCAACCTGGTGCCCTCCACGATCGGCGACTACTTCCGCGAGATGGGCGAGATGATCTCGCGGTCGGGCGCCTCCGGCGGCGAGAACATGGAGAGCTGGCTGTCGTCGTGGACGATCTTCTACTGGGCGTGGTGGATCTCGTGGACGCCGTTCGTGGGCATGTTCATCGCGCGGATCAGCCGCGGCCGCACGATCAAGCAGTTCGTGATCGGCGTGATCCTCGTTCCGTCCGTGGTGAGCCTGGTGTGGTTCAGCATCATGGGCGGTACGGCGATCACGCTCCAGCGCGGTGGCGCGGATCTGGCGAGCGCGGGCAGCGCGCAGTCGCAGATGTTCGGGGTGCTCGACCAGTTCCCGCTGGCCGCCGTGGCGAGCGTGCTGGTGATGGTGCTGGTGGCGATCTTCTTCGTCTCCGGCGCGGACGCCGCGTCGCTGGTGATGGGGTCGATGTCGCAACGCGGCGCGATCGAGCCGAAGCGGTGGCTGGTGGTGTTCTGGGGCGTGGCGACCGGTGGGGTGGCCGCGGTGATGCTGCTGGTCGGCGGCGGTGGCGACGAGGCGCTCACCGGGCTGCAGAACCTGACGATCATCGCGGCGGCGCCGTTCGCGCTGGTGATGGTGGTGCTGTGCGTGGCGCTGGCGAAGGACCTCCGCAGCGACCCGATGATCCGGCGGGAGGAGAAGAGCGCGGAGATCGTGGAGCAGGCGGTGCTGACCGGAAACCGCCACTACGACGGCGACTTCTGCCTGCAGGTGGCGCCCACGGGCGAAGGCGCGCCGAGCGGGAACGGCCGCGCGCCGGCGGAGAAGGTGGACTGAGGAGCGGGCGCCCGCCCCGGCGGGCGCCCGGTTCAGTCGTTCGCCGGCTTCAGGGTCAGGTTCCAGAACCGCGCGTACCGACCGCCGCGGGACCGGAGTTCCTCGTGGGTGCCTTGTTCGGCGATGTGGCCGTCGTCCAGGAAGCCGATGTGGTCGGCGCTCCGGACGGTGCGCGGCCGGTGCGCCACCATCACCATCGTGCGGCCTGCCATCAGCCGTTCGATTCCCTCGTGCACCGCGGATTCGTTCACCGCGTCAAGCGCCGACGTCACCTCGTCCAGCCGGGCGCCGTCGCCGCGGCGCGGACCTGCACGTCCACGCCGCCGATCCGCACCGCGCCCGCGTTCACGTCGTAGAACCGCGCGATCAGCTGCAGCAGCGTGCTCTTCGCCGCACCGGACGGGCCGACGACCGCGAGCCGCTGACCGGGCGGCGGTCATCATCAGCGGGACCATCGCCACCAGCGGCACGATGAACGCGGAGACCAGCTCGCCCGGGGGTGTGGGCAATGAACGGGCGCACCGCCCTGACGCGCTCGCCGACCACCTCGCCGGTGCGGCGGCGGGCGAACCAAACGATCGGCACCCGGCCCAGCTGCTCGGCCAGCAGGCGGCGGCAGGACAGCTGCACCCGGTCGTCCAGGACGACCCCGGCCGACGCTGCGGTGCACAGCAGCCGGACGAGCAGGCCGGCCGCGCCCAGACCGTCCACACGCGACCCTCGTCGGCCGGTTCCGGGGACAGCAGCGTGCGGCCCCGTTCGACGACCGCGAGCAGCGGCGCCAGCCCGGCGGCCGCGCCGATCACCTGCCGCACCACCACCGCGGTGAAGCTGCCGGCGTGCGGCCGCAGCAGGCGTCCGCGGTTTCCGTCATCGTGCCTCCAGCGCCGCGACGAGATGCCCGGCGAGAAAGGCGGTGATCTCCGCGCGGGCGGGCTTCGCCTGCGGGACAAGGCCGGGCATGCTGAGGAACGCGTGCGGCGCCCCGCGATGTTCGGCGAGTTCGGCGTGGGTGCCGGCGTGGCGTAGCCGCTCGGCGTACCGGCGGCCGTGGTCGGCGACCGGGTCGATCGTGGGCACCACGACGAGCGCCGGGGCCAGCCCGCCGAGGTCGTTCGCCAGCAGCGGCGACAGCGGGCGCGGGTCGGTTCCTGCCGGCGCGGCCAGGCGGTGGAACAGCCGCATCTGCTCGATCGTCAGCATCGGGCTTCGCGCGTGCTCGGTCATCGACGGGTGGTCGTAGGCGGTCTCGGTCAGGTCGAGCGCCGGGTTGACCAGCACCTGGGCCCGCAGCCGCAGGCCGGTGTCGCGGGCGCGGATCGCGGAGAGTGCGGCGATCAGCCCGCCGGTGCTCTCGCCGAACACCGCGAGCCGCGTCGGATCGCCCCAGGCTTTCGCTTGCTGGAGCACGTCCCACGCGTCCTCGGCGGCGGCGGTCAGCGGGGCGCCCGGGGCGAGGAGGCGGTGCTCGACCGAGACGACGACGGCAGGCAGCCGGGCGGCAAGGTGGCTGTTGACCCAGTCGCATTGCACGGCCGTGCCGGTGAAGCCGCCGCCGTGCACGTGGATCACGACCGGCAGGTTCTCGCCGAGCCGCGGCCGGTACACGCGAACCGGGACCGTGCGGTCGGGCAGCGCCACGTCCTGCCACTCGATCGTCGCGCCGCGGTCCGGGCGCCCGGTGATCAGCCGCGCCAGGCGGGAGGCGCGCTAGTCGAAGGGCGCGTTGATCACGGACTGCCTGGTGCACGCGTTCGGCCCGGTGCCGCTGGAGGGCGAGGGACGGCAGGAGGTGCTGACCCGCGCGGTGCACTGGGCCGCGGCGAAGATCGCCGAACCCGGGGTGGGCGCGGCGTTCGCGGGGGTCTTCGTGGACGCGGTCAACGACCCGGCGCTGCGCGAGGTGCTGACGACGCGGTTGCAGGACCCGTACCGCGTGGTGTTGCAGGACGCGCTGGGGGAGCCGGAGAACCGGGTGCTGTTGTTCATCGACGTCGTGGTCGGCACGCTGCTGCACCGGATGGGCATCACGGGCGGCCCCATGGCGGAGGCCGATGTGGCCGCGCTGGCGGAGATGGTGGTGCGCCAGTTCCGCTGACGCGGCCGGGCTGCGCCCCTTTCGCCACGCTCGGCGTCCCTCTCGGATAGGACCGTTGACGTGCGGCGGCCCCGGGCCGATCCACCCAGGCCCGGGGCCGCCGCGTGGTGATCAGGGGATGTAGACCCCGTTGAACCACTGCCCGCGCGCGTCGTCGGAGTAGACGTCCACGTTGAAGTTGTAGTTGCCGTGCCTGCCTTCCCACAGGTAGCCCGGCAGGCCGGACGCCGCGTTGGCGTCGCAGATGATGTCGTCCGTGCAGAGCGTCAGGGTGGGGATGTCGCCGAAGAAGTCGTCCGCTCCGGCGAGTGGCGCGCCGACCACCGGGGCGACCAGCGGATGTGCCGCGGCGCCCGCGTTGCCCGGGCCCGCCGCCCGCTTCGGGTCGGCGATCAGCACGGCGTTCACGTTGTCGATGGTCGGCCAGTTCTCGGTCACCCAGGTGTGCACGACGGCGGCGCCGAGCGAGAACCCGACGGCCTTCACGTGCTGTCCGGGGCAGGCGTTGCGCTGGTCGCGGATCAGCCGGTTCAGCTCGTCGACGCCTTGCCGCGCGTTGATGCCGACCGGGATCGCCGGGTAGCCGACGCGCTGGCTGATGTTGCCCTGCCAGTACGGGTCGTCGGAGTCGTTGTCGCCGGTCCCGCCGACGACGATGGTGTAGGTCCCCTCGCACGGGGCGGCCTGCGCGACGGGCGAGGCCACCAGGTACGCCGCCGCCCCGACCGCCAGTCCGGTCAGCAGTGCCGCGATCTTCTTCATCGAACCCTCCCGGTTCGTGTGGACGAAATCCCGGCGAACGGTAGGCGGGCGATGAAAAACCGGTGAAACCGCATTTCACCGGTCACCGAACGTGCCCCGCCGCGCTGCTGCTGCTCACGGCCGACCTCCTCGCGGCTGCTCCCGGTCGTGAGCTGGTTTGATGGTCACGGACATCGTCTCGATCTGGGGGATCCGTTGCCGAAGGTCAGTGTGATCACGGCTGTCCATGACGGGGGACACCACTTCCTGCGGGAGGCCTACACCTCGCTGCGCGACCAGGAACTGCCGTCCGGCTGGGAGTGGGAGTGGTGCCTGCAGGAGGACGGCGACAGCGGCGTGGTGGAGTGCCTGCCGCCCGATGAGCGTGTGTTGCCCGGTTCCGGGCTGCCCGGCCGGGCCGCGGTCGCGCGCACGATGGCGCTGGCGCGGGCGACCGGCTCGATCGTGCGCACGCTCGACGCCGACGACGTGCTGCTGCCCGGCGCGCTGGCCAGGGACATCGAGGCGCTGGGCCGGGTGGCGTGGTGCACCTCGGCGTGCGTCGACCTGCTGCCGGACGGCTCGACGCGGCCCGGCCCCTATGATCCGCCGCCCGGCCCGGTGCCGCCGGGCCGGTTCTACGCCGAGCAGCTCGACGACCGGTTGTCCGTGCAGGCCAACACGTTCGCGGCGCACACGGACCTGGTGCGCGCCCTGGGCGGCTGGCCGGCGCTGACCGGCGCGGAGACCGTCGGGCTGCTGCTGGCCGCCGAAGCGGTGGCGGCGGGGGAGTTCATCGCCGAGCCGAGCGTGCTCTACCGCAAGCACGACGCCCAGACCACGGCCGCCGACCGGTACTGGGACAAGGCCGAATCCGCGGCGCGCCTGGAGAGCGTGCTGGCGCGAGCCGACGCGCTGCGCCGCTCGGGCTGGCACTGGCAGTCCGGTTAGGACGGTCTGCTGAGCCACTTCCCGACCTGGCCCAGCACGTCGCCCTCGTAGTCGGTGCCGACCATGCGGCCGAGGTCGGCCACCGTCACCTGCCGCAGCGCGGCCCGCCAGGCCTTGTCCGCCTCGAACATGGTGCGCGCGATCGCGCAGGGCGCCGTGCAAGCCGACGGCGGTGTCGCCATCGGGCCGCGCTGGCGGATCTCGGTGCACACGAACGTCGACTGCGGCCCTTCGACGGCCTCGACCACCTCGAGCACCGTGATCTCTTCCGGCGAGCGGGTCAGCACGTACCCGCCTGCCTTCCCCTGCACCGAGTGGACCAGCCCCGCGCGGGACAACGACTGAAGCTGCTTCGCCAGGTACGTCCCGGACACCCCGTGCAGCTCGGCCAGGCGCGCGGCGGGCACCGGCTCGGCCGCCGCCGTCAGCACCACGCAACAGTGCAACGCCCACTCGACCCCACCGGACAGCTTCACGCGACCAGACTAACGATCACCCTTGACTCGGACAACAGATGTCCGAGTAATATCTCGGACAAGATCAGTCCGAGTCAGGAGTTCCTCATGAAGATCGCGGTCATCGGCACCGGCCTCATCGGCTCCCAGGTCGTCGACCGGCTCGTCGCCGCTGGTCACGACGCTGCCGGGCACTCACGGGCCACCGGCGTCGACCTGCTCACCGGGGAGGGGCTCGACCAGGCCGTCCGCGGCGCGGAGGTGGTGGTCGACGTGACGAACTCGCCGACCTTCGACGAGGCCTCCATCGACTTCTTCCGCACCTCGGTGACCAACCTGCTGGCCGCCGCCCACGCGGCGGGTGCCCGGCACGTCGTCGCGCTCTCGATCGTCGGCGTCGACCAGGTGCCCGACGTGGCCTACTACCGCGCCAAGACCCTGCAGGAGGACCTCGTCAAGGCCGGTCCCATCCCGTACACGATCGTGCGCGCCACCCAGTTCATGGAGTTCGTCCCCGCGGTGCTGGACTTCACCACCGACGGCGACGTCGTGCGCCTGCCGTCCACCCCGATCCAGCCGATCAGCTCGGCCGAGGTCGCCGCCGCGGTCGCCGAGGCCGCGACCGGAGCCCCGCTCGGCGGCACCCGCGATGTCGGCGGCCCCGAGGTCTTCCCGCTCGACGAGCTGGGCCGCATCACGCTCGCCGTGACCGGCGACGGCCGCCGGGTCGTCACCGACGAGACCGCAGGGCTGTTCGCCGCGGTCAAGGGCGACGTGCTGACCGGCGGCCGTCGCGCCACCACCCGCTACCGCGACTGGCTCCAGTTCCGCTGACGTGATCCGCGGCACCAGGGCTGCTCCGGGCGTCACAACCCGGCCGGGCCGTGTCGTCCCCAGGGCGACCGAGAGGAAAGGGGTCGTGATGCGCAGGATCCTCATCGTCGGCGGCGGTTACGCCGGCTTCTACACCGCCTGGAAACTGGAGAAGAAGCTGCGCCGGGGCGAGGCCGAGGTGACGCTCGTCGACCCGCGCCCGTACCTGACGTACCAGCCGTTCCTGCCCGAGGTGGTGGCCGGCTCGGTGGAGGCGCGTCACGCCGCGGTGTCGCTGCGGCGGCACCTGCGGCGGACGCGGATCGTCGCAGGCATGGTCACCGCGATCGACCACGGGCACCGCGTGGTCACCGTCCGGCCCGCCGAGGGCGAGAGCTTCGAGCTCGGCTACGACGTCGTCGTGGTCACCGCGGGCGCGGTGACCCGGAAGTTCCCGGTGCCGGGCATCGCCGAGCAGGCGATCGGCCTCAAGCACGTCGAGGAGGCGGTGGCGATCCGGGACCGGCTGCTCACCGCGTTCGACCGCGCCGCCACCTTGCCGCCGGGGCCGCGGCGGCAGCGGCTGCTCACCGTGACCTTCGTCGGCGGCGGGTTCTCCGGGGTCGAGGGCTTCGGCGAGCTGCTGTCGCTGGCGACCGCGTTGCTCGCACGCTACCCGGAGCTGAGCCGGGACGAGCTGCGGTTCCACCTCGTGGAGGCGTCCGGCCGGATACTGCCGGAGGTCACCGACCGCCCCGGCCGGTGGGTCGTGCGCTCGCTCGAGCGCCGGGGCGCGCGTGTGCACCTGAACACCCGAGTCACGTCGGCGGTCGGCGGGCACGTCGTGTTGTCCAGCGGCGAGGAGTTCGACTCGGAGCTGATCGTGTGGACCGCGGGCAACGGCGCGAACCCGGTCACCGGCAGGCACACCGACCTGCCGGTGGACGAGCGCGGGCTGATCGTCGTGCGGCCGGACCTGCGGGTCGGCACGCAGGCGGCGCCGGTGCCGGACGCGTGGGCGGCCGGTGACGACGCCGCGGTGCCGGACCTGGCCTCGCCCGTGCCGGGCGCCCGCACGGTGCCCAACGCGCAGCACGCGTACCGGCAGGGCAAGCTGCTTGCGCGCAACATCATCGCCACGCTGCGCGGCCGCCCGACGAAGCCGTACGTGCACCACAGCCTCGGCGCGATCGCGACGCTCGGCCTCGGCCGCGGCATCTTCCAGTACCGGCGGATCGTCGTCACCGGGCTGCCGGCGTGGCTCATGCACCGCGGCTACCACGTGCTGGCCGTGCCCAGCTGGGAACGAAAGATGCGGGTGCTGGCGGTCTGGCTGACCGCGGCGCTGTTCGGGCGGGACATCCTTTCGCTGGCATCGGTGCAGCACCCGCGGGAGGCGTTCGTGACCGGCGGGGAGCCGGTTCGCGCGGAGTCGTGAGCGCGGCGCTCAGAGGCGCTCGTCGCGCATCACTTCCAGGTTGTGGAACACCGGGTCGCCCTGGCAGAGGGCCATCATCTCCTTCGCGAACCGGTCCGTCTCCGGCAGGGACGAGTTGCGCATGGCGTCCTCATAGGACGGGAACTCGACGAACTCCATGAAGGTGCCGGGGCGTTCCCGGTCGCTCATCAGCACCGCGTGCGTGGCGGTCCGCTTGCCCTGCGTCTCCGCCAGCCAGCGGTCCATCATGTCGTTCATCTGTTCCGGGTGCTCGGTCTTGTACTCGATAACCTGTACGAAAGTCATTTCCCGCTCCTTTTCAGACCCGGGAGAGGTCATGGTCCGCCTGCGCCGCGCGGCGGTCAACACCTACACGTCGTAGGTGAGCGCGAATTCGTACGGGTGCGGCCGCAGCCGGAGCGGGTCGATCTCCGTTTCGCGCTTGAAGTCGATCCACGTCTCGATCACGTCCTCGGTGAACACGCCGCCCGCGAGGAGGAACTCGTGATCGGATTCGAGCCGGTCGATCACCGCCTCCAGCGACGCGGGCACCTGCGCCACGTCCCGCGCCTCCTCGGGCGGCAGCTCGTACAGGTCCTTGTCGATCGGCGACGGCGGTTCCAGCTTGTTGCGCACCCCGTCCAGCCCGGCCATCAGCATCGCGGAGAACGCCAGGTACGGGTTGCCCGACGAGTCCGGGCAGCGGAACTCGATCCGCTTGGCCTTCGGCGACGAGCCGGTCACCGGGATCCGCACGCACGCCGACCGGTTCCGCTGCGAGTACACCAGGTTGATCGGCGCCTCGAAGCCCGGCACCAGCCGGTGGTAGGAGTTCGCCGTCGGGTTGGTGAACGCGAGCAGGCTCGGCGCGTGGTGCAGGATCCCGCCGACGTAGTGCCGCGCCAGGTCGGACAACCCGCCGTAGCCCGCCTCGTCGTAGAACAGCGGGCCGTTCTCGTCCCACAGCGACTGGTGGCAGTGCATGCCCGAGCCGTTGTCGTTGTACAGCGGCTTCGGCATGAAAGTAACCGTCTTGCCCTGCTCCCACGCCGTGTTCTTCACGACGTACTTGAACAGCTGCAGGTCGTCGGCCGCGTGCAGCAGCGTGTTGAACCGGTAGTTGATCTCGGCCTGGCCGCCGCTGCCGACCTCGTGGTGCGCCTTCTCCACCTCGATCCCGACGCCGGCCAGGTTGCGCACCATCTGGTCGCGCAGGTCCGCGAAGTGGTCGCGGGGCGACACCGGGAAGTAGCCCGCCTTGAACGGGGTCTTGTAGCCGAGGTTGCCGTGTTCCTCGTCGCGGCCGGTGTTCCACCAGCCCTCCACCGAGTCGACCTCGTAGAACGCGGTGTTCTCCACGTTGCCGAACCGCACCGAGTCGAAGATGTAGAACTCCGCCTCCGGCCCGAAGAACGCGCGGTCGGCGATGGTCGACTCGCTGATGTACTCCTCGGCCTTGCGGGCGATGTTGCGCGGGTCGCGGCTGTAGGACTCGCGGGTGAACGGGTCGTGCACGAAGAAGTTCATCAACAGCGTCTTCTCCGCGCGGAACGGATCGACGCGCGCCGTGTAGGGGTCGGGCAGCAGCAGCATGTCGGACTCGTGGATCGACTGGAACCCGCGCACGGACGAGCCGTCGAAGGCGATCCCGTCCTCGAAGGCGTCGGCGTCGAACGCCGCGGCGGGCACCGTGAAGTGCTGCATGATGCCGGGCAGGTCGCAGAACCGGACGTCGACGAACTCCACGTTCTCGTCGGCGATGTAGCGCAGGACTTCGTCTGCGTTGGCGAACATGGCGGGCTCCTTTGCCGTCGCGGCCGTGGAATTCCCAGCGTCCTCGCGTCGGGGGTTCAATGGAAGGATGCGGGACGGCACCATCGAGACCGCGACGTGGAACCCGGCCACCGGCTGCGATCGGGTCAGCCCCGGATGCGACAACTGCTACGCGATGGCCTTCGCGCGGCGGCTGCAGGCCATGGGCAGCCCCGCCTACACCCGCGACGGCGACCCCCGCACCAGCGGACCGGGTTTCGCCCTCACCCTGCACCCCGGGCGGCTGGCGGTCCCCTCGCGCTGGCGAGCGCCCCGGCTGGTGTTCACCGGCTCGATGACCGACCTGTTCCACCCCGGCGTGCCCGAGGACTTCCTCGCCGACGTGCTCGACGCGATGGCGCGCGCCCCGCAGCACACGTACTTCGCGCTCACCAAACGGCCGGCGCGGATGGCGGCCGTGCTGGCGCGGCTCGCGCCGGAGCCGCTGCCGCACGTGTGGTGGGGCGTGACGATCGAGAGCAACGCCCAGGCCGGGCGCGCCGACCGGCTCCGCGAAACCCCGGCCGCGGTGCGGTTCCTGTCCCTGCAACCGCTGCTCGGCCCGCTGCCGGACCTGGACCTGACGGGGCTCGACTGGGTCTACGCCGGCGGCGAGTCGGGGCCGCACGCGCGCCCGATGGCGGCCGAGTGGGTCCGGCCGGTGCGGGACCGGTGCGTCGCGGCGGGGATCCCGTTCCTGTTCAAGCAGTGGGGCGGCCGGACCCGCAACGCAGGCGGGCGGCTCCTCGACCGCCGCACCTGGGACGAGATGCCGGGAGGATGGACACCCGGCGGCCGCCACGCCATGGTGTCGTCATGACTTCGACGAGCGTTTCCGGGTTCGTGCGCGCACCGCGCCGGGAGGTCTACCGCGCCCTGGTCGACGGTGAGGCGATCGCGACGTGGCGGGTGCCGGACGGGATGACGGCCAGGGTGCACGAGTTCGACGCCCGCGAGGGCGGGCGATTCCGGGTGTCGCTGGTCTACGACGACCCCGGCCGCGAGGGCAAGTCCGGCGGCGCCACCGACACCTACACCGGCCACTTCGCGGTGCTCGAGCCGGGGCGGCGCGTCGTCGAGGTGATCGAGTTCGACAGCCCCGACCCGGCTTCCCAGGGCACGATGACCATGACGACCACCCTCGCCGACGCCGAAGGCGGCACGAAGGTGGTCATCCGGCACGACGGGGTGCCGGCCTCGGTCGCCCCGGAGGACAACGAGACCGGAACCCGGATGGCGCTGGCGAAGCTGGCCGCGTTCGTCGAACGCTAGGTCAGACGACGTACTGCGCGAAGGACTTGCGCACCTTGTTCACCTTCGGCAGCGCGACCGCGAGGCAGTAGCCCTGGCCGGGGTTCTTGGCGAAGAAGTCCTGGTGGTACTCCTCGGCGCGGTAGAACTCGCCCAGCGGCTCCAGGGTGGTCACGATCTCGCCGTCCCACCAGTCGCCGGCGCGCTTGATGGCCGCTTCGAACTCGGCGCGCTGCGTGTCGTCGGCGTAGAACATCGCCGAGCGGTACTGCGTGCCGACGTCGGCGCCCTGACGGTTGAGCTGCCGCGGGTCGTGCAGGGTGAAGAAGACGTCGAGGATGACCTCGGCCGGGATGACCGTCTCGTCGAACGTCACCGCGACCGCCTCCGCGTGCCCGGTCCGCCCGGTGCACACCTGCTCGTAGGACGGCTGGGCCGTGTCGCCGCCGGTGTAGCCGGACACCACGTCCTGCACCCCGCGCAGCGTCCGGTAGACCGCGTCCAGGCACCAGAAGCACCCGCCGGCCAGCACGAACGTCCGCATCTCGCATCACCTCTCACCGAGTAGTCCGGCTTGCACCGGGTCAACCCCGCGTGCCGGTCCAGTATTCCGCGCCACGTCCCTTGTGGACTCCTCAGGCCGGTGCGACGCGGAAGACCGGCCAGCCGATCTCGGTCCGCCACGCCGCCGGGTCGGCGGTGTCCCGTGGGCCGCTGAGGTAGACCTCGCGCACCGGGCCGGCCACGGCGAGCGCGTGCTCCACCACCCATCGGCCGAGCTCGCCGTAGGTGACGTCGATCGTGTCGTGGTCGCCCGGGTGGGTGGCGACCGCGAGTTCCGCGGCGGGCAGCGTCACCGGCCGCACGCGCCCGGCGGGCGCGGGTGGTTCGGTGACCGGCAGGTAGACCAGCATCCGGCCGCGGCCGTGGGTGAACAGCTCGTTGTCGTACAGACCGCCGGGCGGGCCGGCCGGGGCCGGCACCACCGCGTCCAGCTCGGCCATCGCGCCCGCGTACCAGGCGAGCACGTCGGCCTCCGCGACGGTCCCCTCGACCGCGGCGACCGTCGTGGCCGGGGTCCGGCGCAGCTCGACCGCCAGTTCGCCGGGTTCGGGGGTGAGCAGCCTGCGCAGCGACGTGACCGCCGCGCGGGTGCGTTCCAGCTGGTCCTCCAGCCGCCGCAGGTGCTCGCCGACCAGCAGCGCGCGGGCTTCCGGGTCGGGGCTGCCCAGGATGCGGCGCACCTCGGGCAGCGGCACGTCGAGCTCGCGCAGCCGGTGGATCACCTGCGCGGCCGGGATCTGCGCCGCGTCGTAGTAGCGGTAGCCGGTGGCCGGGTCGACGCGGGCGGGTTCGAGCAGCCCGGCGTCGTGGTAGCGGCGCAGCGTGCGGATGCTCAGGTGGGTCAGCTTCGCGAACTCGCCGATGGTCAGCACCAGCGGATTCTGCACCCTCTCCCCGGGGGAGGGTCGAGCGCTTGACCCTCGCGCGCGGGCACGGCGGAGTGTGCGGGGCATGAACGAATCCCTGGAGGGGCGGCGCGCCCTGGTGACCGGCGGCGGGCGGGGCACCGGCGCGGCCGTCGTCGCCCGGCTGCGTGCCGCCGGTGCTGATGTCCTGGCCACCGCCCGCACTCGCCCGGAACACGCCGACGGCCCGTTCGTCGCCGCCGACGTCACGGCGCCCGGCGGGGTCGAGACGGTGGTGCGGGAGGTGCGCGACCGGTTCGGGGCGCTGGACATCCTGGTGCACACCGTGGGCGGGTCGTCAGCGCCGGGTGGCGGGTTCGCGGCGCTGACCGACCGGCACTGGCAGGACGAGCTCGACCTCAACCTGCTCGCCGCGGTGCGCCTGGACCGGGCGCTGCTGCCGGACGTGGCCGCGGGCGGGGCGGTCGTGCACGTGTCGTCCATCCAGCGGCGGCTGCCGCTGTTCGAGGCGACGCTCGGGTACGCGGCCGCGAAGGCCGCGCTCACTACGTACAGCAAGGGGCTGGCGAAGGAGCTGGCGCCGCGCGGGGTGCGGGTGAACGTGGTCTCCCCGGGCGCGATCCGCACCTCCGCGGCGGATGCCCTGGTCGCGCGCCTGGCCGAGGCGGACGGCGTCGACGAGCGGGCCGCCTGGGACCGGCTGACGGCCGCGCTCGGCGGCATCCCGCTGGGACGGCCCACGCTGCCCGAGGAGGTGGCGGAGCTGGTGGCGTTCCTGGTGTCCGACCGGGCGGCCGCCATCACGGGCGCGGAACACACGATCGACGGCGGCACGATGCCGACCGTCTGAGGAGGAACGATGACCGAACTGCCACAGGCGATCCGCGACTACCTGGATGGTCCGAGCGCCGTGGGCTTCACCCCTGATGCCGTGGTCACCGACGACGGCCGGACGTACCGCGGGACGGAAGAGATCGACGGGTGGCTGCATCGCGCGGCCACGGAGTACCAGTACACGGCCACGCTGACGGGAGTTTCCCGTGCGGCGGGCGAGTGGACGGTGACACAGCACCTGACCGGGAACTTTCCTGGTGGGGAGGTGGAGCTGCACTACCGGTTCCGGCTGCGCGGGGAGCGGATCGCCGCGCTGACCATCGCCCCCTGAGCTTCGAGGTGGCGCGGGGATCGCAGGCCCGGCGCCCGGTCTGCGCGGCCGGGCCCTGGGCCTGCCGCGCCCGCGGCTGCGCTGGCCGCCGGGCCTGCCGCGGCGCGGCTGCGCTGGGCCTGCGGCGCCGCTCTGCGGCGGCATTCAACGCTGGGGGCCGGCCCAGCCGCTGATCGCCCGGGCGCTCGGCCGCGCCGGTCGGCGGTGCCCGGCGATTCCGGGGTGGGCCGCGGTCATCGCTGCCTGGTCGGGGAATCGGCCGCGCCGGTCGAGGGAGCCTGGCGCCCCTGGGTGGCGCTGCGGCTGCCGGGAATCACCGGCTCGATCGCGGTCAGCGGCCGAGGGCCGGCCGCAGATCGCTCGGCCGCGTGCCGCTCGATGCGGCCAGGCGGTCCCGGGCCCGGCAATCGCCGGTGCCATCGCGGTCAGCGGCCGAGCGCCGGCGCGGCGGCCGATCGCCCGGGCGCTCGGCCGCGCCGCTCGGTGTGGCGAGGCGGTCTCGGGCCGCGGCCGGGGATCACCGGTGAGATTGCGGTCGGTGGCCGTGGGCCGGCAGCAGATTCGCTCGGCCGCGCCCTTTGATGCGGCGAGGGGCCCGCGGCCGGGGTCGCCGGTGCGAGCGTGGTCAGCGGTCGAGCACCAGGCCCGGCAGCAGGGCCCCCAGGCGGTCGCCCGCGTCGGGGTGGAGGGTCAGCGTTCGGCCGTCCGCGTCGACCTCCACCAGGCCCTCCGTGCGCAGCCGGGTCAGGATCGCGTGCCCGAGGGCGCCTCCCAGGTGCGGGCGGCGCAACGTGCGGTCCAGGCAGCTCGTCGCCGTCTTGCGGCGGCCTGTCGTCAGCGTGTCCGCGTCGATGCCCAGCCGCGCCAGCACCTCCGCCGCCCGCGGGCCGAGCTCCAGCTCGTCGGTGTCGGCCCGGCGGCGGAGCGCGTCTTCGGCCAGCAAGTGGTCCAGCACGGCCACCCCGAGCCGCCCGGCCGCGTGGTCGTAACACAGCCGCTCCGGTGGCGCGGCCGGGCCGGGCAGCGGGAGCGCACCGCCCGCGTAGTCGGCCAGCGCGTCCAGCACCGCGGTGATCGCGGGGTCCTTCAGCCGGTACGTGACATGCCGCCCGCTCTGCGACGTCACCACCAGCCCGGCCTGCCGCAGCTTCGCCAGGTGGTTGCCCAAGCGCGCCGGTGTCACGCCGAGGACGTCCGCCAGCTGGGTCATCCCGTGCGGCCCCTCGTGCGCGAGCAGCTGCAGCACCGTCAGCCGGATCGGGTCGGCCAGCTCGCGCGCCAGCCCGGTCACTGTCGCCACCACCGGCTGCTCGGCGCTGGTCCATCCGAGGGAGGTCACGCCCAGACCCTACCATCGACTTTCACGTTTCACGGAGACGTGATAGGTCTATGTGATGCGTCGCTACTGGCACGAGCAGATCCCGCCGCCTGGCCCGTTCCGGGTGATGGCGCTCGGCGTGCTGGTCACCACCGCCGGCGGCGGCGCGTGGTACACGACCTGGGCGGTCTACTTCACGTCCGTCGCCGGGCTGCCTGCCCCGGTCGTCGGCCTCGGGCTGATGCTCGCGGGCGGCGCGGGCCTGCTCGCGGCGACACCGGTCGGCGCGCTGGCGGACCGGCTCGGGCCTCGGGAGCTGCTGATCGCCCTGATCGCGGTCGAGGGCGTGTCGATGGCCGCGTTCGTGTTCGCGCACCACGTCGCGGTGTTCCTGGCCGTCGCGGTCGTCAACACGGCCGCGGACCGCGCCACCGCCGGGGTCCGCACCGCCTACGTGGCGCAGCTGGCCGACGAGGAGACCCGCGTGGCGCACCTGGCCCGGCAGCGGGTCGCCAGCCACCTCGGCTACACCGTCGGTGCGGCGGCCGGCGCGGCCTGCCTGACGTTGGGCAGCCCGGCCGCGTTCCACGTCCTGATCGCGGTCAACGCGCTCACCTCACTGGCCTACGCCGCGTTGCTCACCCGCGTTCCGAGGGTGCGGCCGGTCGCGCGGGCGCGCAAGCCGCGCACCGTGCTCGCCGACCCCGCGTTCCTCGCCGTCGTCTCGACGACCGGCCTGCTTTCGCTGTGCTGGGGCCTGGTGTCGACCGCGCTCCCGCTGTGGCTGGTCCGCGACACGCACCTGCCTGCCGGGCTGGCGGGCGTGGTCGTCATCGTCAACTCGCTCGGCGTCGCGCTCCTGCAGGTCGTCGCGAGCCGCGGCTGCACCGGCTCGCGACGCGGCGCCGCGCGGGCGGTCGGGTCGGGCGCAGCCCTCGCGCTCGCCTGCCTGCTGTTCGCTGCGACGGCCGGCGGCAGCGGCGCGATCGCCGTCGGCCTGGTGCTGCTCGCCGCGGCCGCCCACCTGGCGGGCGAGCTGTGGTTCATCGCCGCGAAGTGGGCGCTCACCCTCGACCTGACCCCGCCCGGCGCGACCGGTCGCTACCAGGGCCTGGCCGCCACGGCCCAGGCCGGCGCACAGATGCTCAGCCCGGCGCTGATGACGCTGCTCGTCGGGACCTGGGGCCGCCCCGGCTGGTTCGTGCTCGCCGCGGTGTTCCTCGCCGCCGGGCTGGGCACGGTTCCGGCGGCTCGCTGGGCCGTCCGCACCCGGGTGGAAACCGGTTCTCGTGTTTCCTGAACAGCACGCAGACCAGCGAGCTTGTCCCTGACGAGAACATGTTCTAGTTTTGGGGTGTGGAGAGCGATCTGGGCCTGGCCGGAGCCGTGGTCCTGGTGACCGGTGGTGTGCGTGGCGTGGGCCGGGGCATCACGCGGGTGTTCCAGGTCTGCGGCGCGCATGTGGTGACCTGCGCCCGGCGCGAGCCGGAGGAACCGGCGGGCGAGTTCATCGCGTGCGATGTGCGTGATCCGGAGCAGGTGTCGGCGTTGATCGGTCGGGTTGTGGAGGAGCACGGTCGGCTGGATGTGGTGGTGAACAACGCGGGTGGTAGTCCGTTCGCTTCCGCTGCGGAGGCGTCGCCGCGGTTTCACGACAAGATCGTGCGGTTGAACTTGTTGGCGCCGTTGCTGGTGGCGCAGCAGGCGAACGCGGTGATGCAGCGTCAGGACGGTGGCGGGTCGATCGTGATGATTTCCAGCGTGTCCGGGACCCGCCCGTCGCCGGGGACGGCCGCGTATGGGGCGGCCAAGGCCGGGTTGGACAACTTGACCGCGAGTTTGGCGGTGGAGTGGGCGCCGAAGGTGCGGGTGAACGCGCTGGATGTGGGTTTGGTGCGCACCGAGCAGGCGCATCTGCATTACGGCAGCGACGTGGCGGCGGTGGGGAAGACGGTGCCGTTGGGGCGGCTGGCCGAGCCGGAGGAGGTCGGGCGGTGTGCGGCGTTTTTGGCTTCGCCGCTGGCTTCGTATGTGTCGGGGGCGACGTTGAAGGTGCATGGCGGTGGTGAGGTGCCCGCGTTCCAGGCGGCCGCGGACGTCAACAGGGAGGGCCAGTGAGCAGGTTGTGCCAGGACCGGGTCGTCATCGTGACCGGCGCGGGCCGCGGGATCGGGCGGGCGCACGCGCTGGCGTTCGCCGCCGAGGGCGCGCGGGTGGTGGTCAACGACGTCGGTGTGGCCCTGGATGGTTCCACCACCGGCGATGGTCCGGCCGCCCAGGTGGTGGCCGAGATCGAGGCTCTCGGTGGCGAGGCCGTGGCGAACACCGATGACGTGGCCGACTGGACCGGTGCGCGGAACCTGATCGGCACCGCGGTGGAGCGGTTCGGCCGGCTGGATGTGCTGGTCAACAACGCGGGTTTCGTGCGGGATCGGATGCTGGTCAACCTGGGTGAGGAGGAGTGGGACGCGGTGATCCGGGTCCACCTCAAGGGTCATTTCGCGCCGTTGCGGCATGCGGCGGAGTACTGGCGCGCCGAGGCGAAGGCGGGGCGGATGCCGAGTGCGCGGGTGATCAACACCAGTTCCGGCGCGGGCCTGCTGGGCAGTGTCGGGCAGTCGAACTATTCGGCGGCGAAAGCAGGCATCGCCGGGCTCACCGTCGTGGCGGCGGCGGAGCTGGCCCGGTATGGCGTGACGGTGAACGCGATCGCCCCGTCGGCGCGGACCCGCATGACCGAGGAGGTGTTCGCGGCGACGATGGCCCGGCCGGATGCGGGGTTTGACGCGATGGCGCCGGAGAACGTCTCGCCGCTGGTGGTGTGGCTCGGCAGCAGGGAGTCTGCCGGTGTGACGGGCCGGGTGTTCGAGGTGGAGGGCGGGAAGGTGTCGCTGGCGCAGGCGTGGCGGCACGGCCCGATGGTGGACAAGGGAAGCCGGTGGGAGCCGTCCGAGCTGGGGCCGGTGGTGGAGAAGCTGATCGCCGAGGTGCCCGCGCCCGAACCCGTGTATGGAGCGTCCTGATGCCGGTGTTGACCAAACGCGACAGTCACATCGAGACGATCACGGTGGACTTTCCGCCGGTGAATGCGTTGCCGGTGCAGGGCTGGTTCGACCTTGCTGCCGCTGTGCGGGCCGCGGGGGAGGATCCGGATGTGCACGTGGTGGTGCTGCGGGCGGAGGGCCGCGGGTTCAACGCCGGGGTGGATATCAAGGAGATCCAGCGCACCGCCGGGTATGAGGCGCTCGTGGGCGCGAACAAGGGCTGTTATGCGGCTTTTGGTGCGGTGTATGACTGTGCGGTGCCGGTGGTGGCGGCGGTGCACGGGTTCTGTCTGGGCGGCGGGATCGGCCTGGTCGGCAACGCCGATGTGGTGATCGCGTCGGAGGATGCGACGTTCGGGGTGCCGGAGGTCGAGCGGGGTGCGCTGGGCGCGGCCACGCACCTGGCGCGGTTGGTGCCGCAGCATTTGATGCGCACGTTGTACTTCACGGCCCGCACGATCACGGCGGCCGAGTTGCACCAGCACGGCTCGGTGTATCGGGTGGTGCCGCGCGAGGAGCTGGATGAGAGCGCTTTGGCGGTGGCACGGGATATCGCGGCGAAGGATCCGCGGGTGATCCGGGCGGCGAAGGAGGCGCTCAACGGCATCGACACCCAGCAGGTGCACCGCAGCTACCGGTTCGAGCAGGGGTTCACCTTCGAGCTGAACCTGCTCGGCGCGTCCGACGAGGCTCGGGAGGAGTTCCTCAATGGCCGATAAGCGCATGACCGCCGACGAGGTCGCGGCGGAGGTCCGGGACGGCATGACCATCGGCATCGGCGGCTGGGGCTCCCGCCGCAAACCGATGGCCCTCATCCGTGCCCTCCTGCGCACCCCGGTGAAGGACCTGACCGTGGTCTCCTACGGCGGCCCCGATGTGGGATTGTTGTGCGCGGCGGGGAAAGTCAAGCGGGTGGTGTTCGGGTTCGTCACCCTGGACTCGATCCCCTTCGACCCGTGGTTCGGCCGCGCCCGCGAAACCGGGGCGATCGAGGTGACCGAATACGACGAGGGCATGTTCGCGGCCGCGCTCTCGGCGGCGGCGCAACGGTTGCCGTTCCTGCCCCTGCGCGCCGGTTTGGGCTCGGAGGTCATGCGGGTCAATCCCGGCCTGCGCACGGTCCGTTCGCCCTACCCCGACGGAGAAGAACTGGTGGCAGTCCCGGCGCAGGAACTCGACATTACCCTCGTGCATCTGAACCGCGCCGATGCTCGGGGTAACGCCCAGTACCTCGGCCCGGATCCCTACTTCGACGACCTGTTCTGCCTGGCGGCGAAAAAACGATTTGTTTCCGTCGAACAGGTGGTGGAGACGGCGGAGCTGACCGGACCGGTGCAGTCGCTGCTGCTCAACCGCTCGGCGGTGGACGGGGTGGTGGAGGCGCCGCGCGGTGCGCACTTCACCACCGCGGTGCCCGACTACGGCCGGGACGAACGCTTCCAGAAGCACTACGTGGCGTGCGCGAAAGACCTGGACGCCTGGCCGGGGTTCGTGGACCGGTTCCTGTCCGGCGACGAGGCACGGTATTTGTCCGAGGTGGATCGATTCGAGGCGGCGGCATGAGCGCGACCAGGGCCGAGATCGCGGTGGTGGCGGTGGCCGAACTGTTCCGCGGCGACGGAGAGATCGTGGTCAGCCCGATGGGTTACATCCCGTCGCTGGGCGCGAAACTCGCCCGCCTGACCTTCGAACCCGACCTGCTGCTTTCTGACGGCGAGGCGTATCTGATCGATGTCGAGGGCAATGTGGAGGGGTGGCAGCCGTTCCGCAAGATGCTCGACACCATCGTCCCGCACGGGCGGCGGCACGTGGTGATGGGCGCCAACCAGATCGATCGGTTCGGCAACCAGAACATCTCCGCCATCGGCGACCACGCCCGCCCGGCCAAGCAGCTGCTCGGAGTGCGGGGCGCGCCGGGCAACACCGCCAACCACCGCACCAGCTACTGGGTGCCCCGCCACAGCCGGCGCGTGTTCGTCGAATCCGTGGACATCGTGTCCGGCGTGGGCTACGACAACGCCGCCAAGGCCGGACTGAAGTACCACGACGTGCACCGGGTGGTGACCAACCTCGGCGTGTTCGACTTCGCCACCCCCGACCACGCCATGCGCGCCGTCTCACTGCACCCCGGCGTCAGCCCCGACGAGGTCACGGCCGCAAGCGGTTTCGACATCGACCTGTCCTCGGCAGGAGTGAGCCGCGAGCCCACTGACGAGGAGCTGCGGCTGATCCGCGAGGTGCTGGACCCGAAGGGCCTGCGGGACAAGGAAGTCCCCTCATGACCCTGGATACCGCGCTCACGCGGCTGGTCGGCGTCCGGCACCCGGTGGTGCAGACCGGAATGGGCTGGGTCGCCGGCCCCCGCCTCGTCTCCGCCACCGCCGAAGCCGGCGGGCTCGGCATCCTGGCCTCGGCCACGATGACCTACCTTGAACTCGAAGCCGCCATCGCGGAGGTCAAGCAGCGCACCGACCAGCCCTTCGGCGTCAACCTCCGCGCCGACGCGCTGGACGCAGGCGAGCGGGTCGACCTGCTGATCAGGGAGGGGGTCAAAGTCGCGTCGTTCGCGCTGGCGCCGCGCAAGGAGATGATCGCCAAACTGCGCGACCATGGCATCGTGGTGATCCCCTCCATCGGAGCCGCGCGACACGCCGAAAAGGTCGCCGCGTGGGGCGCCGATGCGGTGATCGTGCAGGGCGGTGAGGGCGGCGGCCACACCGGCGGAGTGGCCACGACGCTGCTGCTGCCCTCGGTGCTCGACGCTGTTGACATCCCCGTCGTCGCGGCGGGCGGGTTCTTCGACGGCCGTGGACTCGCGGCGGCGCTGGCCTACGGGGCGGCCGGGGTCGCGATGGGGACGCGGTTCCTGCTGAGCAAGGAAAGCACCGTACCGGAGGAGGTCAAGCGGCTCTACCTCGCGCAGAACCTCACCGGCACCGTCGTGACACGGCGCGTCGACGGCCTGCCGCACCGCGTGTTGCGCACCGAGCTGGTCGAGAAACTGGAAGACACCGGCCGGGTCCGCGGCACCATCCACGCCGTCCGCAACGCCCTGCGATTCCGCAAACTCACCGGCCTCTCCCTGCCCGCCATGATCCGCGAAGGCCTGGCCATGAAACACGGCAACGAGATGACCTGGAGCCAGATCATCATGGCCGCCAACACCCCGATGCTGCTGCGCGCCGGCCTCGTCGAAGGCCGCACCGACGCGGGCGTCCTCGCCTCCGGCCAAGTCGTCGGCATGATCGACGACCTCCCGACCGTGGCCGACATCATCGACACCACCGTCACACAGGCCGAGGAGATACTTCAGCGGCTGGGGGGTTGAGGGGAGGCGCGGTGCGCCTCCCGCTCGGTCACAACCGTTCGATGATCGTCACGTTGGCGGTGCCGCCGCCTTCGCACATGGTTTGCAGGCCGTAGCGGCCGTTGCGGCGTTCCAGTTCGTGCAGGAGGGTGGCCAGCAGTTTGGTGCCGGTGGCGCCGATGGGGTGGCCGAGGGCGATGCCGCCGCCGTTGACGTTGACTCGGTGGGGGTTGGCGCCGGTTTCGTCGAGCCAGGCCAGGACGACGCTGGCGAAGGCTTCGTTGACCTCGAACAGGTCGATGTCGTCGACGGTGAGGCCGGTCTTCTTCAGGGCGTGGGCGGTGGCGGGGATGGGTCCGGTGAGCATCCACACCGGATCCGCCGCGCGCACCGAGATGTGGTGGATGCGGGCGCGTGGAGTGAGTCCGTGGTCCCGCACGAAGGACTCCGAGGCGATCAGCGCGGCGCTGGCGCCGTCGGAGATCTGGCTCGCCACGGCCGCGGTGAGGCGGGAACCCTCGGAGAGTGGCTTGAGTCCTTGCATGCGTTCGAGGCTGGTGTCGCGGCGCGGGCCTTCGTCGATCGAGAAGTCGTCGAGCGGGGCGATTTCTGCGGTGAATCGGCCGGTATCGATCGCCTCCAGCGCGCGCTGGTGGCTGCGCAGCGCGTAGGTTTCCATGGCTTCGCGGGTGATGTCCCAGTGCTCGGCGATCATGTCGGCGGAGCGGAACTGGGACACTTCGACGCTGCCGTAGCGTTCCTGCCAGCCTTTGGAGCCGGAGAACGGGTCGTCGAAGCCGTATTCGCGGCCGGCGAGCATGGCGGCGCTGATCGGGATGCGGCTCATGTTCTGCACCCCGCCGGCGAGTACGAGGTCTTGGGTTCCGGAGAGCACGGCCTGGGCGGCGAAGTGCACGGCCTGCTGGCTGGATCCGCATTGCCGGTCCACGGTCACCCCGGGCACGTGGTCGGGGTAGCCGGCGGCGAGCCAGGCGGTGCGGGCGATGTTGCCGGATTGGGGGCCGAGGGTGTCGGTGCAGCCGAGGATGACGTCGTCGACCAGGTCCGGGTCCACCCCGGCCCGCGACACCACCGCCTGGATGATGTGGGCGGCCAGGTCGGCGGGGTGCCACCCGGACAACGCACCGCCACGCCTGCCGACGGGGGTGCGCACGGCGTCGAGAAGAAAGGCTTCAGGCACTTGGGCTCCCTAGGGGTGCTGGCTGGACACGGACACCACTTCACCGGTCATGTAGCTCGCGTAGTCGCTGGCGAGGAACACCATCACGTTGGCCACCTCCCAGGGTTCGGCCGCCCGGCCGAACGCTTCCCGGCCCTGCAACTCCTGCAGTAGCTCGTCGCTGGTCACTTTGGCGAGGAACGGGTGCATCGCCAGACTCGGTGCCACGGCGTTGATCCGCACGCCGTGCTCGGCGGCATCCAGCGCACTGCACCGCGTCAGAGCCATCACCCCGGCCTTCGCCGCGGCGTAGTGCGCCTGCCCGGCCTGTGCCCGCCACCCGATCACCGACGCGTTGTTGACGATCGCCCCGCCGCCGCCCTGGTCGACGAACTGCCGCAACACCGCCCGCGTGCAGCGGAACGTTCCGGTCAACGTGATGTCGAGAACCCGGGACCACTCGTCGTCGGTCATCTCCAGCACCGAGCGGGTCCCGCCCAGCCCGGCGTTGTTGATCATCACGTCGATCCGGCCGAACTGCTCCACCGCCCCGGCGACCAGCCCCTGCACCTGGGATTCGTCGGTGACGTCGCAGGCGATCGCGTGCACCTTGCCCAGTTCGGCCAGCTCGGCGGCCTTCTCCGCGAGGCGGCGTTCGTGCCAGTCGCTCACGACGACGCTGGCGCCTTCTTCGAGGCAGCGTTTCGCCACGGCGGAGCCGATGCCGGTGCCCGCGGCGGCGGTCACCACCACGACCTTGTCCTCCAGCAGGTGGTGTCCGGGTGGGTAGTGGGGGATCACCGGGCCTCCTTGGGCAGGCCGAGCACCCGCTCGGCGATGATGTTGCGTTCGATCTCGTCCGAGCCGCCGTAGATGGTGTCGGCGCGGGTGAACAGGAACAGCCGCTGCCACTCGTCCAGCTCGCCGTCGGCGACCAGCGACCGCGCCCCCCGCGCCCGCACCGCCAGCTCACCGAGCCCGCGGTGCCACTGCGCCCACATCAGCTTGCCGACCGCGACCTCCGGCCCCGCCGCCTGACCCAGCGTCCGCAACGCGTGCGCCCGCAGCACCCGCAGGCCCATCCGCGCGCGCTCCAGATCGGCGCGCAGCAGCGGATCCTCCCAGGTGCCCAGCCGCTTGGCCTCCGCCTCGATACCGTCCAGCTCGCGGCGGAAACCGATCTGCTGCCCGAGCGTGGACACGCCGCGTTCGAAGCCGAGGGTGGCCATCGCGATCCGCCACCCCTCACCCGGTTCACCGACCACCATCGAGGCGGGAGTCCGGGCATCGTCGAAGAACACCTCGTTGAACTCGCTGGTGCCGGTCAGCTGCTGGATCGGCCGCACCGTCACCCCGTCCTGCCGCAACGGCACCAACAGATACGACAACCCGCGGTGGCGCTGCGACCCCCGCTCGGTGCGGGCCAGCACGAAACACCAGTCCGCCACATGCGCCAGCGACGTCCAGATCTTCTGCCCGTTGACCACCCACTCGCCGTCCCGCAACTCCGCCGAGGTGGACACCGCCGCCAGATCCGACCCGGCCCCGGGCTCGGAGTAGCCCTGGCACCACAGCTCCTCCACCGCCACGATCTTCGGCAGGAACCGCGCCCGCTGCCCCGGAGTGCCGAACGCGATCAACGTCGGCCCCAGCAACTGCTCCCCGATGTGGTTCACCCGCGCCGGCGCCCCCGACGCCGCGTACTCCTCGTGGAAGGCCACCTGCTCCTCCAGCGACAACCCCCGCCCACCGAACTCCACCGGCCAGCCCACACACGTCCAGCCCGCCGCCGCCAGATGCCGCTCCCACGCCAGCCGCAGATCGAACGCCTCGTGCTCGCGCCCCGGCCCGCCCAGCCCACGCAACGCCGCGAACTCACCGGTCAGGTTGTCCACCAGCCACTCCGCGACCTCACGACGGAACCGCGTCAGCTCCAACGCACGCCTCCTTGCTGCCCGGCCCACCGGGCACCTAGGGTAATGAGAACACGTTCTAGTTTACCGGTCCAGGGGAGGGTGCGGTGGGGCAGACCACGATCCCGGCCGTCGTCCGTGACGCCGCCGCGAAGTTCGGCTCGTCCGAGGCATTGGTCGACGGCGGCGTCCGGCTCGATTTCCGGCAACTCCTGGAACGTGTTCAAGCCGTAGCCGGGGCGTTCGCGGCACGCGGGGTCCAGCCCGGCGACCGGGTCGCGATCAACCTGCCGAACACGCACCACTGGGTGCTGTCGGCGCTCGGCGCGCTGTACGCGGGCGCGGTCCTGGTGCCGGTCAACACCCGGTTCACCGCCACCGAGACCGTGGACCTGCTGGTCCGCAGCCGCGCCAAGGCGCTCGTCGTCGCCGCGGACTTCCTCGGCGCCGACCGGTACGCCGCGATCAAGGCGACCGGCGCCGCGCTGCCCGACCTGGGCATCGTCGTCCGCGTCCCGCTCGAACAACCGCACCGCCCCGTCCAGGGCACCCTCGGCTGGGACGAGTTCCTCGGCGAGCGCGCGCCCGCGGCGGACGTCGAGGCACGGGCGGATGCCGTCCGGCCCGACGACGTCAGCGACATCCTGTTCACCTCCGGCACCACCGGCCGCTCGAAGGGCGTCCTGTCGGCCCACCGCCAGGTGGTCGACGTGGCGGCGGCGTGGGCGGAATGCGGCCGGGTCACCGCCGACGACCGGTACCTGGTGATCAACCCGTTCTTCCACAGCTTCGGCTACAAGGCCGGGATCGTGGTCGCCCTGCTGACCGGGGCCACGATCGTGCCGCAGGCGGTGTTCGACGTGCGGGCGACGCTGGCGACGATCCGCCGCGAGCGGATCTCGGTGCTGCCCGGTGCGCCGACGATCTTCCAATCGCTGCTCCAGGAACCGGACCGCGGGGACACCTCGTCGCTGCGGCTCGCCGTCACCGGCGCGGCGACCGTGCCCGCCTCCCTCGTCCGGCGGATGCGGGCCGAGCTGGGGTTCGACACCGTGTTGACCGCCTACGGGCTCACCGAGGCGGTCGTGGTGACAATGTGCCGCCCCGGCGACGACGCGGAGCTGGTCGCGCGCACGTCCGGCCGGGCCACCGCCGGGTTCGAGGTCGCGATCCGCGGTTCCGAGGTCGTCGTCCGCGGGCCCAACGTGATGCTCGGCTACCTCGACGACCCGGAGGCGACCGCGCACGCGATCGACGAGCAGGGCTGGCTGCACACCGGCGACGTCGGCGAACTGGACGACGCGGGCTACCTGACCCTCACCGGACGGCTCAAGGACATGTACATCTGCGGCGGGTTCAACGTCTACCCGGCGGAGGTCGAGCACGCTCTGACCGAACTCGACGGCGTGCGCGACGTCGCCGTCGTCGGGGTGCCGGACGAGCGCATGGGCGAGGTGGGCAAGGCGTTCGTCGTCGGCACCGGGCTGACGGCCGAGCAAGTGATCGGGTTCTGCCGGGAGCGGCTGGCCAACTACAAGGTCCCGCGGCTCGTCGAATTCGTGGACGAGCTGCCCCGCAACGCTTCCGGCAAGGTGCTGAAGCGGCAGCTGAGGTGAGGAGAACGCATGACCGAGGACGTCGTCCGCTATGAGCGCCGGGGTGCGGTGGCGGTGGTGACGATGAACCGCCCGGAGTACCGCAACGCGCAGAACTCGGCGATGACTTATGCGCTGGATGATGCGTTCACCCGCGCGGTGGACGATGCCGAGGTGAAGGTGATCGTGCTGGCGGGGGAGGGCAAGCACTTCTCGGCCGGCCATGACATCGGCACGCCCGGTCGTGATGTCGACCAGAGCTTCGACCGGCGGGCCGTGGTGTGGTGGGACCACACGACACGTGAGGGCGGGGATCAGCGGTTCGCCCGGGAGTCGGAGGTGTATCTGGGGATGTGCCGCCGGTGGCGGGAGATCCCGAAACCGATGATCGCGTCGGTGCAGGGGGCGTGCATCGCGGGCGGGCTGATGCTGGCCTGGGTCTGCGACCTCATCGTGGCCTCCGACGACGCGTTCTTCGCCGATCCCGTGGTGCGGATGGGCATTCCGGGCGTGGAGTACTTCGCGCACCCCTGGGTGCTGGGTCCGCGGGCGGCGAAGGAAGTCCTGTTCACCGGCGAACGGTTCACGGTGCAGCAGGCCCAGGAATGGGGCATGGTCAACCGCGTCGTGCCGCGCGCCGAACTCGAAGCGCGGACTTTTGCGCTGGCGGAGACGATCGCGCGGATGCCGCAGTTCGGGCTGGCGCTGGCGAAGAAGGCGGTCAACCAGGCCGAGGATCTGATGGGTTTGCGGTCGGGAATGGACTCGGTGTTCGGGCTGCACCACTTCGCGCACGCGCACAACGCCGAAACCTCCACCGATTCGCTGGGTGGGCAGGACGCACGCTCGATGCGGGACGGGGCGCAGCGCTGATGGACCTCGACATCGATGCCGAGTCGGTGGCGTTCCGGGACGAGGTGCGGGAGTGGCTGGCGGCGCATGTGCCGACGCTGCCGTCGATGGACACCGCGGAGGGCTTTGCCGCGCACCGGGAGTGGGAGGCGCAGCTGGCGGACGCCCGGTTGTCGGTGGTGTCGTGGCCGCGCGAGTACGGCGGGCGGGATGCGTCGCTGTTGCAGTGGGTGCTGTTCGAGGAGGAGTACTACGCCGCGGGCGCACCCGGGCGGGTCAGCCAGAACGGGATCTTCATGCTGGGGCCGACCTTGTTCGCCCACGGCACCGCCGAGCAGCGGGACCGGATCCTGCCGGCCATGGCCCGCGGTGAGCAGGTGTGGGCGCAGGCCTGGTCCGAACCCGAAGCCGGCAGCGACATCGCCGCGTTGCGCAGCAGCGCCGTGCGCACCGAGGGCGGGTGGTTGCTGTCCGGGCAGAAAACCTGGTCCTCCCGCGCGGCGTTCGCCGACCGCGCGTTCGGATTGTTCCGCACCGACCCCGGCGAGCGGCGGCACCGGGGTTTGACGTATTTCATGTTCGACCTGCGCGCCGAGGGCGTGACCGTGCGGCCGATCCCGCAGCTGGACGGGGAGCCGGGATTCGCCGAGATCTTCCTGGACCAGGTGTTCGTGCCCGATGCGGACGTGATCGGCGAACCGGGCCAGGGGTGGCGGGTGGCGATGACCACCGCCAACAACGAGCGCGGCCTGTCCCTGCGCAGCCCCGGCCGCTTCCTCGCCGCCGCCAACCGGCTCGTGGACCTGTGGCGCTCGACGGGGGAACCGGCCGCCTCCCGGGACCGGGTGGCGGATGCGTGGATCGGGGCGCGGGCCTACCAGCTCTACACCTTCGGCACCGTCTCCCGGCTGGCCGAGGGCGGCCAGCTCGGGCCGGAATCCAGCGTCAACAAGCTGTTCTGGTCCCACCTCGACCTCGGCCTGCACGACACCGCGCTGGACATCCTCGGCCCAGCGGCTGAAACCGACCGGGCGTGGGTGGAGGGCTACCTGTTCTCCCTCGCCGGACCGATCTACGGCGGCACCGACCAGATCCAGCGCAACACCATCGCCGAACGACTCCTGGGACTGCCGAAGGAGGCCCGCCGATGAGATTCGCGCTCTCCCCTGAACAGCGGGACTTCGCCACCAGCCTGCACGACTACCTCACCGGCGCCGACACCCCCGGCGCCACCCGCTCCTGGGCGCAGGGACGGCACGAACCCGGCCGCAAACTCCTGCGCGGCCTCGCCGAACTGGGCGTGCCCGCCCTGCTCATCGACGAAGCCCACGGCGGACTCGGCGCCGACCCGGTCGACCTGGTCGTGGCCTTCGAAGCCCTGGGCTACCACGCCGTCCCCGGACCGCTGGTGGAAACCGCCGCGGTCGCGCCCGCCGTCCCGGCCGCCCAGGCGTGGTGGCCGGCACTGGCCTCGGGAGAGGCCTTGGCCACGGTGGTGGCGCCGCCGCACGTGCCCCTCGCGCTGGACGCCGACATCGCCCAGGTGGTCGTCGACCTGGGCGCCGGCACCCTCGGCGAGACCACCGGGACCGAAGTCGTCGGCTCCCTCGATCCCACCCGCCGCCTGTTCCGGGTGCCCAGCGCCACCCCGCTGACCGGCGGCAGGGCCTTCGACCTCGGCGTTCTCGCCGTGGCCGCGCAGCTGCTCGGCGCCGGGCAATGGCTGCTCGACGCCTCGGTCGCCTACGCCAAGCAACGCAGCCAATACGGCCGGCTCATCGGCGAATACCAGGCGATCAAGCACCTGCTCGCCGACGTCGCCACCCACCTCGAACTCACCCGGCCCCTCGTGCACGGCGCCGCCGTCACCGCCAGCCCACAGGACATCTCCGCCGCCAAGGTCAAAGCCGGCGACGCCGCCTACCTCGCCGCCCGCACCGCCCTCCAGGTCCACGGCGCCATCGGCTACACCGCCGAACACGACCTCGGCCTCCGACTGACCAAAGTCCGGGCACTGACCGGAGCCTGGGGCGACGGCCGGTTCCACCGCGAGCGGGTGCTGGCGCGATGAGCCAGGTCGATCCGATGTGGACGGAGGAGGCGCGGGCTCTGCGCGAGTCCGTGCGGGCGTTGCTGTCGCGGCGGTCCGGGCCGGAAGCGGTGCGTGCCGCGATGGCCGCACCCCTCGGCTACGACGACAAGCTGTGGTCCACGTTGTGCGAGCAGATCGGCGTCGCGGCGCTGGCGATCCCGGAGGAGTACGGGGGCGCGGGCGCCGGGCTGGCCGAGGTGTGCGTGGTGCTGGAGGAGCTGGGCCGCACCCTCACCCCGGCCCCGATGCTCGGCTCGGCGGTGCTGTGCGGGCAGGCCCTGCTGCTGACCGGGAACGACAGGGCGTGCCGTCGGCTGCTGCCCGGCATCGCGGCGGGCAGCAGCCTCGCCGCGCTGGCGTGGTCCGATGAGGACGGACACTGGTCGCCTGCCTGCGAGTTCCGGGACGGGCGCGTCGACGGCCGGGCGCACTACGTGCTCGACGGCGACCACGCCGACGTCCTGCTGGTGGTGGCCCGGACCCCGGACGGCCCCGGCCTGTTCGAAGTCGCACCGGCCGACGCCCGGCGGGAGGCCGTGACGACCCTCGACCCGACGCGCCGTCTCGCGGTGGTGACGGTGTCGAACGCCCCCGCGCGGCGGCTGGACACCGGCGGGTTCGAGACCGAGCGGCTGCGCTGGACCGCGGCCGTGGCGCTGGCCGCCGAGCAGACCGGCGCCGCGGCCAGGGCGCTGGAGCTGACCGTCGAGTACACCAAGCAGCGGCGCCAGTTCGGCAGGCCCATCGGCGGTTTCCAGGCGCTCAAGCACCGGATGGCCGACGTGTACGTCCAGGTCGAAGCGGCCCGCTCGGCGTTGTACGGCGCCTTGACCGGGGACGACTTCGAGCTGGACGCGGCGACCGCGAAAACCGTGTGCTCGGCGGCGCTGCGCCACGCCGCGGCGGAGATGATCCAGCTGCACGGGGGGATCGCGATCACCTGGGAGCACGACGCGCACCTGTACTTCAAGCGCGCCCACGGCAGCTCGCTGCTGTTCGGTTAGGACACCGGGTGCGGCTCCGGCGGCTCGAAGGTCGCCAGCATCTGCTCCAGCGCCGCCTGGTCCGGGCCGACGAACGGGTCCGCGCCGGGAGCCAGGGACACCCGGTCCAGGAACTCCGCCGCGCGCCCCGGCGCCGGGGGCAGGTGGGTGCTCAGGACGACCGCCGGGTCGAAGGTCCGCAGCGGCGCCATCGATGCGAGGTAGCGGTCCCGGTCGACGTTGTGAACCCACGGGCTGTCCACCGCGGCCCACAACAGCTGGCCGGCGTGCAGCGCGTCGGCCGGGGCGTTCGCCACGTCCCCGCACGTGGCGAGTTCCGCGGTCGGCATCGGGGCGCCGAAGCAGTCCGAGCTGAAGCACACCCCGTTGCTGTGGTCGAAGAAGCCGACCGTCGCCGGGTTGTCGAACAGCGGCGGCCGGAAGCCGGTCAGCCGCCGGTCGCCCGCGTCCAGGGACTGGCCGGGGTTGAGCAGGTGCACGCGGTCGATGGGCAGCGGCCGCTCGGTCGACATGATGCCCATCGCGAGGTAGGTGGTGACCAGGCGGGCGCGCGGGGCCAGTTCGAGCAGGTCGAACAGGGCGCCCGTGTGATCGCGGTCCGGGTGGGTGAGCCAGATCCACCGCACGTCGGCGGGGTCGATCACCGCCCCGAGCGCGTCCAGGAAGCCGCGGCCGGGCAGGCTCAGCCCGGTGTCGACGACGACCGGTTCGGCGCCGTGCACGACGAACGCGTTGACGGGGAGGAAGCCGATGCCGGGCACCTCGAGCTGGTCGCTCAGGACGCTCACGTCGCGCCCGATCCTGTTGATCTCCATGGCATCCGCCCTTCCTGAGGTGGTGCCGGTAACGGTAGGCCCGCCAGGCACGGGCGCGATGGGGTCGAAATACCCGTTTCAGGAAATCGCGGTGCTCGGTCACGAACGGTCGCTTGCGCCGCCGCCGATGTGTGTTACCTTGGGTAACTGTAAACCGAGGTAACAGGCAATCGGGAGGGTGCCATGACCAGCGTCGGCGCACACGAGCACTCCGACACCGCGCAGCCTGACCACCGGTCGGTGGCGCAGCGGTTGCTCGACTCGTCCGAGACGTTGTCCTACGACCCCGTCAAGGAGGTCGACTGGGACACCCCGCTGGACACGAGCTACCACGGCGCGAGCCCGGAGTGGAGCACCCTGTACGGGACCGCGTACTGGAACGAGATGACCCCCGAGCAGCAGCGCGAGCTGACCCGCCAGGAGGCGGCGTCGGTCGCCAGCACCGGCATCTGGTTCGAGATGATCCTGCAGCAGATGGTGCTGCGCGACTTCTACGCCAAGGACCCGACCGACCCGGCGTTCCAGTGGGCGCTCACCGAGATCGCCGACGAGTGCCGCCACTCGATCATGTTCGCGCGCGGCGCGGCGAAGCTGCGGGCACCGGCCTACCGCCCGCGCCGCCTCGCCGTCGAGCTGGGCCGGTTCTTCAAGACCACCGCCCGCGGCGAGGCGGCGTACGCGGCGATCCTGGTCGCCGAAGAGGTCCTCGACGTCATGCAGCGCGACTGGATGCGCGACGAGCGCGTGGTGCCGTTCGTGCGCACCATCAACAACATCCACGTGGTCGAGGAGTCGCGGCACATGAAGTTCGCCCGCGAGGAGACCCGTGAGCGGCTGAAGAAGACCGGGCCGCTGGGCCGCCAGTACAACGCGCTCGTCGTGTCCATCGCCGCGTACTTCATCGTCAGCAGCATGTGGAACCCCAAGGTGTATGCGAACGCCGGCCTCGACACCAAGCGGGCGCTGCGCGAGGCGAAGGCCAACGAGCACCACAAGTCGATGCTGCGGTCGAGCTGCGCCGGGCTGATGGAGTTCCTGGACTCCGCGGGCCTGCTGACCAAGGCCGCGACGGTCTTCTACAAGCGCGCGAACCTCCTCTAGCCATGGCCTTCGCGATCACCCAGACCTGCTGCAACGACGCGTCGTGCGTGGCGGTGTGCCCGGTCAACTGCATCCACCCGACGCCGGACGAGCCGGACTTCGGCACCACCGAGATGCTCTACATCGACCCGCGCAGCTGCATCGACTGCGGCGCGTGCGCCGATGCCTGCCCGGTCGACGCGATCTTCCCGGTGGACGCACTCGCCGCGTCGATGCGGCCCTACGCCGGGATCAACGCGGAGTTCTACGCCGACCGCGAGCCGGCCGCGGCCGACCCCGCGCCGAACTTCCACGCGTGGGGCCCGCCGGTGTTCAGCCGCACCATCCCGGCCGACTTCCCCGCGCTGGACGTCGCCGTCGTCGGCACCGGCCCGGCCGGCATGTACGCGGTCGAGGACCTGTTGCTGCACACCAGTTCCCGGGTCACGCTGATCGACCGGCTGCCGGTCGCGGGCGGGCTGGTGCGGTACGGGGTCGCGCCCGACCACCCGTCCACCAAGAAGATCGGGGAGACGTTCGCGCGGTACCACCAGCACCCGCGGCTGCGGATTCGGCTGGGCGTCGAGGTGGGCCGGGACGTCACGGTGGACGAGCTGGCGCGCCGCCACGACGCGGTGATCTACGCGGTCGGCGCGTCCTCGGCGCGGCGGCTGGGGATCCCGGGCGAGGACCTGACGGGCAGCGTCGCGGCGACGACGGTGGTGGCCTGGTACAACGGCCACCCGGACGTGCCCGCGGACGCGGTCGACCTGTCGGCGGAACGCCTCGTCGTGGTCGGGACGGGCAACGTCGCGCTGGACGTGGCGCGGATCCTGACGACGGACCCGCGTTCCCTGGAAGGCACTTCGATCGCCCCGGCCGCCTTGGCACGGCTGAAGTCGAGCCGCGTGCGGGAGGTCGTGCTGCTCGGCCGCCGCGGTCCGGAGGCGGCGGCGTACACCACGCCCGAGCTGCTGGCGCTGACCCAGCACGAGGACATCGACCTGGTCGTCGACGCGCACGACCCGCGGATCACCGAGGCGATCGACACGTCGCCGCGGGCCGCACTGCTGCGCGACTGCAAGCAGGAGACGGTCGACTGGACGGCGCCGCCACAACCCGGCAAGCGACGGATCGTGCTGCGCTTCCACTCCGCGCCGGAGGAGATCCTCGGCGCCTCGCGGGTGCGCGGAATTCGCGTGGCCGGGGACGTCGAGATCCCCGCGGGCGGCGTCGTGCGCGCCGTCGGCTACCGCGGCACGCCGCTGCCCGGGCTGCCGTTCGACGAGGACAGCGGCACGATCCCCAACGACGGCGGCCGCGTGACGCCTGGGACCTACGTGGTGGGCTGGATCAAACGTGGGCCGTCCGGCGGGATCGGCGCCAACAAGGCGTGCGCGGAGGAGACGGTCGGCCGCCTGCTGGAGGACGCGGTCGCCGGACGGCTCCGGACGACGCGCCGCAAGCCGGGGCTGGTGGCGCGCTTGGCACGTCGCGCCTGAGCGGCTCGCCCCCGGTGCCCGACGGTTCGGGGCGGCGGGGCGTCCGGTTCCTGCCGCCGCGCCACGCTGCCGTCGCCCGGGCGCGCTCGTCAGGAGCGCGCCAGCCGGTTCCGCAGCACGCCCAGCACCGGGCGGCCGCCGGTGAAGCACCAGATCGCGATTACCGGGTCGCAGATCGCGCAGCCGAGCGACGAGTGCTCCGCGAACGGCACGATCGGCTCGCCGCGCAGGTGGTGCACCACGTCCCACGCGGTGTGCATCAGCCAGCCGATGCCGATGAACGTCCACGACTCCAGGCCGCGGTAGGCGACGTACGTGGCGGCCGCGGTGAAGGCGAACTCCCAGATCCCGAGCCCGCCCCCGCTCAGGTAGGCGGCGCCGGCACCGGCGACGAACACGGCGTTGAAGCGTCGGCGGTGCGCCTCCGGGACGAAGGAGTTGACCACGACGTAGGCGGCGCCGATGAGCAGCGCGATGATGATCACGGCACCCGAAACTAGGCCGCCCCGCCCCCGCGCAGTAGTGGCTGGAGTGCCACGTTCCGACGGATTCTCGCCAGGCCTGTGCGCAGCGGCAGCGTTTCCGGTGACCCGCGAGTCAGCCGAGACGTTCCGTGAGGCGGATGCGCACGGTGTCGCCGGCGTCCTTGCCGATCGCCCGGCGCACGTCGGCCTTCACCGGCAGCTTGTGGGTGCCGTCGCCCAGCGCCATGAACGAGCTGCGGAACGGGTGGCCGTCGATGGTGCCGCGGATCTTCACCAGCCCGCGCGTGCCGAAGTACTCGGCGGACCCGGGCATCACGACGTAGGTCCAGCCGCCCTTCGCCTCGCTCTTCAGCAGGGTCGCCTCGAACTCCTTGTCCAGTGCCGCCATGACGTCCTCCTCGGGTGCGGTGCCATTGTCACCCGGAACGTCGAGGCACCTCGCCCGCTTCTCGACACCGAAACGGCCGCCAGGGGCGCCGGGTGCTGCCCCCAGCACCCGGCACCCCCGGCGGCCGTCGCCCCGGGGCGGTCAGCCTCCCGCGACCCGCGCCCAGCCCCCGACCAGCGTCGGCGGCCGGAAGGTCGCCCCGCTGTGCACGTGGTCCTCGAAGAAGCGCTGCCCGAGCGTGTCGATGCCGACCTCCTCCGGCGTGGCCAGCCCGGTCCGCGCCAGCACGGGCAGCAGGGTCCGGATGATGCCCTCCGCCATCCGGCTGCCGGTCGGGTCGCCCGGCGGGCGGTACCCCTGCAGCCCCAGCACCGTCGCACCGGTCAGGCCCGCGTCCGCGAACACCGTGCCCAGCCGCGCGCCCAGGCTCGGGTCGAGGCCGGACCGGGCGAACGCCGCCATGATCCAGTGCGTCACCCGCTCGCTCAGCGGCGTGGCGGGCAGCAGCCCGGCGACGCTCATCTCGTACTCCATCGACACCACGACCCCGCCTGGCCGCACGTACCCGGCGAACTTCCGCAGCACCGCGGCCGGATCCGGCGTGTACAGCAGCACCAGCCGCCCGACCACCGCGTCCACCTGGCCGGTCAGCCGCATCTCGTGCAGGTCGTCGTGCACGAACGAGACGTTGCGAAGCCCCTGTGCCTCGCACCGGCTCGCCGCCCAGCGCAGCGCCTTCGACGACTGGTCGATCCCGACGACGGACCCGGACGGCCCGACCAGCCGGGACAGCTCGAAGGCCACGTCCCCCGCGCCGGTTCCCAGGTCCAGCACCCGCATGCCGGGCTCGATCCCGGCCAGGCCCAGGATCGCTCGTGTCGCGGGCGCCAGCGCGGTGGCCTGCTCCTCCAGGCGGCGCAGCTCGTCGGGCTCGTTGCCGAGCAGGTACGGGGTCTCGGTGGTGGTCATGGCGTCCTCCCTGCCAGTTGTTCCGCCCAGGGTGACCCCCGGGAGGGGCTGGTGGCTTGGCGGAATCGTGGGGATGATGTGGAGATTCCGTGGCGAGGGGGCCGTGGTGTACGAGTTCGAGGACTGCGAGGTCGACCCCCAGCGGTTCGAGCTGCGCCGCCGAGGGGAGCCGGTCCACGTCGAGCCGCAGGTGTTCGCCCTGCTGACGCACCTGATCCGGCACCGCGACCGCGTCGTGGGCAAGACCGAGCTGCTCGACTCGGTGTGGGGCTACCGGCACGTCAGCGAATCGGCACTCACCAGCCGCGTCAAGGCGCTGCGCCGCGCGATCGGCGACAGCGGTGAGCGGCAGCGCATCGTCGCGACCGTGCACGGCGTCGGGTACCGCTTCGTCGCCGAGGTCCGGGAGAACGGCGGTGTTCCGCCGCGCACCCGTGCGCAGCAACAGATCCGCTACTGCCGCTCGCCGGACGGCGTCCGCGTCGCCTACGCGTTGTCCGGGTGCGGGCCGCCGCTGGTCAAGGCGGCCAACTGGCTGACCCACCTCGACCTGGAGTGGACGAGCCCGATCTGGGCGCACTGGCTCGACGGCCTCGCCCGGCGGCACACCCTGGTGCGCTACGACGAGCGCGGCTGCGGACTGTCCGACTGGGACATCGGCGGGTTCCGGTTCGACGACTGGGTCGACGACCTGGAGCTGGTCGTCGACGGGGTGGGGCTGGACCGGTTCCCGCTGCTCGGCATCTCGCAGGGCGGCGCGGTGGCGATCGCCTACGCCGTGCGGCACCCGGAGCGCGTGTCCCGGCTCGTCCTCGCCGGCGCCTACAGCCGCGGCCGGTTCGCCCGCGCCGCCACCCCCGAGTCGAAGGAGGAGGCCGAACTCGACCTCGTCCTGGGCCGGATCGGCTGGCGCCACGACGATCCGACGTTCCGCCAGGTGTTCGCCAGCCAGTTCCTCCCGGACGCGAGCCGCGAGCTGTGGGACGCGTTCAACGACCTGCAGCGCGCCACCACCTCCAACGACAACGTGGTGCGCTTCCTGGACGTCTTCGCCCACATCGACGTGTCCGCGATCGCGCCGTCGGTGCGCTGCCCGACGCTGATCCTGCACTCCCGCGGCGACCTGCGCGTGCCGAAGGCGCAGGCCCAGGAGCTGGCCGCGCTGATCCCGGACAGCAGGCTGTGCTTCCTGGACAGCCGCAACCACATCCTCACCGAGCACGAGCCCGCGTGGCCGGAATTCCTCGACGAACTGGACGCCTTCCTCGGCAGCTGACAACGCGGTGCCGGACAGCGGCGATCTGTCGGCCAACTGGCCCACGTTCGCCGGGCACGTGCGGCGCCACGCGGTGACCACCACGGCCGATGGACCACCTCTGTCCAAACCGGACCAATTGCTGGGAGCTCCCGCAGGTCGTTGGGGAAAGCGCTTTCCGCGGCAATCGGTGGCCCGCTGACCCGGCCCCGCCGCCTCCGGAGTCGGCCCTGCTCGCGGCCGAGTGCGCCCGGTGCGCGGAGACGGTGCAGCGGGACCACCTGATCGGGGGAGCCCCGCGGCGGGCGCTACCTGCGGAATCGGCGCGAATCGGGTGGGATGGCCGGTTCCCGGCCGCGGCTTCCCGGGGACCGCTAGTATTCGCGCTATCCCCGTTGATCTCCGCAGGCGGAAAGCAGGCAGGAATGGCGAAGTCCCGGTTCGAGCAGTTCCCGATGGAAGGCGTCGACCTGGACCACCCGAACGTGGCCCGGGTGTACGACTACTACCTCGGCGGCAAGGCCAACTACGCGGTCGACCGCGTGTTCGCGGAAAAGGCGCTGGAGCGGTTCCCGTTCGTGCGCCCCGCCGCGAAGTCGAACCGGCTGTTCCTGCACCGGGCCGTGCGCTACCTGGTCAAACAGGGTGTCCGGCAGTTCATCGACATCGGCTCGGGCGTGCCCACGATGGGCAGCACGCACCAGGTCGCCGACGAGCTGGACACCACCACCCGCGTGGTCTACATCGACAACGAGCCGGTGGCCGTCGCGCACTCGCAGATGTTGCTGGAGAAGGAGGGCGACCTCGGGCGGCACGCGGTGATCCAGGCCGACCTGCGCGACCCGGACCTGCTGTGGAACAAGATCGCCGACAAGGGCGTCATCGACTTCTCGAAGCCGGTCGCGCTGATGCTGATCGCGGTCCTGCACGTCACCCAGCCCGGCCCGGACGGCACGGACATCGGCCCGGCCGCGGTGGCGCGCTACCGGGAGCTGCTCGCGCCCGGCTCGTACCTGGTGCTCTCGCACGGCACGGCCGACGGGGTGCCGGAGAGCCGCGCCAGGGAGATGGCCGAGTTCGGCAAGATGTACGACGCCACGGCGACCCCGGTGATCTGGCGGCCGCGCCGCGAGATCGAAGCGTTGTTCGGCGACCTGGAGATGGTGGAGCCCGGCGCGACCTGGACGCCACTGTGGCACCCGGAGGAGAACGGCGAAAACGCGCCGCAGATCGAGTTCGACGAGCCCAACGACTCGGTGGTGTGGGCCGGGGTCGGCCGGAAGGTCTGACACTCCCCACCGCGCCCGGTTGCCGTCGGGTGCGCACCCTGGGGCCAGGGGTTTCCAACTTCGGCCGGGCCTCGCACCGCCCAGGATCAGGTGCGCCGCACGAGTCGGCCGGTTGACGGCCGGCTCGCGCGTCGTCGTCTTCAGCTTCCGTTAGTGGTCACCGGCGAAGCTCCGTCCGGCAGAGTGCCCCGCCGCGTCGCGGCCACTGCGAGCGCGATCGCCAGCGCGCCGCTGACCAGGAGGAACGCCGGGCCCCCGCCGTAGCGGTCGCCGACCGGCCCGGCCAGCGCGGCGCCCGCCGCACTGCCGATCTGGCCCAGCGTCGTCAGCCACCCGTACAGCTCGCCGCTGCGGTCCTCACCGACGGCGGCCACGAGCTGGTCGTGCACGGCGAGCCACGGCGCGAGCGCCAGCCCGAACACGGCGATGACCACGGCCATCACCGCGACGCTGCCCGGTAGCGCCAGCGCGAGCGACGTCAGCGCGAGCGCGCCCAGCAGCGCGATGTAGGTGTTCCGCTGAGCGCCACGCGGCGGGCGGGCCGCCAGCGCCACCCCGCCCGCGAGGCTGCCCGCCGACCACACCGCGACCAGCAACCCCGACTGCCCGGCGGCGCCCGTGTGCTCGGCGAACGCCGGCACCAGCACCCACATCGCCCCCATGCACACCCAGTAGGCGAGGTAGGCCGCCCCGAGGGTGTGCACCGCGGGATCGCTCAGCAGGCCACCGCGTCGCGGGCGGCCACGCTCGAACACGGGCACCAGCACGACCCCGACGACCAGCCCCGCGGCGCCGGTCAGTGTCGTGGCGGCCAGCGCCGCGGCCGGCCCGGCCAGCGTCGCCCAGCCGCTCACCCACAGCGGCCCGCCGATGTAAATCGTTTCCAGCGCGATCGAGTTGACCGCGTACGCCCTGGTCAACTGGGGTCTCGCAAGGCGGGGGAGCATGGCCCGCAGGCTCGCCGACACCGGCGGGGTGGCCAGCCCCGACACCGCGGCGAGCCCGATGAACAGGGCCGGCCCGTGCGTCGCGGCGAGCGCGAGCTGGGCCGCGGTGAACAACGCGCCGGACACCACGAGGATCCGCCGGTCGCCCGAGACCGGCAGCGCACGAGCCCACAGCGGTGCGGCGACCGCGGTGCCGACTGCCGCGGCCGCACCTGCCAGGCCCGCCGTGGTGAAACTGCCGGCGGCCTCGACGCCGGCCAGCGTGACCAGCAGCGGCCGCATCGCGATGGGCAGCTGGGCGAGGTTCAGGCAGCCGATCAGGACGAGGGCGCGTACATTCACAACTTATGAATGAGCAGGAACGGCGGAGCGCAAACCTGCTTGGCGCGATGTCGCTGCTGGTGGCCGGCGCGGTGCGGGACGCGGTCACCGAGGCCGTCGGCGCCGGTGGAGCGCTGGGGGAGGCGCTGATCGCGATCAAGGACCAGTCGGGCCGGACCGCGGACTGGCTCGCCGGGGTCCTGCACATCTCCCAGCCCGGCACGGCGCACCTGGTCCGGCGGCTGACCGAGCAGGGCTGGATCACCCGCGAAAGCGAAGGCCGCAGGCACCCGCTGAGGCTCACCCCCGAGGGCGAGCGCCGGGCCGCGGATGCGCTGGCCGCGCGGCAGGTCGTGCTCGACCGCCTGGTGGAGCGCTTGTCGGGCGCGCAGCGCGCGCAGCTCGCCGGGGTGGCGGAGGCGCTGCTCGGCCCGGAGGCCCGCAGCGAGCAGACATTGGCCGAGCTGTGCCGCCTGTGTGACCGCGCGGCGTGTCAGGAATGCCCGGTCCACGACGGGTGGCGGAAGTGCTGTTCGGAAGGGGGATGACCGGCGGACGGAGTTCGCGCTGGCCGTCATTCACGTTGTATACAACCGGTGTGCGATCTCTCGGGGGTCACCCGCTGGAGGCCGGCTTCATTCCGTTCGCTCCGTGAGGATCCGCAGTTCGGCCGCGCCGACCCGGAGGACGCCGTCGTCGAGGGGGACGCACCGGACCCCGCCGTGGCCACGCAGCCCGCGGAACGCGCCGGGCGCGAACGCGACGTCCATCCACGCGCACGGGTGCGCCGGCCGGTGCGCCTGGAACCGCACGGCACCCGCGCCGCTGTCGAGGCTGAACACCGCCCCAGGAGCCGTCCGCGTGCGGGCGAGCGTGTCGACGTCGAAGCCACGCAACACGATGTTCCGCCGGGCTCGCACCGGATCGGGCGAGGTCAAACCGAGGGCGTCGAGCGCCTCGGCCGCGAACACGGTGACCGCCGCTTCCCGATGCGCCGGACGGTTGAAGTACCGGTCCCCGACCAGCCCCAGTCCCGCGCGCACCGTCACCGACTCGCGCTCCACCGGACCCGGCTCGGGGCGGGGCCCGTCGGCCGGGCGGCCCGCGTAGGCGTGTACCGGCGACACGACGAGCGCGACGATCTCGACACGCACTCGAGCCAGAATAGTTGATCGACCGCGCGCACCGGCCGTGCGAGACTGCGCGGGTGAACCACTGGGGGTTGCCGTCGCCGTGGTCGCGCGCGCCGTGGATGTTGCTGCGCCGGCCCGCTGTCGCGGTGGCCGTGGCGGCTGCGGCGTTCCTCGTCGCGCTGCCCGCGGCCGCGGCCGCGTTGTTCCTGTCCGCCGCGGGCAACGCCGCCCTGCAGAGCCAGGTCGCCGACGCCTGCCCGGCTTACACCGGCGCGTACGTGAGTTCGGCGCTGCGCCTGGACAATCCGGCCGGGGCGACGCTGCTCGACGCGCGCGAGCGGGCCCTCACGACCGAGGGCGGCCACGTGCCACGGCTGTCCGCACCGGTGACTACGCTCTTCCAGCAGGGCGAGCTGGGCCGCAACAAGGTGAACCTGGTCGCCCGCACCGGGTTCGCCGACCACGTGCGGATCCTCGACGGCGGCCGCGGCCCCGGCGTCTGGCTGCCCGACGGGTTCGCCGCGGAGAAGGGGATCCGCGCCGGTGACCGCGTCCCGGTCACCACGGCCGGCCGCACCGTGACCATGCCCGTCGCGGCGGTGTACCGGGACCTGCGGTCCGACCCCGACCAGCCGTACTGGTGCAGCCTCACCGAGCTGTACCGCGGCAAACCGCTCGGCGAGACCCCGATCTACCCGCTCGCGCTCCTGTCGCGGGAGGACTTTCTCGGCGCGGCGGGAGGCAGCGGCGTCCGGATCGGCGCCACGATCGAACTGCCGCTCGACGCGGACGGCCTCACCACCGCGAACGCCGTGCCCGTCCTGGACGGCCTGCAACGGCTGCGCGACGACACCAACCACGCCGTTGACCGGTATCCCGACCAGGTCCAGTTCGTCTCGAACCTGCCCGCGATGACCGACCGCGCGAACCTTGTCGTCCGCGCGCTCACCGGCACGGTCGTGCCCCTCGCCGCGGCCGCCACGCTCGCCGGGCTCGTCGTGGCCGGAGCGGCGGGCGGGTTCTGGGTGGACCGGCGCCGGGCCGAGCTGACCGTGTTGTCCGCGCGCGGCGTCGGCCCGGCCGCGCTCGCCGGCAAGGCCGTGCTCGAAGTCGCGCTCGTCGTCGCCGCCGGAGGGGTCGGCGGGTGGTTCGCGGCGCGGGCCCTGGTCGCCTCGGCGGGTCCGAGCGGCCTGTTCACACCGGCCGCGGTGCACGGCTCGATCTGGGCTGTCGGAGGCGCGTTCCTGGTGACGCTCGGCGCGGTCGCGCTGGTCGCCGCGCGACGGGCGGCGCACCTGTTCGACGTGCCGCCGGTGCGGGCGCGCCGCGCGCGGTGGGTGCCGTGGGAGCTCGTGCCGCTGGCGGCGGCCGTGGCGAGCTGGTTCCTGCTCGGCGACGAGGTCCAGGCGGGGGCGGGCGGAGCGGTCGGCACCGTGGCGCGCGTGCCGCCCCGGCTGGTGGTGGCACCGATCCTGCTGGTGATCGCCCTCGCGATCGCGGCGGCGCGGGCCGTGCGCTGGGTGCTGTCTCGGGCACGGGCCCGCGGTGGTCCACAGCGCCCCGGCTGGTTCCTGGCCGGCCGCCGGGTCCTGGCCGGGCCGGTGGCGGCGGCCATGCTGACCGGCGCGACCGCGGTTCCGGTCGCGCTCGCCGTGTACGGCGCGTCGGTGACCGGCTCGGTGGACCGCACCCTGCACGCGGAGGGCCAGCTGATCGTCGGCACGGACGTGGTGTTCTCGCTGGAGACCCGCGCGCCGGTGCCGCCCGCGCTCGCGGACCGGGCGAGCCTGGTGTCCGTCTACGGCAACGCCCGGGTCGCCGGCAGCACGGTCGAGGTGCTCGGTGTCGACCCGGCGACGTTCGGCAGGGCCGCGTTCTGGGATCCCGCGCTGCCCGGCCCGTCGCTGGACGAGCTGCTCGGACGGCTCGCGCGCGGGGAGCCGATCGCGTTGCTGGCCGGCCTGAACCGCGCGCACGGGACATCCACAGTGGACATCGGAGGGCGCAGCGTGCCGCTGACCGTGGTGGCGGTGCCCCAGCTGCCGGGCAAGAAGTCGGGCAACCCGCTGCTCGTGGTGCGCCAGGACGTCCTGGACGGGCTCGGTCTGGTGACCCGGCCGCAGCTGTGGGTGCGCGGGGACCCGGACGAGATCCTGGCCGCGGCATCCGGGCTGCCGGTGCGCACCTACGCCGAGGCGGCGAACGTGACCGCGGCCGGGGTGTACTCGCCGATCACCTACACGTTCGGCTTCCTCGCCGCGGTGTCGCTGCTGTGCGGGGCGATCATCGTGGTCGGGTTGCTGCTCTACCTGACGGCGAAGGCCCGCGCGCGGCGGAGCGCGTATGTCCTCTTGCGACGGATGTCGGTGACGCCTGCCGACCACTGGCGGGCGCTGTGTTTCGAGGTGGGCGGGCTGTTGCTGGCCGGGTTCGCCGCGGGACTCGTGCTCGCCGTGGTGGCGGTCGGCCTCACCGCCGAGGCCTACGACGTCAACCCCTCGACCCTGCCCGGCACGCTGCTGACCCCGCCGTGGGGCTTGGTCGCCGGGCTGGCGGCCGCGGCGGCGGTCACCACCGCGCTGGCGGCGGGCGCGGCACAACGCGCGGTGTCCCGCGCCCGGCCGGCGGAGGTGCTGCGTGACGCGCGATGAACCGGCGCTGTGGTGTGAAGACGTCACGTACGACTACCCGACACGGGGCGAGACCGTGCACGCCTTGTCCGGGGTGGCGTTGACCGTGCCGCGCGGGGCGATCACGGCGGTGGTCGGGCCGTCCGGCTCCGGCAAGTCGACGCTGCTGAAGATCCTGGCCTGCCTGGAACGGCCGGAGAACGGTCGCGTGTGGATAGACGGCACCGAGGTCACCGCGTTGTCCGCGAGGGCCCGGCGGGCGGTGCGCCGCACCCGGGTCGGCTACGTGTTCCAGGACCCGGCGGACAACCTGCTCGACTACCTCACCGTCGCCGAGCACCTGGCGCTCGCGGCCCGCCTGCGTGGCCGGGACACGAGCGCCGAGCTGGTCGGGGTGCTGGGCCTGGGGCACCGCACCGGTCAAGTGCCCTGGCGGCTGTCCGGCGGGGAGCAGCAGCGGGTGGCGCTGGCCTTCGCCGCGGCGGGCGAACCGGCGGTGGTGATCGCCGACGAGCCGACGGCGCAGCTGGACCGCGACTCCGCCGGGCGGGTCGTGGAGGCGTTGCGGCTGCTGGCCGACCGCGGGCAGGCGATCCTGCTCGCCACGCACGATCCGGAGGTGAGCCGGGTGGCGGACCGGGTGGTGGAGCTGGTGGACGGCAGGCTGGGGGAGGTCTCGTGCTGAGCCTGCGCGGGGTGCGCAAGAGCTACGGCGGCACGCCGGCGCTGCGGCCCGTGGACGTCGAACTCGCGGCGGGGGAGCTGGTCGTGCTGACCGGGCCGTCCGGGTCGGGCAAGAGCACGCTGCTGATGATCGCCGGCGGGTGGGAGACCCCGGACGGCGGCGAGGTGGTGCCGCACCCGCCGCTGCCGGACCTGCCGGTGGAGCGGATGTCGTGGCAGGACCTGGGGTTCGTGCCGCAGTCGATCAGCCTGTTCGAGGAGCTCACGCTCGCCGACAACCTCGCGCTGGCCCGCGGCAGTGCCGGTGGCTGGGAGCTGCTCGAGGCGCTGGAGCTGGGACACCTCGCCGAGCGGCGCCCCGGCGAGGTGTCCCGCGGCGAGCAGCAGCGGGCGGCGGTGGCCAGGGCGCTGGTCGCCTCCCCGGCGCTGGTGATCGCCGACGAGCCCACCTCGCACCAGGACCACCGCCGGGCCCAGCTCGTGCTCGGCCTGCTGCGGGCGGCGGCCGACCGGGGTGCGGCGGTGCTGATCGCCAGCCACGACCCGGCCGTGGTCTCCCGCGCGGACCGGGAGATCCGGCTCGGCGCCGGGGCAGTCACGCGCGGATGAAGCGCGTCCCGACCGCGACGAGCACCGCGACCGCGCCGACCACCAGCAGCGCCGAGGACAGTCCGGTGAGGACACCCGACAGCCCCAGAACCACCAGCGGGCACACGAACTGGCCGATGAACAACGCCGAGGTCCACACACCGGTGCCGCGGCCGCGCTGCTCGAACGTCAGCGACCCCAGCGCCCAGGTCAGCAGGGCAGGCAGCAGCAACCCGTTGCCCAGGCCGGCCACCACGGCGCCGGCGACCGCGACCGGCAGCGACTCGGCGAGGCCCAGCCCGAGGAGGCCGAGTCCGGAAAGGACGAACGCGGCCGGGATGGTCACCCGCGGCCCGAACCGCGCCACCTTCGCGAACGACCACGCCGCGACGGCCGTGGCCAGCGAGGCGGTCGCGCTCACGAAACCGATGGTGCTGCTGGACTTCACGCCGATCCCGTCGAGTACATAGGACAGTTCGACGATCAGCACGTAGAACACCAGGCCGCCGATGAGCGTGACCCCGACCGGCGTGAGGAGGCGGCGCCACGGCAGCGGCGGCAGCGCGGCGGCGGTGGTCCGCCGGGGCTGCCAGATGTGGCGCGCGGCGAGGAACGCCAGCGGCAGGCTCACCGCGTACAGCCAGAACGGGGTCCGCCAGCTGTGCGCGCCGAGCAGGCCGCCGACGGCGAGGAAAATGGTCGCGGCCACGGCGGTGAACACGGTCTGCAGTCCGAAGTAGTGGTTGCGTCGCGGGCCTGCGAAGTAGTCGGCGAGCAGCGTGGTGCAGCAGGTCATGACGGCGGCCTCGGTCAGGCCGACGAGGACCCGGCTGACCAGGATGAGGTGCAGGGAGCCCAGCCACAGCGGCGCGGTGCCGACGACCGCGTAGACGACGAGCGCGCCGACCAGGAGACGCTTGCGGCCCAAGCGATCCACGATCCGCCCGGCGACGGTCGCGGTGAGACCGATGACGAGCGCGGGCACGGTCAGCAGGACCGGGGTGAGCGCCGCGACGCCGGGCGTGCCTGCGAACGCCTGCTGGATGCTGGGCAGCACGGGGGCGAGCAGGACCGAGCCCAGGACGGACAGACAGCTGGCGAACAGCAGGACGAGAGCCTGAGCGCGCCCGGCGGGCCGCCCGGTGGCGGGGTCGAGGGCGATCCCGGCGGCGGGGTCTGGGGTGTTGTCGGCGGTGGGGTCTGGGGTTTTGCTGACGGTGAGGCGTGGGGTGTTGTCGGCGGTGGGGCTTGGGGCGTTGCCGGCGGTGGGGCTTGGGGTTTTGCTGACGGCGAGGCGTGGGGCGTTGTCGGCGGTGGGGCTTGGGGTTTTGCTGACGGCGAGGCGTGGGGCGTTGTCGGCGGTGGGGCTTGGGGTTTTGCCGGCGGCGGGGCCGGGCGAGGAGGGCAGGACACGGTCCGGCACGGGCTTCTCCGGGGGACTCGCGTGCCGGTCTCCGCTGACCGGCATCACTGTCGTGGAAGTCTCGGCGCTGCCCGGCCGGAGGGGAAATCACTTGTGCTGAGGGGCGCCATCAGCGGCGCCGATGATCGCGACGGCCAGGTGGGTGGGGCGGCCGGACCGCTGCGGCGGCGCGCCCGCGCACGGCCGCCGCCGCTGGAGGCCATCGCCGCCCGGTGCCGCGAATCGCGCAGCCGCCAGCGGGGGAGGCCACCGCCCCCGGTGCCGCGAACCGCGCAGCCGTCACCGCAGGGCGATCCCGGTCGTCGCAAGGTCACTCACCACGTGCGGCGCCGGAGGGTGCGGGACGGCGGCTCCTCGTACCGGGCCCGGTAAGCGGCCGCGAACCGGCCGAGGTGGGTGAATCCCCAGCGGCCCGCGACGTGCGTGACGGTCGTCCGGGACGGGTCCGTGTCCAGCAGGTCCTGGTGCGCCCGGTCCAGCCGCACGTTCTGCAGGTACGCCATCGGCGTCATCCCGGTCTCCGCGCGGAACCCGTTGGTCAGCGCGCGCGCCGACACCGACACCGCGGCGGCGAGCCGCCCGGTGGTCCACTCCCGGTCCGGGTAGGCCTGCACCAGGTCCACCGCGCAGCGCACGGCCGACCGGCCGGGCGAGGCGGCCCCGGTGGTCAGCTGGTCGCTGTAGTTGTGCGGCTGCCCGGTCAGCAGCGCGTCGAACACGATCTGCTCCAGCCGGCGCGCCGCGAGCGGATGGCTCAGCAGTTCGCTCTCCTGCCGCGCGGCCCGGGTCAGCAGCATGAGCGCCTCGACCCAGGTGCGCGCCGGGCCGCGGCTCAGGTCCATCCGCGCGGCGAAGGCCAGCCGCGGGCCCACGTCGCGGCCGAGGAGCTGCCGCAGTTCGCGCTCGACCTCCCGCCCGTCGAGCATCACGCACAGCTGCTCGGTCCCGGGCGCCCAGTCCAGCTCCGCGGGCGCCTCCGGCGCGAACACCGTCGCCGTCCCGGGCTCGCTGACCACCGCCGGCCCGTCGCCGGAGTGGTACCGCGCCCGACCCGCCAGCGGGAGCACGACGTGGTAGTGCGCGTTCGGCGGGCACCGCACCCGGATCCGCGGCCCGAAGCTGATCAACCCGATCGTCAGCGCGGTGTGCGCCGTCGCGTCCAGCCGCATCGCCAGTTCGCCCCGCTCCGGCAGCAGTTCGAGGGGCAGGTACAGCCGGGTGAGCATGTCCCGCGCCTCGTCCGGATCGCTGGTGGTGAAGGTGACGTGTCCGTTGCCCACGGCGGACCTCCTTGCCGGCACCACCCACCAGTGTGCCCCGCGCCGCAAGCGGATGGAATTCGTGCCGGAAACGGATAGCCGTGACCGCGCGCCCGGGTTTCGATCGACGGCGTGGCGGTGGTCTTCGAGCGGCGGGAGGAGCCGTGCCGGCGGTGCCGGGACGTGGTCGCGGTGAAGACCGTCGTCGAGTCGACGTCCCGGATGACCCTGCGGGTGCGGGAAGCCGTCCACGCCGACGACGGCTCCCCCGCGGACGCCGCGTGTGCCCGCGATCAGACGGGCTGACCGGCCGCGGGCGCGAGCCGCGCCAGCACCTCCACGTCGGTGGCGAAGTCGCTCCCGGACTGGGGCAGCAGCGCGACGTGGTCCGCGCCTGCGGCCAAGTGCTCCCGCACCTTCACCGCGATCGCGTCCGGTTCGCCGTACGCCACGAACGCGTCCACCAGGTGGTCCGCGTCCGCGGGATATCCGGCCCGCGCGACGGCGCGGGCGAACCACGGCTGCCCGAGCGTGCCCGTCACCCGCGCGACGGCCTCCGCTCGGCTCGCGCCGGGCATCACGGCCAGCCCGGCGACCAGCAGCTTGCCCGGGCCGAGCACGCGCCGGGCCAGCGCGGTCGCTTCGGGCGGCAGCATGGCGGGCATCGCGCCGTCGGCCAGCTCCCCCGCCAGCGCCAGCATCTTCGGGCCGTTGGCCGCCAGGATGCGCGGGTACTCCGCAGGGCCCATCCGGTCCACGTAGTCGCGCATCGTGGCCAGCGGGTCGCCGTACTCGCGACCGGTGTCAGCCGCCTGCTGCGGGTAGCCGACGCCCAGCCCGAGCACGAGCCGCCCAGGGTGGGCCCGGTGCAGGAACTCCGCGGCGGCCGCGGCCGTCCGCGCGTCCCGGGTCCAGATGTTGGCGACACCGGTCCCGAACACAACCCGCTCGGTGGCCTCCAGCAGCACGGCCAGTTGCACCAGCGCGTCCTTGCCGGGGAACTCGTTGGTCCAGATCGTGCCGTAGCCGGCGTCGGCCAGCCGGACGGCGGCCGCGGGCAGCTCCCGCGGCGCGGGCGGATCGGTGAACGGGACCGGCAGGTACACCCCGACCCGGCCCAGCGATGGGATCTGCACGAAAACCACTCCTTGCGAACAGGTGACCGTTGCTCCCACCGTGCTGCCGTCGCCGGCGGCCGGTCCAACGCCTGTTCCGCATCCGGCGATGCGATCCGGGCATCACCGCAGGTAGCTTGGGACGATGGCCGAGCACGCCGACCTGGACCTGCGACTGGTGCGGTACTTCGTGGCCGTGGCCGAGCACGGCCACTTCGGTCGCGCCGCGGCGGACCTGCACATCACCCAGCCCTCGCTGAGCCGCCAGATCCGCGGCCTCGAACGGCAGCTGGGCGCCCGCCTGCTGGACCGCAGCCCGCGCGGCACCCGGCTCACCGAGGCCGGCGAGGTCTTCCTGCCGCTGGCGAAGGACCTGCTGCGCTCGGCCGCCCGCGCAGCCGGCCGCACCCGCGCCGCCGCCCGGCCCGCCCGGATCACCATCGGTCACGCCGTGAACATCCTCGTCACGCCGGCCGTGCGCGAGATGCGGCGCCGTCATCCGGAGGCAGAGGTGCGCACCCGGCACGTGGGCTGGCACGAGGTGCCCGCGGCGCTGCTCGACCACCGGGTGGACGCGGCCGTGGCGCGGCTGCCGTTCCCCACCGGCGGGCTGCACGTCACCGTTCTCCACGACGAGCCGCGGGTGTTGTTGCTGTCGCGCGACCACCGGCTGGCGGGCAAGGAGTCGGTGCGGCTCGACGACATCGCCGACGAACCGCTGCCGCGCGTGCCGGGTGACGCGGAGTGGAACGCCTTCTGGCGGGTCGACCCGCGGCCCGGCGGCAGGCCGGCGCCGGACGGGCCGGTGATCGGCGCGGTCGAGGACAAGGTCGAGCTGGTCGCCGGCGGGCAGGCGATCGCCATCGTGCCGGCAAGCGCCGGGCTGACGGGCCTGCGCCCGGACCTCACCACGGTCCCGCTGGAGGACGTCGAACCGAGCCACGTCGTGCTCGCCACTCGTGCGGACGACCGGAGCCGTCTCGTCGCCGCGTTCCGCAGGATCGCGCAGGCTCAGCTCACCGGCGCGTGAACACGCATCACGCGGACCAGCCGAGTTCCGGCCCGAGCTTGGTCGCGATGTCGGTCAGGATCTGCACGTAGTCGGCGTGCTCGAAGGTGAACGGCAGCGCGAAGGCGACCTCGTCGACCTCCCGGAACGCGGCGTGCGCGTGCAGCCGTCCGGCGATCTCGGCGGACGTGCCGACCAGGTCGGGGGCGAACATCATCCGCGCCGGGCCCTGCGGAGCGGTGGTCCGCGGCGTGCGCTTGGCGGCGTACTCGGCGTACTTCGCGCGCTGCGCGGCGGTGGCCGAGTCGGTGGGGATGACCACCAGGCCCTGCGACACGCGGGCGCGGTCGCCGTCCGGGTGGTGGGCGCGGAAAGCCCGGATGTGGGAGAGCTGGGTCTCGGCGAAGTCCTCCGACTCCTCGGCCTTGACGACGCTGCTGGTCAGCAGGTTCATCCCGTTCTCGCCCGCCCAGCGCGCCGAGCCGAGGCTGCCCGCGCCGTACCAGAGGCGGCGGCCGAGGCCGGGGGAGTGCGGCTGGACGCGGTCGGAGAAGACCTCGAAGCCCTCGGTGCCGCGGAAATCGGTGACGGGCTCGCCGCGGACCGCGTCCAGGAGACGGCGGACGCGCTGGTGGCTGAAGTCCTCGGCGTCCGCGGTGTCCGGGTAGAGCGCGTCCTTGACCTGGTCCCAGTGCATCGGCGGGCCGACCGACAGGCCCGGGTTGAGGCGGCCCCCGGAGAGGATGTCGACGGTGGCGAGGTCCTCGGCGAGGCGGAGCGGGTTCTCCCAGCCCATCGGGATGACCGCGGTGCCCAGCTCGATGCGCCGCGTGCGCTGCGAGGCGGCCGCGAGGACCGCGACCGGCGAGGAGATGCCGAACTGCAGGTGCCGGTGCCGCACCCAGGCGCTGTCGAAGCCGAGCTGCTCGCCCAGCTCGATGATCTCCAGCGTGCTCTCGTGGCCGGCGCGCGGGTCGGCCTCCTCGAACAGGCCGATGGTGAGGAAGCCCAGCTTCCGCAGCAGTCGTGACACGCGTCCTCCCGGGGTCCGTGATCACGATTCTGGCACCGGACCCCGGGCGGACGGCGGTCGTCCCACATGCCGGAGCTACCCCGCGGCGAGCAGCTCCTCGGCCACCGGCGCGTACGCGCCCAGCTCGTCGTGCAGATCGGGCGCCGGGAGCACCTCCGGCTCCGGCGTGCCCGCCGCCTCACCGGCCAGCGCGCGGCGCACGAAGGCGGCCACCACCCGCGGCGCGGGCGCCACCTGGCCGCCCAGGTAGGCCAGCACCAGCAGGTCCTCGCCGCAGCGGGCCTCCACCGCCAGTGACCAGCCGTAGCGCTCGTCCCACAGCAGGGCCACGTCGCGGTCCGGGAACGCGGGCACGTGCCCGTCGATCGCGAGGTAGGCGCTCAGCGGCGCGTCCAGTTGCACGAATGAGCCGTGCCCGCTCAGGCCGAGTTCCTCCTCGACCAGTCCGATGTACCGGCGCAGGCCCCGCGCCGGTTTGCTCTGCGGGTCGAGACCCGGGTTCGGGAACACCTGCTCTCACCTCCCGAAAATATCTATAGTCAAGACTGGAGATTGAGTCAATCGAGCGAAGCAGATAGACTCTCCAAGTGGCTGTAGACAAGCTGGATGACGAGGACTACCCCGCCTGGACGATGGGGCAGGCGGCAGACGCGCTGGACGTGCAGCCTGCGTTCCTGCGCAGCCTCGACGCCGCCGAAGTCGTCCAGGCGCACCGCTCGTCCGGCGGCCACCGCCGCTACTCGCGCCGCCAGCTGCGGCTGGCCGCTCGGGTCCGCGAGCTGTTCGACGACGGGATGACCCTGGCGGCCGCGGAGCGGATCGTCCGGCTGGAGGACGAGCTGGCCGCGTCGCGCGCCGAGAACGCGGATCTGCGGCGCAGGCTGGGCGAGCAGACCGAGTCCACGGAGACCGAACGGGAGGATTGAGGATGGCGCTGGAGAACGTCTGGATCCGCACCCCTGGCGACGGGCTGGTCCGGGCCGATCAGGTCATCGGGATCTCCAACCACCGCACGCCGTCCCTGTCCGGCAAGCCGGGGCGCTGGCTGCTGACGGTGGCGCTGCCGGTGCCGACGGGCAGCGGGAGCGCCGACGGCTGGGGGCTGACGAACCTGCACCGCACGCTGGTGCAGACGGACCAGGAGGTGGCCGGCGCGCCGGACCGCCTGGCGCGGCTGCTGGCCCAGCTGGCGGCGGTGGACACCGCGGGGATTATCACGGCCGTCCCGTGCGGCCCCGACCGCAGCGACGTGCGGTTCGAGTTCAGCCGGTTCGACGCGGATATCCCGGCTGCCGCGGAACCGCAGGCGCAGGCGGAGGTGCCCGAGGTGGTCGGCGTCTGAGCCGGCCGCCGTGGGTGGCTCTGCTTCCGCTGGGGTAGGTCCAGCGGCGGGCGAGGAAAGCGCGGCAAGCCAAGGCGGCGGTGCGGAGGACGTGCGCCGATCACGTGCGCAGTCGCAGGTGCCGCCGCCGTCGGCGTCAGCCCGACCGGGTGGTTGATCCGCCGCCGGTGGGCGAGGAAGGCCGCCCGCCGCTGCTTTCGGCACCTGGACCGGCGCGGGAAACGCCGCCCCTCACGGCGACCTTCAGCACCGGCACCGGCGCAGAGGGCGTGCGCCGGCAACAGAGGGCATGCGCTGGCGCGGAGCCGGAGTTGGCCGCCGCGGGGCTGGGCGGTTGATCCGCGTGGGCCCGGGGGGCCTGTGAATGTTCAGGAAGGCGCGCCGCGACGGCTTCCAGCACCTGCACCGAGCCGCGCCGGTTGCGGTGCCGGAGGTGGTCGGCGTGGAGCTACCGCGACGTTGGGGTTGATCCGTGCCCGCCGGGGGTGGGGCCAGCTGATGTGCAGCCCGCCGCGGCGGCGTTCAGCACCTGCGCTGGCGCGGAGGACGTGCGCCGATCAGGTGCGCAGTCGCAGGTGCCGCCGCCGTCGGCGTCCGCCCGACCGGGTTGATCCGCTTCCAGCGCGGGTAGCTCCAGCCGATGGCGACGAAAGCGCCGCCCGCCACGGCGGCTTCCAGCACGTGGACCGACGAGGACGGCGTGCGCCAGCCGGGCGCGGACGCCCACGCCTGGCTGCCTGGCACGAACCAGACCCTCTGCGGCCTCTCGCTGCACCGCACCCGCCTCGGCCGCTTCCCCCACGTGCTCTGGATCGACACGCTCTGGCTCGCGGACACGTCGGCGCACCGGATCGTGCCCTGCCGGCGCTGCGTGGCCGCCGCGGGCGGGCGGTCCGGCGCCCGCCGCTGGGTGCGCGTCAACCCGCGTCCGTGAGCGCCTCCTCCATCGTGCTGTAGACGTTCAGGAACTCCAGCAGGTCCGTGAACGCCATGACCCGCCGCACCGCCGTTCCCGCCACCACCCGCAACTCCGCGGGCGCTGCCTCGCGGTGCGTGCCCGCCAGCAGGCCCAGCCCGCTGGAGCTGATGAACCGCAGTTCCGACAGGTCCAGCACCAGCAGGCGCGGCCGATCCACGAGCGCGAGCCGGATCAGCCCGCGCAGCTTGGGCAGCGTCGCGATGTCCAGTTCGCCCGTCGCGGTGAGCACGACGTCCCGTCCCCGGTGCTCGGCCGAAACCGTCATGGCGTGCGCAGGCGCGGGTTCCGTCCGCGGGCGGTCGCTGGGTGGTGCCATTCGCCCATCATGCATAAGAATCCGCGATCCGGCAGCAGCCATTTACACCGCCGTGCGATCGGCGCGCGACCGCGTTTGCCGCGCGATCAACGGGGTAACTCCACCCGCCATTCGTGCGAGCCGCGGCCGACGACGCCGATTTCCTTGCCAGGCAAGCGAATCCGGGCGCACTTGCCCGGCGACATGCGTGTGCAGGAAGGAAATCACCGCACCCTGGTCGTAATGGTCGAGCGACCCCGGTGCCGAGTCCAAAGCGGACTCCGGCCGCGCGGACGCGGCGCACCCGGTGCCGCCGTTCGCGGGGGACTGGCCCGGGCGGCGACGTTCGAGTGGTTCTTCGGCAACCTCGGCGTGCCCGCCGTGCCGGAGCACCGCCGGCGCACCATGAGGCGCATGTACCGTAGGCCCACCCGCCACCGCCCCAGGGTGGTCGTCCGGTCCACGAGGTGAATGCATGAGCCTGCCCGTCGCCGCCGTCGTCGGCCTTCTCGAAGCCGCCGAGCAGGACACCGACGTCACGCCGCTGCTGGACGGCCTCGACGCCGCCGACGCCGAGCGGATCACGTCCGGCATCCGGCGCCTGCGCGCGACCTCGGATCGCCTTCGCCGCCGCGGGCAGGAGCTCGCCGCCCTGTTCTCCTCCGCCAGGGAGCTGGCCGAGCTGCGCGACGTTGACGAGCTGCTGGCCCGGCTGGTGGAACGGGCCCACGACCTCGTCGGCACCGACGTCACCTACCTGTCGGAGTTCGACGTCGGCAGCCGGGAGCTGCGGGTGCGCACCACGCTCGGCACGGTCGCGCCGTCGTTCCCCGGGCTCCGCGTGCCGCCGGGGATGGGCCTGGCCAGCCAGGTGGTCGAAAGCCGCCGCCCGTGCTGGACCGCGCGGTACGACGCGATGACCCAGGCGCCGCACGACGACCGCATCGACGAGACCGTCGCCGCGGAGGGCCTGGTCTCGCTGCTCGGGGTCCCGCTGCTGGCCGGGGACGAGGTCATCGGGGTGCTGTTCGCCGCCAACCGCGTCGAGCACGCGTTCTCCCCGGAGGAGATCTCGCTGCTGTCCGCGTTCGCCGACCACGCGGCCGTCGTGCTGCAGACCGCCCGGCTGCTGGCGCGCGCCAACGCCGCCGCCGAGGAAACCCGCCGCGCCTACGGCGAGCTGGCCCGGCACGTGGAGGCGATGGAACGCGCGAGCGAGGTGCACGGCGACCTCACCGCGCTCGTCCTCCAGGGCGGCGACGCGACCGAGGTGGCCGGGGCGCTCGGCCGCGCGCTGCGCTGCCGCGTCACGCTGCTCGACACCGGCCACCTGGACGGCGGCGTGCGGGCGGCCGTCGAGCAGAGCCGGCGCAGTGGGCGGTGCGTCCCGGCGGGCGAGGGGACGTTCGCGGTCGCTGTCGTGGCGGGGCCGACGCTGCTCGGCGCGCTGCTGCTGGAGCAGGGTGCCGTCGAGTTCGGGCCCGTCGAGTTCCGCACCGCCGAGCGCGCCGCGCAGATCACCGCCCTGCTCAGCCTCAAGCAGGACGCCATGGCCGAGGCGGAGCAGCGCGTGCGCGGGGACCTGCTCGCCGACCTGCTCTCGGCCGACGCGGACCGCCGCGCGGGCGCCGCCGCGCGGGCCCGCGCCCGCGGAATCCGGCTGGCGGCCCTGCGCTCGCTCGTGGTCGTCGCGGTCCCGGCCGACCTGCGCCGCCAGGCCGCCCGCGCCCTGCGTGGCACGGGTGACCTGATCGGCGAGCACGCGGAGCACGTCGTCGTCCTGACCGCGGGCGAGGACCCCGCCGCCGCGGCGCGGACCGCGCATGCCGCCGTCTCGCGGTCACTGGCCGCCCCGGTGCTGGCCGTGGGCACCGTCGGCGGGGACGACCTGCGCGAACCCGTGGAACAGGCCGCCGCGTGCGTGCGTGTCCTGCCCGCGCTCGGCCTGTCCGACGCGGCCGTGACCACCGACGAGTACCTGCCCTACACGGCGCTGTTCGGGCCCGGCGAGGAGCGCGTCGCCGCGTTCGTGCGCCGGGTCCTCGGACCGGTCCTGGACTGGGACGCCGAGCACGCCGGCACCCTGCTGCCCACCCTCGCCGCCTACCTGGACAACCGGATGAGCCCGGTCGCCACCGGCCGCGCCCTGCACGTCCACAAGAACACCGTGCTGCAGCGGCTGGAACGCGCCGGCGAGCTGCTGGGGGAGGGCTGGCAGGAGCCCGACCGGCTCTTCCGGCTCACCGTCGCCGTCCGGCTCGCCCGCCTTGCTGAACGCCCATAGCCAGACCGCACGGAATGGACGCTCGGTCCATTCCCGCTGTCCGGACGCGGAGCTAGCGTCCTGGGTCGTCACGCAGCCACACGGAAGTGGAAGGGGCGCTATGGCGCGCACCAGTCGTATCCAGGGACTTCGGGACCTCCCCGTCGAGGCCCGGCGCAAGTCGATCGCCGAGGCGGCCGGGCTCGACCCGGCCCGGATCGCGGCGTTCGACCCCGCGCGGGGGCTCGACGCGGGCGCGGCCGACCACATGATCGAGAACGTCGTCGGCATCCTCGGCGTGCCGCTCGGGGTGGCGACGAACTTCGTGGTCAACGGCGCCGACGTGCTGGTGCCGATGGCCACCGAGGAGGCCTCGGTGGTCGCCGCCGCGAGCAACGCCGCCAAGATCGCGCGCGTGCACGGCGGGTTCCGCACCTCCTCGACCGCGCCGATCATGCAGGCGCAGGTGCAGATCGTCGGCGTCAGCGACCCCGAGGCCGGCCGCGTCCGCCTGCTGGAGGCCCGCGACGAGCTGATCGAACTGGCCAACGCCCAGGACGAGAAGCTCGTCGAGTTCGGCGGCGGCGTCCGGGACGTCGCGGTGCGGCTGGTGCACTCCCGCGCCGGCACCTACGTGGTGGCGCACCTGCAGGTCGACGTCCGCGACGCGATGGGCGCCAACGCCGTGAACACCATGGCCGAGGCGGTCGCCGCACGCGCCGGGGAGATCGCCGGCGGCCGTCCGCTGCTGCGGATCCTGACCAACAAGGCCGATCTGCGGCTGTCCCGGGCCCGCGCGGTGTTCGACGCCGAAACCCTCGGTGGGCCCGCGGTGGTGGACGACATCGTGCACGCCGCCGCGCTCGCGGAGGCCGATCCCTACCGCGCCGCGACCCACAACAAGGGCATCATGAACGGCATCAGCGCGGTCGTGCTCGCCACCGGCAACGACACCCGCGCGGTGGAGGCGGGCGCCCACTCGCACGCGGTAGCCGATTCCGGGCGGTACACCTCGTTGTCCCGCTTCGAAAAGGACGCCGACGGCAACGTGGTCGGCACGCTGGAACTGCCGATGCCGGTCGGGCTCGTCGGCGGCGCCACCCGGGTGCACCCGGTGGCGCAGGCCGCGGTCGCCCTGCTCGGCGTGCGGACCGCCGCCGAGCTGGCGGAGATCATCACCGCGGTCGGGCTCGCGCAGAACTTCGCCGCGGTGCGGGCGCTGGCCACCGAGGGCATCCAGCGCGGGCACATGTCGCTGCACGCCCGCAACATCGCCACCACCGTCGGCGCCACCCCCGCGGAGGTGCCCGCGGTCGTCGCGCGGCTGGTCGCCGACCGCAAGGTCCGCGCCGACCACGCCGAGAAGATCCTCGCCGAGCTGCGGGCGAAGAGCAGGTCATGACCGTCGACCGGCTGCCCGGGCTGCCGTCCGCGGTGACGATCTGGGAAGTGGGCCCGCGCGACGGGCTGCAGAACGAGTCCGCGCTCGTGCCCGCCGCGGTGAAGGTCGAGCTGGTGGAACGGCTCGCCGACGCCGGGCACACCGTCATCGAGACGACCAGCCTGGTCCGCCCGGACCGGGTGCCGCAGCTGGCGGACGCCGAGGAGGTCCTGCGCCGCCTCGACCGCCGTCCCGGCGTGCGCTACCCGGTGCTGGTGCCCAACCAGCGCGGGCTGGCGCGGGCACTGGACCTCGGCGTCACCGACATCGCGGTGTTCGCCTCGGCCACCGAAGGCTTCGCCAGGGCCAACCTCAACCGGTCCGTCGGCGAGTCGCTGGAGGTGTTCGCGCCGGTTGTGGCCCGGGCCCGCGAGGCCGGGCTGAACGTGCGCGGCTACCTGTCGATGTGCTGGGGCGACCCGTGGCAGGGCGAAGTCCCGCTGTCCCAGGTGATCGCGGTCGCCACCCGGCTGTTCAACCTGGGCTGCACCGAACTGAGCCTCGGCGACACGATCGGCGTCGCCACGCCCGGCCGGGTCTTCGCACTGCTCGACGGGCTCGTCGCCGCGGGTGTCCCGCTCGGGCGGATCGCGGTGCACTTCCATGACACCTACGGGCAGGCGCTGGCGAACACCCTCGCCGCCCTGCAGCGCGGCGTCACCACCGTCGACGCGTCGGCGGGCGGCCTCGGCGGCTGTCCGTTCGCCAAGAGCGCCACCGGCAACCTCGCCACCGAGGACCTGCTGTGGCAGCTCGACGGGCTCGGCATCCACACCGGTGTCGACCTGACCAAACTCGCCGAAACCAGCGCCTGGCTCGCCGGGCACCTGGGACGGCCCAGCCCATCCCGCACCCTGCGCGCGCTCACCGGCGCCTGACCCAACGGAGAAAGCCTTGGCACTCAACGACGAGAAGCCCTACGTCGTCGTCTGGAACGACGCCGTCGACCTGCGGCACCTGGCCGCGTCCATCGTGATCTGCGTGGCCGCCGGCCTGCCGGTCTTCCTCGGCGCGAAGGCGCTGTTCGGGGCACTGGTCGACACGCCGTCACTGGCCGGCGGCTACGCACTGCTGGCCGGGCTCGCCGCGTGCGTGCTCGCCGCCGCCGTGTGCGCCCGGCTGTTCCGTCCGAAGCGGACGTTCGGCGCCGAGCAGGCCGCGGACCGGGAGGCCGCCATCGCCGAACTGGAGCGCATGGGCGGCACCGCCGAGGCCTTCGCCGAGCTGCCGCCGCGCGTGCGGGCCGAAATGGCCGAGCTCGGCCTGGTCCGGGAGACCGCCCAGGAGGTGCGGGCATGACCCCGGACCTGCTGTGGGCCCTGGGCATGGGCCTGCTCGGCGCGGTCGTCTTCGCGGCGATCGGACTGGTCTCCGGCACCGACGAGACGTCCACCCTCGCGCCGGTCACGCTGCTCGTCGTGCTGCTCGGCGTCCCGCCGGCCGGGGTGCTGACGTTCTTCATCGCCGGAGCCGTCAGCAAGCACATGACCCACGCGATCCCCACCACGCTGCTGGGCATCCCGGGCGACACGACCGCGGTGCCGCTGCTCGACGACGCCACCGCGCTGCGCCGCCTCGGCGCCCCGCACATCGCGCTGCGCAAGGCACTGGCGGGCGGGCTCGTCGCCGCCCTGATCGCGGTTCCGGTCGCGGTCGGCGTCGCGTCCCTGCTCGCCCCGCTGGCCGGTCCGATCAAGACGGTGGCGCCGTTCGTGTTCGGCGCCGCCGCGATCTTCGTCGGCTACTTCTCGCCGGGCCGGTGGGCCAGCGTCGCCGCGATCGTGCCGTTCGCGCTGCTGGTCACCGGGCTCAACACGGTCGCCACCGACCAGCTCGACAAGAGCCTGTCGATCAGCTTCTTCCTCGGCATCGCGATCGGGCCGCTCGTGGTGGACCTGCTGATCACGTCGTCCCGCAGCGGGCGGCGCACCCTGGAACGCACCGGGCCGCGCCCGTTCTGGCTCGCGCCGGACGGCGGCACCGGGCGGCGGTGGATCCCCAACCCGCTGCGGATCCTGGACGGCAGGCAGACGGCGGCGACGGCCGCCGCGGCCGGGGTCACCTCGACCACATTCATGCTCAGCCCGGTCGCCGCGACCGTGCTCGCCGGCGAGATCACCGGGTCCAGGATCAAGCACCCGTACCGCAGGCTGACCACCCTGATGGCGGTCAAGAACGGCACCACGGAGTCGACCTACCTGGCCGAGACGCTCATCCCGCTCGTCGCGTTCGGCCTGCCGCTGAGCCCGGTCGCCGCGGGTCCCGCTGCCGCGTTGTTCAACGCGCCGCCGGTCTACACGGTCAAGGGCGCGGACGGGGGCGTGCACAACCTGCACACCCTGCTCAGCTCGTGGCAGTTCCTGGTGTTCAGCCTGCTCGGCGTCGTCATCGCCGGGCTGGTCGTGTACCCGTTCGCGATGCGCTACGCGCGGGCCGCCAGCGGCTGGGTCGCGCGACGGATCAGCCACGAGGCGCTGATCGGCGCGTTCGTCGCGCTGATTGCCGTGGTGGCCTGGTACGAGGGCGGGCCGCTCGCGCTCGCGGTGAGCCTGACGGTCGGCGCGGTCGGCGGACTGGCGAACCGGCTGCTCGGCATGACCTCCGGCGTGCAGTTCATGGCCTACTACGTCGCCGTGCTGCTGGTGCCCATCGTGCTCGGCTGAGATGTGGAACGCCCCGCCGCAGGGGCGGCGGGGCTCAGGAAGAGATCGCGGATGTTCCGGGTGTCGTCCCTCCTTTCGTCGCGGACCAACGGTTTTCCCGAGCGCGGAGGCGAGCGCTGGCGTCGCCAGAGCTGGGAGGTCCGTGCGGCGCGGGCCGGGCGCCCGGCAGGCTCCGGGAGCGGCATCCGGGGCGGTTCGGACCGCGGGGGCGAGGTTTCGCCGAAGTTGGCTTCGATGATCGCGGTGAACTCGTCCCGCAGCCAGTCCGGGTCGTCGCACACCAGGTCGGCGAACCCGAGCTGCTCCAGCACGTCCGGCATCGCGAATCACTCCCGGGGGAGGTCCTGCGTCCACACCGCTGACAGTCATATGTGTAGCTCGCACTGTAGATTCAGTCAAGTCCCCGGAGCAGGTTTGACCTGGAGCGCGCTCCAGCACCTAGCGTCGGCGCCATGACCACGGCACAGCACCCCATCGGATCCGGCTTCGGCGCGTCGACCACCGCCGCGGAGGTCCTGCGCGGGATCGACCTCTCCAGCAGGCTCGCGATCGTCACCGGCGGCTACTCCGGCCTCGGCCTGGAGACCACCCGCGCGCTGGCCGGCGCGGGCGCGCACGTCGTCGTCCCGGCCCGGCGGCCGGACACGGCCAAGGCCGCGCTGGGCGACCTGGCCGAGGTCGACGAGCTGGACCTGGGCGACCTGGACAGCGTGCGGGACTTCGCCGGGCGGTTCACCTCGTCCGGGCGGCGCGTCGACATCGTGATCAACAGCGCCGCGATCATGGCCTGCCCGGAAACACGTGTCGGCCCCGGCTGGGAGGCCCAGTTCGCGACCAACCACCTCGGCCACTTCGCGCTGGTGAACCGCCTGTGGCCGGCGATCGCGCCGGGCGCGCGGATCGTGTCGGTGTCCTCGCGCGGCCACCACTTCTCCGGCATCCGCTGGGACGACATGTGGTTCGAGCGCGGTTACGACAAGTGGCAGGCCTACGGTCAGGCCAAGACCGCGAACGCGTTGTTCGCGGTGCACCTGGACGAGCTGGGGGAGCCGTCGGGCGTGCGGGCGTTCTCGGTGCACCCGGGCAGCATCCTGACCCCGCTGCAACGGCACATCCCGCTGGCGGAGCAGATCGCGAACGGCTGGGTCGACGAGAACGGCACCCCGGTCGCCGACTGGTTCAAGACCCCCGAGCAGGGCGCCGCGACGCAGGTGTGGGCCGCGACTTCCCCGGCACTGGCCGGGATGGGCGGCGTGTACTGCGAGGACTGCGACATCGCCGAGCCGGCCTCGGGGGAGCCGCTCCCGTCCGGCCCGGGCCGCCCGGCGATGTTCCTCGGCGTCCGCGACTACGCCACCGACCGGGAGCAGGCCGCGCGGCTGTGGGCGCTGTCCGCGGAGCTGACCGGGGTCAACGCGTTCGCGTAGGTGGAACCCGGGGCCCGGCCGCCCCGTCGACGGCCGGGCCCCGGAAGCTTCACGACAGGTGGTGCACCTCCTGCAGCCCGTACACCGGCGTCGGGATGCCCTCGTACCGGGCCTTCAGCTGCAGCGCCAGGTACAGCGAGTAGTGCCGGGACTGGTGCAGGTTCCCGCCGTGGAACCACAACCCCGGCTGCTGGGTCGGCTTCCACATGTTCCGCTGCTCGCCTTCCCACGGTCCGGGGTCCTTCGTCGTCCCCGAGCCGAGGCCCCAGCACTTGCCGACCCGGTCGGCCATCTCCTGCCCGGCGATGTCGGCGACCCACCCGTTCATCGACCCGTACCCGGTCGCGTACACCACCAGGTCGGCCTCCAGCTCGGTGCCGTCGGCGAGCACCACGGCGTTGCGCGTCAGGTGGTCGACCTGGCCGCGTACCAGTTTGATGTCGCCGTTCGCGACGAGCTCGGAGGCGCCGACGTCGATGTAGTAGCCGGAGCCGCGCCGCAGGTACTTCATGAACAGGCCGGACCCGTCGTCGCCCCAGTCGTGCAGGAATCCGGCCTTCTCCAGGCGGTCGTAGAAGTCCGCGTCGCGCTGCTTGATCTGCTGGTACACCGGGATCTGGAACTGGTGCATGATCCGGTAGGGCAGCGACGCGAACACCATGTCGGCCTTGTCGGTGGTCATGCCGTTCGCCACCGCGCGCTCGGAGTACAGGTCGCCGAGGCCGATCTCCATCAGCGAGTCCGACTTCACCACGTGGGTGGAGGACCGCTGCACCATCGTGACGTCCGCGCCGTGCTCCCACAGCGCCGCGCAGATGTCGTGCGCGGAGTTGTTCGAGCCGATCACCACGGCCTTCTTGCCCGCGTAGGCGTCCGGGCCCGGGTGCTGCGAAGAGTGGTGCTGGTCGCCCTCGAAGACATCCATCCCGGGGAACGACGGGATGTTCGGCTTGCCCGACATGCCGGTCGCGAACACGAGCTGTTTCGGCGTCAGCACCACGGTTTCACCCGCACGGTCGACGGTGACCGTCCACTGTGCCGTGTCCTCGTCGTAGGACGCCGACTTCACCTCCGACCGCGTCCAGTACGGCACGTCCATCACGCGGGTGTACATCTCCAGCCAGTCCGCGATCTTGTCCTTCGGCGCGAACACCGGCCAGTTCTCCGGGAACGGCAGGTAGGGCAGGTGGTCGTACCAGACCGGGTCGTGCAGGCACAGGCTCTTGTAGCGCTTGCGCCACTGGTCGCCGGGACGTTCGTGGCGGTCCACGACCAGCGCGGGCACCCCGAGCTGCCGCAGCCGCGCGCCGAGCGCGATGCCGCCCTGCCCGCCGCCGATCACCACCACGTAGGGCTGGCGCTCGTACCCGAGCTCCTTCTTCTCCAGCTCGCGTTCCTCGGCCCACACCCGGCGTCCCCGGATGACGCCGTGCCGCACACCCTTCGGGCGGCGTTCGCGTTGCGGTTCCTCGAAGCCCTTCAGCTCGCGCAGGCTGGTCAGGAACGTCCAGGCGCCCTCGTCGGTCAGCCGGAGGTGGCCCTTGCCGCGGCCGGTGGCGGTCTCGAACTCCAGCCACGCCTCGACGACCCCGTCGGCCTCGGTCGGGGTCTCGGTGGTGCGGAAACCGGACGGATCCGTGCCGTCCAGGCAGGCGGACAGCATGTCGGCGACGCCTTCGCGGCCTTCGACGGTCTTGATGTTCCAGGTGAACGCCACCAGGTCGCGCCAGAAGCTGTCGACCGCGAACATGCCCGCCGCCGCCTCGACGTCGCGGGCGGCCAGCGCGGCCTCGAACCGCTCCAGCCAGGCGTCGACGCGCGCCTGCGGCGACCGCGCCGGCGCCTCCCGGTCGATCGTCTGTGTCATCGCCACTCCTCCTCGCCGTTGGGGATGTAACACCGATCACAGCGCGCCGGACGGGTGACCGGCAACGGTTGCAGCGAATTGCACGCCTTGGCGAGCGCGTGAGCGGCACCTATGCTCGATCGTCGACGCAGTGGTGCGGAGGTGGACCGTGAGCGTGCCCGGCGCAGTCCCGCCTGGCTGCAGCCTGCCCGCCTACGCCCGCGACCTGGTCCGCATGCACGACGCCGTGATCGCGGGCGGCCGTCCGCCGCTGCGGCCGCGTGACGTGGTGTCCCGGTCCTGGGAACGGGTCATCGGGCTCGGGCTGAAGGCCGACGGGCTCAACACCCGTGACTGGCTGAACGAGGACGAGCTGGCCAGGCGGCGGGAGAACTCGCCGCTGCGGGACGCGGTCGGCGACCTCAAGCAGGTGCTCGGCGGGATGCCGCACGTGCTGCTGGTCGTCACCGACGCCGACGGCGTCATCCTGTGGCGCGAGGGCACTTCCCGCGTCCGCCGCCACGCCGACGACCTCGGGTTCTTCGAGGGCGCGGAGTGGACCGAGGAGCGCGTCGGCACCAACGCGATCGGCACCGCGCTGGCCGAGGCCGCCCCGGTCGAGCTGCTCGCGGGCGAGCACTTCGAGCAGAACCAGCACCCGTGGTACTGCACGGCGTCGCCGGTGCACGATCCGCGCACCGGCGACCTGCTCGGGGTGATCGACGTGAGCGGCCCGGCGCTGACGCTGCACCCGGCCATCGGGGCGCTGGTGGAAACCGGCCGCAGGCTCGCCGAGGCGCAGATCTGGCGCTGGCACCAGCGGCGGCTCGACCGGTTGCGCCAGGTGGGCGAGCCGCTGCTGGCCACCGGGCCCGCGCTGTTGGTCGACGACCACGGCTGGGTCGCGGCAGGCGCCGGGGTGTCGGTGGGCGACCGCATCGCGGCGCCGTCCGCGGGCGAGCCGATCGCGGTGCCCGGGCTCGGCGCGTGCCTGCCCGAGCGGCTGGCCGAGGGCTGGCTGATCCGCCCGGCCGGACCCGACCGGCGGGTGACGCTCGACCTCGACCTCACGCACACCCCGCTGCTGACGTTGCAGGGCGGCGACACCGGCTGGCGGCGCAAGGTGACCCGCCGCCACGCGGAGATCCTCGTGCTGCTGCACCGCGCCGGACCCGCCGGGCTGTCGGCGGAGGCGCTCAGCCGCGCGTTGTACGGCGACGCCGAGCACATCGTCACGGTGCGTGCGGAGGTTTCGCGCCTGCGGCGGCTGCTGGGCGCGCTGGTGGACACGCGCCCGTACCGGCTGGCCGAGGGTGTGCGCATGACGGTGCGCTGAGACCGATTCCTTTCCGGCCGCCCGCGAGTCGGTACCGGTATGACACTGCCCGAAACCGTCCGCCGCCTCGTCGGCGAACCGCACTTCGCGATCGTCTCGACCAGCAACCCCGACGGCCGTCCCCAGTCGTCGGTCGTCTTCGTCAAGTGCGAGGACGACGGCACGATCGTGTTCAGCACGCTTCGCGGCCGCCGCAAGACCCGCAACCTGGAGCGCGATCCGCGGCTCAGCCTGCTCGTGGTGTCCAGGGTGACCGGACACTACGCGGAGGTGCGCGGCCGCGTGGAGATCACCGCCGATCCGGGGAAGGAGCTGCCGGTGGTCATGTACCGGCTGTACATGGGCGGGCAGGAGCCGCCGCCGGAGCCGGGCGCCGAGCGCGTGGTCGTGCGGATCTTCCCGGAGCACGTGAACCTCTTCCCACCGGCCGAGGTGAGGCAGAGTGCTTGACGTGGGAACCACCGAGGACGGCTTCGCCCAGCTCGCGGAGCCGTTCCGCGCCGAATTGCTGGCGCACTGCTACCGGATGCTCGGCTCGCTCGACGACGCCGAGGACCTGGTGCAGGAGACGTACCTGCGCGCGTGGCGGTCGTTCGGCGCGTTCGAGGGGCGGGCGTCGGTGCGCACCTGGCTGTACCGGATCGCGACGAACGTGTGCCTGACAGCGTTGCGGGGCCGCGGGCGGCGGGTGCTGCCGTCCGGGCTGGCGCCGCCGTCGGACGACCCGGCCGCGCCGCCGGGCGAGGCGCCGGGAGTGGCGTGGCTCCAGCCGATCCCGGTGGACCCCGCGGCGGCGGCCGAATCGCGGGAGGGGGTGCGGCTGGCGCTGATCGCGAGCCTGCAGGTGCTGCCACCACGGCAGCGAGCGGTGCTGATCCTGCGGGACGTCCTGGCCTTCCCGGCCGCCGAGGTCGCCGGCATGCTCGGCCTGACGGTCGCGGCGGTGAAGAGCGCGCTGCAACGGGCGCGGGCGAGCCTGGCGGAGGTGGCCGCGCCGGAAGAGCTGGCAGAGCCGTCCGCGCCCGAGGCGCGCGCGTTGCTGGACCAGTACATGGCGGCGTTCGAGAAGTCGGATGTCGCGCTGCTGGAACGCGCGCTGCGCCAGGACGCCGCGCTGGAGGTGGTCGGCTCGCCGACGTGGTTCGCCGGCCGCCGCACCTGCCTGCCGTTCCTCGAGAGCCCCGCGGTGATCGGTGAGCCCGGTGAGTGGCGCATGCTGCCGACGACGGCGAACGACCAGCCGGCCGCGGTGACGTACCGCCTCACCGACGGCGCCCACCGCGCGTACGGCCTCGCGGTCCTCACGGTGACCTCCACGGGCATCGCGAAGATCACCGTCTTCGGCGAGCCGACCCTGGTGCGGCGGTTCGGCTTCCCGGATGTCCTCCCGCCGCGGGCCCGTTCGTCGGCACACTGAAACCCGGTGAAGGAGGACGGCATGCACACGGTGACCTCGGCGGACGGGACGCCCATCGCCTACGAGCGGGACGGCAGCGGGCCGCTCGTCGTGTTCCTCGGCGGCGCCTTCAACGACCGGACGGCGTGCGCGCCCGTCGCGGAGGTGCTGCGCGACCGGTACACCGTCGTGTGCGTCGACCGGCGCGGGCGCGGGGACAGCGGCGACGCCATTCCGCCGCACCAGGCCGCGACCTACCGGGTCGAGCGCGAGGTCGAGGACCTGAATGCCGTGCTCGCGGCCGAGGGCGGGCCGGCCGCGGTGTTCGGCTTCTCCTCGGGTGGCATCCTCGCGCTGCACGCCGCGGCCGCCGGGGCGGCGATCACCCGCGTCGTGCTCTACGAGCCGCCGTTCGCGCTCGGCGGTCTGGCCGGCTCGGCCCGGGATCTCTCGGGGAAGCTCGCCGCGCTGATCGGCGATGGCAGGCGCGGTGACGCGGTCGCGACGATGCAGATCGAGGGCATCGGGCTGCCGCCGGAGACGGTCGAGCAGATCCGGCGCTCCCCGATGTGGCCGCAGCTGGAGGCCGTCGCGCAGAGCCTGGTCTACGACGCCACGCTCACCGCCGCGCCGAACCTGCCCACCGCGGCCATGCGTGCTCTCGACCTGGACGTCCTCGTCCTCAGCGGCAGCGAGACTTGGCCCGGCCTGCGCGAAGCCGCCCGGGCACTGCCGGCGCACCTCGCCCGGGCGAAGTACGCCGAGGTCCCCGGCGGCGCCGGGCACGGAATCCCCGCCGAGGCGACGGCGAAGGTGCTCGACGAGTTCCTCGGCGGAAAATAGCGGGCACCGCCGCGGCGTCCCGCGCTACGGTCCGCCCATGGACGACGGCTACTTCGGCGAGGACGTCGCCGCGAAGTACGACCAGTCGGAGGGCCCGGAGTTCGAGCCCGCCGCGGTGGACGCGACGGTCGGTTTCCTGGCCGGGCTCGCCGCGTCACCCAGCCTCGCATGCAGGCGAGTGACCACGGCGCCGTAGATGCCGTGCACCGGCACGCGGCGAGCGGTAGCGCGATCCGGCCGGTGCCGTTGCCTAGTTCGAGGGCCGCGCCCTCACCGGCCTGACTACTCAGGTGGAACAAACGGTGCTTCCGCAGCCACCTCCAGCCAGGCGGGGGTTTCGATGATCGAGGTAGACCCGGCCACGCAGGCGATGAGCTCCAACTACGTCGACGTCACCGGCGGCCGCGGCGTGTTCCGGTCGATCCCGTTCCGCTACGTCTGGCCGTCGGAGCTCGACCTGATGGCCGAGCTGGCGGGGATGCGCCTGCGGGAGCGGTGGGCGGACTGGGCGCGCGAGCCGTTCACCGGGGAGAGCCGCAAGCACGTCTCGGTCTGGCAGAAGCCCTGAACTCACTCGCCGCGCATCGAGCGGCGGATCTCCTCCAGCTTGTCGCGTGCGGCGCGGTCCCGGTCGGCCAGTTTCTCGTCGAACGAGGCCGCCTCCGGGGTCTCCCCGGCCAGTTCGGTCGAGCCGAGGGCCGTCGCGTAGCGGTTCTCGATGCGGTCGCGCACGAAGTCGAAGCTCGGCACGCCGGATTCGGTGTAGTCGCCCTCGGGCGTGGTTTCGTCGGGCATGGCGCCCCCTCTCTCGTCCCCGCCCATTGTGCCCTCAGTAGACGAGCTGCTTCGCGATCTGCGCCGCGGAGTGCCGCAGCATCGTCGTCAGCTCCAGCTCACGCGGCGAAACGCCGGCGGCCGGATCGGGGTTGAACCGGAACAGGGGACCGGTGAGCGCGAGGCTGCACAGCACGCGGCCGGCGGCGCGCGGGATCGGCACCGCGAGCGCGGCCAGGCCCTCCTCGGACTCGCCGGTGTTGCGCCCGAAGCCCTCGGCCCGCACGCGCGCCAGCTCCCGCCGGAGTGCGGTGCGGGTGTGCAGGCCGGCGTCGGTGGCGCCGGTCAGTTCCTCGTCCGGGTACAGCTCGGCCAGCTCGTCGTCGGTGAGTTCGGCGAGCAGCACCTTGCCCGCGGCGGACACGTGCGCCGGCATGCTCAGGCCGACCCGGCTCGCGACGCGCATCAGCAGCGGCGATTCGACGGCGGCGACGAACTTGACCCGCGCGCCGGCCAGCACCGAGATGTGCACGGTCTCCCGCGATTCGTCGCGCAGCTGCTGCATGAGCGGGTACGCGACCTCCAGGCAGTGCTCGACCGCCTGCGTCTCGCTGGACATGGTCATCGACGGGCCGATGCGGTAGCGGCGGCCGCCGTGGGTCTGTTCGGCGAAGCCGTGTTGCTGCAAGGTGGTCAGCAGGCGGTGCGCCGTGGACGGGCCGACGCCGAGGTGCCGCGCCGCGTCCGTCACCCCGACGTCCGCCTGGGCGCGGAGCAGCAGCACCAGGCGCAAAGCGTTCGAGACGGACTGCAATGTTTGTGAATTTTCCCCCATGGAGGAACGTTACCACGGTTATTCCGGGTTCCGCGCTCTGTCTACTGTGGACCAGCGAGGGTGTCCGGAACGTGGCGCCGGAAATTGTCGGTGGTGCCGGTTAGCCTTCGCGCATGCTGGATCATCTCGGAGTTCAGGTGGCCGACGTCGAGGCGTCCGCCGCCCTGTATCAGCGCGTGTTCGGGCCGATCGGGTTGCGGGAGGCGATGCGTTTTCCCGCGGGCGACAGCGTGGTGGTGGGGATGGCCGGGCCGGACGGCAACCCCGACTTCTGGCTGAGTTCCGCGGGCGGCGCGGAAACCCGCGAGCTGCACGTGGCCTTCCGCGCGCCCGGCCGGGACGCGGTGGACGCCGTGCACGCCGCGGCCGTCGAGGCGGGTGTCGAGGTGCTGCACGCGCCCCGCGAGTGGCCCGAGTACCACCCGGGTTACTACGCGGTGTTCCTACGCGACCCCGACGGGCACAACGTGGAGGCGGTGCACCACGGCTGACGATCACCCCGCGACGGCGAGCAGCGCGGCGGCCACCTCCGCGAACACCTGAGCCACGACGTTCTCGGCGCCGCGCCGGTAGTGGTGGTTGTCCTGGTGGTGGTGTTGACGCGCGCGCTGTGTGTGCTGTGCCGCCGCGGTGCGGCGGTTGCCGCTGAACGTTTCCCGGCCGCACAGCCGGGAACCGTGCGATGGCCCGTGCTGCGGTGGGACGCGCGCGGCCGGAGGGCGCCACCCCGCGGCCCCTCGCCGGTCCTGCGGTGGAGCGCGGCCGGAGAGCGCCGGATGGCGGGTCGTGGTGCGTGCTGCGGTGGAGCGCGGGCCGTCGGACAGTGCCGGATGGCGGGTCGTGGTGCGTGCTGCGGTGGGGCGCGGGCCGTCGGACAGTGCCGGATGGCGGGTCGTGGTGCGTGCTGCGGTGGGGCGCGGGCCGTCGGACAGTGCCGGATGGCGGGACATGGTGCGTTCTTTGGTGGTGCGTGCGTGGCCGGACAGTGCCGGGATGGCGGGTCGCGGCCCCTGCCGTGGTGGAGCACGGGCCGTCGGACGCCGCCGGGTCGCGGGTCATGGCCAGTCCTGCAGCGTGATGCCGTGCCGGTGCAGCACCTCGGTCAGCAGCGGCGCGGCCTCGGCCATCGGCGTGCCCGCCGGCACCGCCTGGTCGACGTCCCGGAAGAAGCGACCCATCTGCGCGCCCGGGCTGAACGCCAGAAACTTCACCGACGGCGTGTGCACGGTGAACGTGTGCATCGCCCCGGCGGGCACCGTGATGGACGCGCCCGGCCGAGGTCGTGGATCTCGCCGTCGACGAGGACCGCCATCCGGCCGTGCAGCACGTAGTACGCCTTCGGCCACGGCGTCCCGTGCGGGGGCACCGCGGGCCCGCGCGGCGCGTCGACCTCGAACAGCTCGTAGGCGCCGGTGTGCTCAGCCCCGGCCTTCACGGTGATGATCGCGTCGGGCGAGTGCAGTTCCTGGCCCTCGACCACCTCGATGGCGGCCGCGTGCAGGTCCGCGACGCCGAGGCCCGCCTCGGCGAGCGCGATAATGTCACGCCGGGCGCCGTGTGCCCGGCCCTCCCACATGCCCGGCACTATGCGCCCGCGGCGGTGGTCGCGGGTATCCCACAATCCCGGGATGGCCCGAGTGGGTGGGATGTCGTTGGCTGGCCGCATGAAAACACACACCAGCACCGCGGGCGAACCTTCGCCGAACTCGCCCGGCGCCCGACGCCGGTGGCGCGGCTGTCCGAGCTGCCCCGGCGCGACCGTGAGCGCAGCAGCCGCGTCAACGACGTGTGGCGCCCGCTCGGACTGCACCACGAGCTGCGCCTGGTCTTCCGCGTCGACGGCGTGTGCTGGGGCGCCGCCGGAATGGTCCGCACGGCCGACTTCACCGATCGCGAGGTCGAGTTCCTCACGGCCGTCGCGCCCGCGCTGGCCTGCGCGACCCGCGTCGCCGCCCGTGCGGGCGGCGGGCCGGAGCGGCCCGCGATCGTCGTGGTCACCGCGGACGGCGAGGTCCGCGCGGCCACCGCCGCCGCGCGGGAATGGCGCGACGAACTCGACGACATCGCCCCCGGCCGGTTCACGGTCATGGTGCGGGCGGTGGTCAGCGGCGCCCGCGCCGCGCCGTCCGGCACGTTCGGCGCCCGCGTCCGCGGTTCGCGCGGCGGGTGGATCCTGCTGCGCGCCGCCCGGCTCGTCTCCGACGACGACGAAACCGCGGTGACCCTGGAGCGCGCGAGCGGCGACGCGCTGGTGGACCTGCTGTTCGCGGCTTACGGGCTCACCCCGCGCGAACGCGAGATCTGCCGCGAGGTGCTCACTGGAGCGTCCACTGTGGACACCGCGGAGGCGCTCGGGATCTCGGCGCACACGGTGCAGGACCACCTCAAGGTCGTCTTCGCCAAGGCCGGCGTGCGGATCAGGGGAGAGTCGGCGGCCCGCCTCAGGGGCTAGCGCAATCCGCAGATTGAGATATGCTGTTCGACTAGTGAAACCTACTGGAGTCGAGGTCTCATGATCGGTTCCGAGCGCAGCCCGGTCCTGTGTCCGGCGGAGAGCGTGACCACCGCGGCGAGCGAACTCGGCGAGTCGCCGCTGTGGGATCCGGCGGGTGTCTTGTACTGGGTCGACATCCCCGGTCTGCGGCTGCACAACGTCACGCCGTCCGGGTCGGGGGTGTCGGTCGGGCTGGACGTCCGGGTCAGCGCGGTCGAGCTCGGCCCCGGTGACGACCTGCTGGCGGTCACCGAACGCGGCCTGGCGTGGCTCGACCCGCGCTCGGGCCGGACGTCGCCGGTCGTCGAGCTGCCGCTGGAGCCGGGCGCGCGCATGAACGACGCCGCTATCGACCCGCGCGGCCGGTGCTGGGCGGGTTCGGCCACGCACGACCACCGGCGGATCGGCTCGCTGTTCTGCGTCGCGGGGCGCAGTGTGGCGGTCGCGGTGCGGGGGCTGGGGATGTCCAACGGCCTCGACTGGTCGCCGGACGGGCAGGTGCTGTACCACGTCGACACGGCGGCCGGGAACATCTCGGCGTGGCGTTATCGCCCGGCCACCGGCGAGGTGTCGGGCCGCCGGGTGCTGCGGCACGTGTCGTCGCGGGTGGGGCTGCCGGACGGGCTGACGGTCGACGCGGAAGGCGCGGTGTGGGTGGCGATCTGGGGCGCCGGCCAGGTGTGGCGGCTGGACCCGGTGTCCGGGGAGCGCCTGATGACGGTCGACGTGCCCGCGGCGTGCCCGACGAGCTCCGTGTTCGGCGGGCCGGACCTGGACGTGCTGTACGTGACGAGCGCCCGCCAGGACGGGGACGGCGGTCTGCTGTACCGCGCGGAGGTGGGTGTGCGCGGCATCCCGCCGCGCCGGTTCGTGGAGGGTTTCTGACGGAGGCGCCGACGCGGAGACGACGGTCGAGACGGGGCCGTCGCCCCCGCACGAGCTGCTCCGGGCCGGCGGCGCGGACCGACCCGGAGCAGCCCCACGACGTGACACGCGTGGTGGAGCTGGGCGGTGGTCGGGCTGGGTCGCCTCGGGGCGGCCGGTGGGGTGCCGCCCGTGGTGGGGCCGGGCGTCCCGGTCCGGCCGAGGCAGCCCGTGGCGTCCAACCTGTGGTCGAGCCGGGTCGCCGGGAGGAAGCGGCGCAGAATCAGCGGTCCAGACAGGGCCGCTTCGGGTCGAAGGTCCAGCCCTCCACCAGGTACTGCATCGCCACGGCGTCGTCGCGGGTGCCCAGGCCGTGGCGGCGGTACAGCTCGTGCGCCTGCTCCACCTGGTCCCAGTCCAGCTCCACCCCGAGCCCCGGCCGCTGCGGCACCTCGATCTCGCCGTCCTTGATGCGCAGCGGGTCCCTCGTCAGGCGCTGCCCGTCCTGCCAGATCCAGTGCGTGTCGATCGCCGTGATGTCGCCCGGCGCGGCCGCCGCCACGTGGGTGAACATCGCCAGGGACACGTCGAAGTGGTTGTTCGAGTGCGAGCCCCACGTCAGGCCCCACGCGTCGCACAGCTGGGCCACCCGCACCGAGCCCGCCATCGTCCAGAAGTGCGGGTCCGCCAGCGGGATGTCCACCGCGTCCGTCCGCACCGCGTGCCCCAGCTGCCGCCAGTCCGTGGCGATCATGTTCGTCGCGGTGCGCAGGCCGGTCGCGCGCCGGAACTCCGCCATCGTCTCCCGGCCCGAGTAGCCGCCCTCCGCGCCGCACGGGTCCTCGGCGTAGGACAGCACGTCCTGCAGCGACCGGCCGACCCGGATCGCGTCCGCCAGCAGCCACCCGCCGTTCGGGTCCAGCGTGATCCGCGCCTCCGGGAACCGCGCCGCCAGCGCCCGCACCGCCTCGGCCTCCTCCTCGGCGGGCAGCACCCCGCCCTTGAGCTTGAAGTCCCGGAACCCGTACCGCGCCTGCGCCGCCTCCGCCAGCCGCACCACGGCCTCCGGCGTCAGCGCCTCCTCGTCCCGCACCCGGAACCACCCGTCACCCGAACCACCGCGGTACGGCAGGTCGGTGCGCGTCCGGTCGCCCACGTAGAACAGGTAACCCAGCACCGGCACCCGGTCCCGCTGCCGCCCCTCGCCCAGCAGGTCCGCCACCGGCACCTCCAGGTGCTGCCCGAGCAGGTCCAGCAGCGCGGCCTCCAGCGCCGTCACCGCGTGGATCGTCACGCGCAGGTCGAACGTCTGCGCGCCGCGGCCGCCGGCGTCCCGGTCGGCGAACCGGCGCCGGACCTCGCCCAGCACCGCGTGGTGCCCGCTCACCGGCCTGCCGACGACCAGCGGCACGCAATCCTCCAAAGTGGACCGGATGCGCTCGCCGCCGGGCACCTCGCCGATCCCGGTGCGGCCCGCGGAATCGGTGAGCACCACCAGGTTCCGGGTGAAGAACGGCGCGTGCGCGCCGCTGAGGTTGAGCAGCATGCTGTCCTGGCCCGCGACGGGCACCACCCGCATCGCGGTCACCACGGGAACGGTCATCTCGAAGCCTTCCTAGTCGCGCGA